>CAJUHL010000095.1 GCA_910586425.1 uncultured Bacilli bacterium
TTTGCTCGTTCAGGACGTTCAGTTATTCCGATACCACCCAATTCGTATGCAGTAAGAAATGATATTTCTGTGCCTGATTGATAAGCATATATTGGTTCATAATATTTTGTGAATAATCCTGTATTAAATAGGGCATAGTTTTGTCCAATGATAATTTTCTTTTCATTAGTTAGTTTATCATATGTTTTTGCTATGTAATTTGTGAGTATTCCATTATTAGGATAAGTTTGATTTGACCAATTTTCTGTATTTGCCTTTTTAGACAATTCTTCTGTGTAATTATTCCAATTAACTTTAAAGTATGCCATGTGCTCTAATCCTTTCGTACTAAGAAATATTGGATTTAGTATATCATACTTCTTTGACTCATGAAACGGAAATACTGGCAAATTGTGCATTTCTATATCATATGATTCATATTCAGGTAATTCTTGTGGAATGTTTGCATCAAGTTCAGATTTTGCTTTCATGTATGCTTCTCGATTTGAATGCGCTATTACCAAATAAACTGTAGACAACTATATCATATTATATATATAACCTATATATCAAAAGTACCAACCTGCCATCATCAACACATACATCATACTATCATCACACAATAAGCCATATTTGATATCTGACATTATGTCAGTCAATACAATCAGTCCAACGATAACAACCATGATTTATCTTTCTATTGATTATCTTTTGCCTACGTCAATAAAGATAGCCCATGAATATATTATGGGCTATCAAAATTTAATTATTCAGTTTTACCATAATCGGCGGTAGGTTTATATTGTTCTTCACCTGACTCAATATAAAGTATAAAATCATTAATTTGTTTTTCAGTCCATCCGGCGGCGCGTAACCCTAAAAGTAATCTTGCAACCTCTGTCATATTCATACAATTATAACATTTCATTTCAGTTATTTCCGTTAGGCGATTCTAATTTGTTTTGGTTCTTTGCCCGTTTCCTCTGTGCTAAAGCTAAAGCCTTGTCATATTCTTTAGCTTCTAACAATGCAATCACATCATCCCAATCATCGATATTATCTAACAAGAATCCATCATATTGTTTATCGCTCATACCCATATAATCACAACCTTTCTATGAATCATCCACAATCAATAGTTTCTATAATTATTGTAACCTATTGCATAATAGACAGTCAATACATAGACAATATTATTACTCTGGTTTATCTATCCTTTGCTCTGAATATATCCATCCCTTTCCAACTTCTCCATAATAGCGGTTGTTGTCCATCTATTCCGATTCATTATATCCTATCTTTTCCGCTATGATTTGATTAATCATCCCGTTTTTACTCATGCTGTTATCACTGCAATATTTTTCAAATTGTACATACAATTTAATAGGCATTGCAAGACTCATTCTTTTAAGGTTCTCTTTGTCCCATTTCTGATTGTTTCTTTTTTTGCTCTCTGTATATGTCATCTTATACCTCTCTAGCGTTCTGTAATCCGTTTCTAAGCACTTATAAAGTGCTTGTATATAAAAATACCATAAATGAAAAAATATGTCAATCTGGTCAAAATAAAAGGTACAAATCTAGCTTAGCAAGTTGCATAAATCAGACACTTAATAAGTGCTATACTTATATAAAGATAAGGGTAAGGCAAACGCAAAAAGAGAATACTAAGTAAGAACCACAACACCAAAATGAAAGGCAGGTAACAACATGATAGTAAAATCATTAAAACCATACAAAGGATTTGATATTGAAAAATCCTATGAAGAAAAAGGAGACGGCACAATTAAAAAAGACACTATCATCTACACAGCATATTCAGTAGACGGTGGCGTATTTGATGGAGCAAAGACACTTTCAGAGTTGAAAAAGAAAATAGATTCTTATTTGAGATAAATCCCCTGAGGAGTCTTTGAGAATTAAGATGAAATGCCCGCTAAAGGGCATCGGGATAATACCAACAAACCACAATAAAATGAAAGGGTAATACAACATGAACACATTACAATTACATCAAAAATTGTTATCCATGTCAGATAACAGTGAATTTCATAAAGATATTATCAATGTGATTATTAGATATTATCTTACAATGTCCGGTTACTATGAAGAACACGCTGTTGCAACCTTCCAAAAGTTTTTAGATTCTAACATTTTGTCTTTTAGTTAGATATTTACAGGCTTGCCAGCATACATACGACTGTAGCATCAAAGCAAACAAGCCTTTTGCATCACCACACAGCACCTTGATAATTGAATAGACTTTACATCTAAGTTGTGATATACTTTTATTGTAGCAAGCCATATAAGTTACAATATAGAAAGTAGGTGATTATATGCCAACTGGTATTGAAGTAACCAAACAAGCACTTGATGATTTTAAAAAAATTCAAGAGTATATGTTATTAGCTAAAAAAGAAAACGCTGTAGAAACATATGCGAAACTTAAAAAAGAATACCTTACAATCAAAGCTTTGTTACAAGTTTCTGGCGTAAACTTAACAGATATTGACGAAATCAAAGAGTAACCATAAAAATTTTATCACACAATGAAAGGTGTAAAGTCTATTGAATTATTAAGGCTTTGCACCTTTTTAATTTTGCACTATGAAAACTGAATAGGGTTTACACTTTTTGCATACTTTGTTATAATTATATTGTAACAACCAATCAGTGGAAATAAAAAGGAAGGTGATTATATGCCAAGTGGTGCAGATATTATAAAAGATTATGTTACCGAATTTTCAAGGTTGCAAAAATGGATGATTGAAATAAGAGAAATCGCGCCTAACACTTATAATTCAATGTACGATAGATATATAGAATTAAAAGTAACCTTAACAAGTTTAGGCGTTAATCTGACCGAACTTGACAAAATAGAGAAATAATGTTGATTAATACAGTGTAATTAAAGAGTGTAAATCCTATTGAGTGTTCAAAGGGTTACACTCTTTTTTAGTACCTTGAAAAGTCAATCACGATATGATGCACAGTCACTAGAACCCATGCAAGCACATTTCAATTTATAACAGTTTTTATTATTCTTGTTATAGTGAATGCAACGCCGTTTATCTCTTTTGGTAGCAATATGTCTCTTTTGAGGTTTTCTGCTACTGGACGTAACAACGGCTTCACGATGATATTCAATATGAAATCCGTGTCCTTCAAAATCTGCATGTGCTCTATCTATATCTTTATGACGTGCCATAATATCACAACCTTTCTTTTGTTATATTGTGTTGGATAGTGTTACAACGGTTTTATATCATAGTCGATTTTGTAGCCGATAACCGACAAGATACGGTTAGCATCGTCAATAGTAAAGTTGTCTTTTTCCATTAGTTTATTGAAATAAGTATAAGTGATTCCCATTTCTTTAGCAATAAAAGTTTTTTTGATACCTTTACTTTTGATAAAATCATCTATTGATATAGCTAAATTATTTGTTATTCCTTTTGCCATATTATACACCTTTCTTGTATATTTTATTGTATGTATCTGGTATAAAGTATTATATCATAACACTATATTTCTATAAATACAAGTACAAGAATATTAAAATAAATAGCAAAAAGGTGTTGACAAATACACCAATAAGGTATATACTTAATACATAGTAAAGAAAGAGAAAAGTACAAGAAATCAGGAGGTAGGCACAATATGACATTAAAAGACTTCTTATCTATGTTTGTTAGTAAAGATAATAAAGAAAACTCTTGCTCTTGTTTTATAACAGACAGTCGGTATTATCACAAGTGGTCAAGCAAGAGCAAAGATAATTTCTTTATTGGTAAAATTTGCGATATACCAGAAAAATTATTACAAAGAAAACTTGATAAATGGGATTTATACGGAAGTATGATTTTTATTGTAGAGTAAATTTCACAAGCCGTCTAACAAACGGCATGATACCAAAAAGCAAGCCTTCCCGTGGCGGTATCGTAAGTAGTTCATATGAGACACAAAGTGCAAGCCTGGTATCTCACGATCAGGAACGACACAAGGCAACGGATATATGAATAAAACTAATTGCTAATATTAATTCAATAACCTGAGCTAACGGGGACACGGGCACAATACTCTATAACTTAATATTCAGTTATTTTGCAAAATAACAACATGGTTTTCAAGATAACTCTTTTCCATGCCGGACAATAAAGAGTTTCAACCGGTTAATGCAGCCACATTGATTTGTGAGAGTTACAAGCCTCTAAAAATGCAGAGTAGCCACAAGCAACAAATCAAAGCAGTATCAATAAGACTTTGGTTTATTACTCAATAAGCAGTGTCAATAAGTCTGAGAGGTTGCTTTACTGGTTAAGATACCAGTTATAATCATTAAAAAGAACGGATATACACACAATAAAATAGCTGAGAAAGTCGCCAAACTCTCCCAGCTATTGGAATATAGAAGTGAAAACTTCCATACTCAACCCTAAACAAGTCGAGTATATCCGATTCTAAGAATCATTTCAAGAGTTTTCACCCAAATATTCCCCAAATAGTATTGTAACTTGTAAATGTTAGAATTTCCCCAGGGAGTACATGGACGGAAAGGCAAAAATATAGCTAAGTACTAGATGTAACTAGGCAAGGAAACGAAAACAGCACACAGCACATTGACAACTAAGAGATACACAACCTATGAAGAACCCTATGCAAACCAGACATTCACAGAATCAGAAATGCGCAACATCTACACCACAGATGTTAATAAGTCAGAATATCCCGACTTCACAGACTGGTTACATGACATGCTCAAATCGGGAGTATTTGAGACAATTTGAAGCAAAATAATTATTCAGTATTAACACAATCAACTGGACATAATGGAGGTGGAAAAATGAAACGCATTACTACATATGCAGAGTTTCAGGCATTAAAAGCCATTTACAAAGAAACAAAGATTGTAAGCGTGTCAGATTATGGTCCGCCTATTTTTATAAGGAAGTGATTGGACGCTTGAAAATGCCGTAGAATATGGTATAATAAACAAAAAAGGGTGTGTTTTAATGGGTATAAATTTACAGATAACAGATATGGCCGGTGCGACTCCAGACCATTCTACAGCTATAACAAATTTTGTTAATATGATATATAATCAACTAAAGGATAGTACATGTCGTGTATATCCTGACAATGTACAGTATAAATGGAAATTAAATGATGGTAGTGAAAAGATTGTAATACCAGATGTTTCCATAAATTGCCAAATCAAGAGTCGAAAAGGAAATAGTTTTTTGAATGCGCCTCAATTCGTTTTAGAAGTACTTTCTCCATCAACGACTAAGTATGACCAGACAGAAAAGAAAGAGATATATCGAGAGGAAGAAATACCGGAATATTGGATTGTGGATATACAAAAACGTACTATTGAAATGTATGATCTTGACTATGAAAACGAGGAACCAAGGTATTATTTGATTGATACTATTACACATGAAAATAAAGAGGGATTACATTTGATTCATTTTCCACATATTAAGATTGATTTTGATAAAATATTTGATGGCATTGAATAGGGGGGCGATAAAAATTACAATCAAACAGAAAATTGAATCAGCTTGTGCAATGGCTGGAATAACCGTTACTGAGTTAGGGCGGCGTGTTGGAATGTCACAAGCTAATATTTCAAAAAGGTTAAAAGTGGGTAAATTTACGCAAGAAGAACTGGAAGCAATGGGAAAAGCTCTAGGGGCGCAATATAAATCAGGTTTCTATTTCCCAGATGGAAATAAAGTAGAATAAAGCATTTTGCATATATTGCAAAGTGCTTTTTAGTACCATATAAGTGTAAGAGATAAAGCATTTCATCAGTGCTTTACC
>CAJUHL010000096.1 GCA_910586425.1 uncultured Bacilli bacterium
AATCAAGAAAAAGTGATGAAAAATGATGAATACGTCCTTGACAAGTAGCAACAGGAGAAGCGGAAAAGTATTTTTCTTTCCAGAAAAATAAGGAAGGGATGTATAACATACACCAGAGAGAGGACATTATCAGGGAACAATTGGAACTGGCGGGATATTTTGTTATTCTGACCAATGACAGTAAGGATTCTGAATACATCCTGAATGCATACCGTACAAAGGACGTGGTAGAAAAGTCGTTTGACAACATAAAAAACGAACTTGACCTTGAAAGGCTGCGGATCCATTCAGACAAAGCAATGGAGGGCAGGATATTTATGGGGTTTATCGCACTGATAATCACCTCGTATATAAGGCGAATAATGGAAGATAAAAACTTATATTCATCATATTCGCCAGGTAAGTTATACAGCGAATTGAAGAGATTTCGTCTGATTGAGTTTAAAAGTGGAAAGTAGGTGCTGATGGAATTAACCAGTAGTCATAAGGCGATTTTCAAAGCGTTTAATCTGAAAGTCCCTGCTCCCTCCTCGTTATAACTCAATGTGGAATTTAGGTTAATATATCACGGCGGTATCTTGAAATGTTCTGGAAAAGCCTGCAAAATCAATGCTTTTACGGAGAGAAAAGGCGCTTACTACACCACTACTACACCATTTTTGAAAGAGCCTTGAAATGACAAGCAAAAATTAAAATAAAAGTTTGCAGGATATAGTATTTTACAACATATTTTGTTATGATATGAATTGGGTAGACATTGTCTGCCCAATTCGACTTGGAGGTGCATTTATGATAGAGAGCCAGAATATTGAATAGAAAGAATCATGGCGGGACGAATATCTGAAGTGGATATGCGGATTTGCTAATGCACAGGGCGGAAAAATTTATATTGGCACAAATGATGATGGTACAGTTATTGGTGTTCAAAATAGCCGAAAACTTATGGAAGATATTCCAAACAAGGTGAGAGATGTCTTGGGAATTATTGTAGATGTGAATTTGCTGGCACAAGATGGTAAAGAATATATAGAAATATGTGTAAGTCCAAATACTTATCCTGTGAATTGCAGAGGTGAGTATCATTATCGAAGCGGAAGTACAAAACAATTGCTTAAAGGACAGGCATTAAATCAGTTTCTTCTTAGAAAGACTGGCATTACATGGGATAGTGTGCCTATACAGGACGTTGCAATCAGAGATTTAAGAAATGACAGCTTTGATATTTTCCGTGAACAGGCAGTTCTTAGTAAAAGAATGGATAAAAAGGATATTGATTCCTCTAATGAGCAGTTGCTGGACAGCTTAAATCTGCTTGATCAAGGTATGCTCAAACGAGCAGCGGTTTTACTATTTCATCATAATCCGGAGAAATGGATACCGGGTACTTATGTAAAAATTGGTTATTTCGAAACAGATTCGGAGCTGCGGTATCAGGATGAAATTCATGGATCGCTGATTTCGCAGGCAGATAAAATAGTAGATTTGATTTTTACCAAATACCTGAAAGCAGAAATTTCTTATCGGGGAGTTACGAGGGTAGAAACTTATCCATTTCCAAAGGAGGCGATCAGGGAAGCCGTTTTTAACGCCATTGCACACAAATTCTATGGAACATTGATACCGATTCAAATCAGGGTTTATGCGGATAAAATTATAATTGCTAACGATTGTGTGTTTCCCGATGATTGGACGGTCGATGATTTGATGGGAAGTCACCGTTCCAGACCATATAATCCGTTGATTGCAAATACTTTCTTTCGAGCAGGTTTTATCGAAGCATGGGGGCGAGGTATTGAGAAAATCAAGGATAGTAGTGCAGAAGCGGGGAATCCTATGCCGGAGTATGCGGTTAAAAAAGAAGATATTATGGTGACGTTTAAAAGTCTGATAACTGACACTACCCAAGATACTACCCAAGCTGTTACCCAAGGTACTACCCAAACTGATATAAGTGCTATTGGAAATTCAATTCCTATGCGGATTTTGAAAGTTATTAAGGATAATCCGAGATTGTCTCAAAGTCAGATTGCAGAAATGCTTGGGGAAAAGCATGATACGATTAAGTACCATATGAGGAAATTGCGTTTGTCTGAGGTTATTGTAAGGGAAGGAACCAGTCAAAATGGAAAATGGACTATTGTTGATAATAAGAATTGATTTCATAATTTGGTTAATGTAGGATTTTCAAGAGTATTACACTACAAAGAGGATTAGGTAGATGGATTTTGCTAAATTCTCATTATAAAAAAGGCGGTAATTAATGATAAAAACAGATACACTCCCCACAATTCGAATGAAAATAGATAGATTGTTGAAAATTACAAATAGGTACAAGTTTTACGATCTTGTGAAAGCAATATATTGCATTAACTTGTGCATTAATAATAGATCTGTTTTGGAATTCTGTCTTGCGTTAAATGCCTGTTTGATTGAGTATGTAGAACAGGGCAGTCAGGAAATAAATAGCTATGATAGTTTTAACAACTTTTTTAAAAGAATCTATGACATTATGAAACCGGGAATGGCAGATGATTATACGGTAGAGGATTTTGGAGAAGTAAGACTTAGATATGACAATAAGTTTTACCGTGTGATAATTGGGACCGGGCATAATAATGTTTTTGCTTGCTTGAATTTTTTACCTATATTAGCCAGAAAAACTTCACATGAAGATGAACTTAAATTGGTCTTGGATTATTCGTCAGGGATTCTTGACTATTTTATGGAAGATAACAAAAACGATGGAGTTGTAGAAAAAAGATTCGAGATTCCGTCAGAACAGCTTTTTAATAGAGTACAAAAGTTTTTTGATAAAGAATGTAAGAAATACGATATTTTTAAGATTGCTGCTTTAATGAAAAGCAAAGAAGCTACTATTGAAAAGAGTCATTTTGTATATAAAGGGGATAATATATATCCATTATACAATGTTTCTTTGCTAGTTGATCTGTATGATATTTGGGAGAAAGAAACCGATTACGAACAGCAAATAGCTGTTGCAAATATTGGAATAATAGAAAGGATTTATAGTCTGTTTGAAACTGATCGGTCACGAAGCTGCATAATGTTTGCACCAGCTATGATTTTTCCAAATCAAAAATTTGATTCGACCCAGAAAACATATACATTTGTAGCAATGTCTTCTCATGGTGTTGTTTTTGCAATTAATGTAGATGAATATGAAAATAATCAGCTAGAGAAGGAAATTGAAAATATTGAGGAATATCATAAAAGCGGTAAGCTCCAAATTGCAGAAACATATAATCGGTTTGAAAAAAATGGATTAAGAGGACTTTACATATCGCCTGATATGCCAATAGAATATTTAATCTATGACAGCTTTACAAACCCAAATCAAATACATGTCTCGATGGGTAAAGCAGGGGTGCTAGAAAGAAAAATTTGCACTGCACTGGATGTAATTTATTATCTTGATTTTATGGAAGACACTGATGAATTATTTGAATATCTTTCCTATTCAAAAGAGAGAGATTATAAGAGCACTTTTGGATTTGGTAGCGATGCTGCTCATTATTTTACGTGGAAAAACCAAGATCGCTATATTGCAAAAGGTGCAATTGTATTTGATATGCTTGATGTAGGATATGATACGGAAAATGAAGTTGTTGTTGAATATTTCCGAGAGAAATTGAACGATTATCCGTTTCAAGTGAATGATTATCTCTTTCAAGAACCTTTCTCGTGGAAAATTGACAAAAGAGATTCAGAGTATTATGAATATGTAGCAAAATGTGGTATAGGGTTTGGGGGGATATTTTTTCCTCTACCAAGGAATAATTACGTTTTTTTGACAAATAATGTTGAGTTTTACAAAGATGTGAAAGATTTTGGTGAATATCGTCAATGGATTCAAGTACTGGAAGAAATAATTACTGAGGGACTTGTTTCTATAAAGTACATATTTGAAGATAAAAGAGCAATCTGTAATACAGGAATTCAGTTAACATTTATGCCAATCGAGTATGCTGCTCATGCTGGTCATGAATCTTTTTTGCATGAAGAACGAACATATGTATATAGTGATGCTCAATATCATAATCACAAATGGATTATCAGGTATGTGGTAAAAGATATGCAACGAATCTTTCGAGATATTCAGGAAGCGGAAAATAGAAGTATAGAATTTGACATATTAAAGGAAGTATTGTTGCCATTGTTGCTACGACTTCCCGATTTGAGTGAATTATTTTATGAGAAAACTCAGCAGATTTCCAGTGATAAAAAGAAAGTGGGTGTCTTTACGACTTCTATAGAATACAAGTGGGATAATAATATGCAAAATTATTCTCCACAGGATTATCATTATCATGAGGTTCGAAAAAGAATAGCAAAGGTTTGTTATGATCGAATGATTGAGCCTGGGATATATCGTGGAAGAGAGGTAAATCAAGTTATTCGTACTATGCAAAAAGCGGTTATTGAAGATTTTGAGAGAGAAATTTCGAAATATTCTTGGAACGCATTGCATGTAACAATGTTGGATTATCATTCAACATTGTTACATGATATTTATATTAATCAGAAAAGATATGGTTCATATTCAGGCTTGGATGAAGAAAAGGATAAAGAAGTTAGAGATAGAATAATAAATCAAAGAGAAAAGGCAAAGCATGAAGATAGAAATGTCCTTTACTTGATAGAAACCAACCTGTTTTTACATTGTGAAACAGAGATATATGCAACAAAAGAAAATATTAATTTTTTATTAGCATATGCAAACTGGTTGGTGGTATTAAATGACGTTGCCGATATGTGTTACTTCGCGGATACAGAAGCTTATATAGAAATAACAAGCGAGTATGTAGTTGATACCTTATCTGATAAGCAGCATTCAGAAAAAAAGGATAACCTACATCATAGGGTGTATTCATATTCAGATGGATTAAAGAGAAATGCGGATATTGATCGTAAATACATAGAAAAAGTTAAGGAAACTATCAAGGAAGACATAGGATTAGATTTCCAGAGTTTCATAGATGCGTTATCGTATTTTAGTAATTTGTTTTCGGATGAGATAGTTGATAAAATTGGTAGTAATGTGTTCAGAGGAGCTTATAATGAACTATTAAATGATTTCTTAATGCAAATGGATGGAGCTATTACAAAAGAAGAAGCAATAGGAATTTTCAACTATCTTGTAGTAGATCTTGAAAATCTTAAAACTGAAAATGGAAAGACGGATTTCTACCTACCCATTGGCAAAAGAAGAACACGGGATACACGATTTGAATTAATGCCTCTTGTAAAGGTTGAGGATGATATTGTTTTTTCACCGATCACTATGAATCAGCTGAAAAGAGAATGGCTTAATGGAATAATAGAATTTGTTTTGCCATATGAAATTGGTATGAAAAAAACGAAACAATTGTTACAAGAGTGGAAAAATTCATATGAGAAACAGATTGTATATGATATTGAAAATGTTTTTAAACAAGAAAAATATGATATTGTAAGACATAATTTCGAATTGAAGAAATTAAACAAAGAGCATCCACAGTGGCTTGGTGATTATGACGTATTTGCAGTAGATATCAATAATAGAGCAATATGGATTGTGGAATGTAAAGTAATAGAAAAAGTAGCAACCTTTTATGATATGTACCGCCAACAGAATAGATTTTTTAATGAACATAAGGAAGATGAAAAGTTTCAAAGAAGAATAGATTATTTGTGTGAAAATGCAGATGAGGTTATTCAAGAGTTGGGATGCGAGGAATATATAGGGTACAAAGTAATACCGTATATGTGTATGAATAAGGTTATGG
>CAJUHL010000097.1 GCA_910586425.1 uncultured Bacilli bacterium
TTACCAAAAAAGAGGTATTTTTTTCCAAAGACACAAACTATTTTACACTACCAATTAATGCCGACTTTTGCAAAATTTCATTTCTACATCATAAAAATTATTTCCATCGTATTTAAAACATATTCTGTATTGATCATTGATTCTAATGCTATATTGCCCTTTCCGATCACCATCTAATTTTTCCAGATGATTTGCTGGTGGTACTCTCAAGTCCTCCAAACTTTGTACATTATCAATCATAATTAGCTTTCTCAATGCTATACTCTGTATTGATTGTGATAATTTCTTTGAAAACTTTTGATTGTATATTTTTTCTGTTTCTCTATCTGCAAATGTATTTATCATATTTTTATTATACCCGTTTTCCGTGTATATGTCAACACAAATCATTTCCATGTTCCACAACCCAAAGAAACGATTCTTTTATTGCTTGTTACTTTATAACCCCATATTTTGTAATTTCCTCTAATGTGGTAAAAAGAGCTATTTCTCCGTCATTAATCAAAATCTTTACCCTTCCTCTTTCTTTATCAATCGCAATAGGATAAACTTCTCCTCCATATATTGCCGATCCATCTATTCCTGGATTATCATTAGAGAGGAGGCAGTTATGGAAAATTATATTGAAACTCCTAAAATGAGTGAAATATTGTCTGAAGAATTTATGATACCATTTGGATTGTCGGCATATAAGTTAGCACAGGAGATTCATGTTCCGGTGTCAAGAATTCAAGATATTTTGCACGATAGACGGAAAATAACAGCAGATACATCAATAAGACTTGGAAAGTTTTTTGGCGTTTCGGATAGATACTTTCTTGATATGCAAGATGATATTGATATAAGAAATACTAAAATGCAGATTATGGAAGATATTAATACCATATCTACATTTAATTATGCTCAGATGGGATAAATTGATTTAAGAATTGAATAGGTTTTATAGCCAGTCAGAAGGCATTAACGGAAATATTCGTTAGTGCCTTTTATAGTGGCTATAAATACGGAATAAATGGAGAAATAAAGAGTGGAAAGGATGGTTGATAAAATGAAACAGTTTATTAGAAAAATTGAAAATCAAGTTAATTTGTACAGGGATGACAAAACAGGAATTGCATGGATTGAAGACGGAAGGACAGGACTTGGAATCAGTACACATGCAAACATTGATTCTTCGGGAAGTGTTTCAGGTATGAAATCACTTGGATATTGGAGAAAAAAGGATAGAACGGTCAGAAGTCACGGCTGGATTTATAACATTGATAGTTTTGTCTGTGATAAAGATAACAAACTGGAAATGATTGTTGCTGATGAATGCAGATGTCAGGGATGTATTGAAAGAAGAATGGAAAAAAGTATTTTTGGAATGTCCAGACAAAGAAGAATTAAGGCTTTGTAGAGCATGTGAGTGGATTGTATTAAGACCGAATGATGAAATTTCTATACATGGAGATGAAAGTTTTAAAAATAAAATAATAGCGGTTGAGCAATTACTTGATACAAAGAAATATATCAATAGTAGGTTGCGTGAATATTACTATGATATGAAAAATCATGAACATAATTTCCATAACTTTGAAAGATGGAAAATTTATGGAAGAAAACATAACACTTGAAACAATGGATTCATGGAAGGAAGGAGAAAATTTATTATGACAAGAGTAGAATTTGAAAATAAAACCTTTGAAGAAATTATGGAGCAGTTAAACGAAGAAAAAGATGATATAACGACATATGAAATGTTAAAAGAATTTGCAGTAAGTAAAATTGAAGAAGATAATCTTTTGATTGCCATACATATTTTAGAAGCAATTAATAATGATTCAGCAGAATGGTATATATATGATTATTGTATGGGGGCGCTTCAAACGCCATCTTCTGTTTCTTGTAAAGAAGATATTAAGCATGAGTATGATTTTGACGATTAGTAAACGGTTAAAATAATGATTTTAAGAGGAGGTTTCGTTATGACTAATATAGGAAAAGAGAATATTATAAAAAGAATCCAAAACAGTGGATTGTTTAATGATTTTGAAGGTGCAGAAGAATATATTATATCTTTGATTAAGAGAGATATTAAATATAGTAGTGAAAAATATATCACTTTAAGAGAAGCAATAGAAAAATATGGAGAAGATAATTTGATGTATTATATAGATAACTTAGATTCAATTGGAACAGTAAAAGATAATTGGATTGGATGTAATTCTATAGCTACAAGAGCAGCTTTTCATTATACGTTTAAGAATGAAGTAATGAGCAAGGCTAATCGGGGTGGCTACGATGTTAAAAAGTAAATATAGAAGTGAGTAAAAGCCATCGGATCAAAAAAAATCTGATGGCTTTTATAGTGGAAAATTAAAGAAAGAAGGATAAAATAATGGGTAAGAATACATATACACTTGTAAATAAATTTGAATGTTGCGGAAAGATGATGGTAACTGTTATAATAAAAGGTAGAGTAGCTTGTATAATGTCTGAGTTGGATTTTAATAGGATTATTGAGACGGAGCGGAAATATCTACGAAATAATAGGCTGAAAAGATCAGCATAGACAGAGAAGGATTATTTTATTGATAAAAATAGAGGAGAAAAAACAGATGGAATTAAAGGGAAAAGATTTAATGAATTTTGGATTATTAAAGGGGTACGCTGAAAATGAACTAAAGAGAGATCCAGAAAACTCTCTTGTTCATCAGTGGATTGATGAGATTAGGAGAGAATCACCAGATGCATGGACAGCGGCACAAGAAGAATATGATTTATATAAATTTTGGTGATAATATTAGTTATTTTGATTTGAAATGATTGATTTATCGTGAGGTAGTTTATGAGGGAACAAGAAGTAAAGGAAATTATTTCATTAGAAATATTAAATAGGATGCCAGATTAGCCGGTAGCACACGCTTTGAGGGAGATTTTATTCAGCAAGGATAATAAGATTAATTGGGAGAAGGCAGGATTTAGTATTATTGAAAATATGCCAGAGCTAAAAATGTTTGAATAATTTGTGTGTATTTAGAGGGCATTAATGGTATAAATTAGTACCTTTCATAATATGCACAAGTAGCAA
Source organism: uncultured Bacilli bacterium (assembly GCA_910586425.1). Next base: position 3,074 of record CAJUHL010000097.1, read on the forward strand.
CTAGAAATAGTTGCATATTTCTTCGATAAATGGTACTCTATAATAAAGATAATAGAAGGAGAAACACAAAATGCCTGAAATAAGTAGATTTTATGGAATAGTTATTAAGATGTTCTTTAAACCTAAAGAGCATGAACCAAGCCATATACATGCTTTGTATGGTGAGCATATAGGAATTTTTGATTTGCGAACTATGGAAATGACAGAAGGTGATCTTCCAAAGAAAGCACAGGAACTTGTAAAAGAATGGATGAAAAGCAATCAGAAAGAACTACTTGAAATGTGGGATAGTCAAAATCTGAGAAAGTTACCACCTTTATAAATATATTTTATGTATGTTGGGAGGTATTTATATGATACCACGTATAAAGAGTATTAAGCCATTAAAAGGATATTTGTTGCATGTGATTTTTGATGATGGGAAAGATTGTATTTATGATGTCAATGATGATATAAATGCTATAAAAGAATATGAGGACTTAAAAAATGTTTATGGATTATTTGAACAAGTGCAATTAGATGAAAGTCGTACATGTGTTTTTTGGAATGATTATATTGATTTGGCAAGTGATACAATATATGAATATGGAATGGAGAAATAAATTTGAGTGATTTATTGTCATATAAAAATTACAATGGCACAGTGGAATATTCAAAGGAGGATAGTTGTCTTTATGGAAAGGTGATAGGAATAAAGTCTTTGTTGTCATATGAAGGGGATTCTGTGCAGGAGTTGAAGCAGGATTTCCAGAATGTGATTGATGAATATCTGGAAGATTGTAAGGTACGAAATGTGGAACCTGAACAACCTTACAAGGGAACATTCAATGTCAGAATCAGTCCGGAACTTCATCGGAATATTGCAATATATGCGATTGAACATGGGAAGAGCTTGAATGCTGCTGTTGAGGAAGCTATCGGAAACATGGTTAGAGTGTAGAGGTGAAAGAATTGAGAGAAGTGATGGAATATGAATTGGAAACAAAGAAGAAGCACTTGGCAAAATTGCAAGAATATTTCCAATCAGATATTAAAGATATTGATTCGCCAAAGTATGAAGATAATGCGATAAATGCTTTATTGGAAATGAAGAAAGTCAAAACAGAAATTGAACAGTTAGAGTATTATTTGCAGTTGAAATAATAGATTTATTTAGGTGGATAAAATACTAAAAGTAAAGAATTAAAATATAAATTTAGTTTTACATTATGGAGAATTATGGGAATTTGGCTATATCAAAATGAAAATAATAGTGTGAAAAATGAAATAGTATGTAACGATTATTGCATTTTTTGTAAGACTAAAATGAGAGTAGTTCGTGAAATTGAATTAAAACGAAAAAATAAATGGAACTTTGAAAATAGAAAACAGATAAAATTATGTCCTGTATGCGGATGGTGGACGGTAATTCAAAAATATGGCGAAAATGGACAATTTTGTGGTGATCCTACAATAATTTGTACATATGGAAGTTATGCTGTATTAAAAAAATTAGATTTGGTAGATGTTTCTTTACCAATAGAGGATGTATCTGATTATTTATTGGCGAAATATGAAGAGAGATTTTTAATGAGTCCGAGACTGTTTGAGGAAACAGTCGCTGCAGCGTTTAGAAATGCAGGATATTATGCACGAACTACAGCATATCAAAATGATGGTGGCATAGATGTAATTTTAGATGGAAAAGATAACAAAACGATTGGCGTTCAAGTAAAACGATATAAGAATTCAATTAAAGTGTCACAAATTAGAGAGTTTGCAGGCGCATTAATTGAAAATGATATGACGAAAGGTATTTTTGTAACAACCTCAAAATTTCAAAGTGGAGCTTATAAAAGTGTATCTAATTTTGCTGAGAGAGGCATAGGAATTGAATTACTGGATAGCGAAAGATTCTATGATGCATTAAAAATAAAGCATATAAATAAAAATAAGTATAATAAACTAATTAGAAATATCTCTAAAATAAAACTAGAACAAACATATAGAAGCGATGGCTTTGGAACTTATATTGATGATGAGTTTGTTTATAGAGATATATAGTATTAGATATAATGTTTGTCATTATTGGAAAGTAAAGGTCAAATTTCTCGCCCTACGATAAATTAAACGCCGCTTAGTCGCGACGCTTGCTGTAGCAATCAACAGGCAGGTCTTTTGACCATGGCATTAATGGCTCCAGCTGTGATTGTTCTATATTTCCATTTTCATCAGACAGCTTTGGTAATTCTGTAAGCAGATGCCTGATGTAGTAGTACACATTCAGTTTGTTGGCTCTGGCAGTTTCTGTAATGCTGTAGATGATTGCACTGGCCTGCGCTCCCCGAACAGTATTGATGGTCATCCAGTTTTTGCGTCCAAGAGTAAAGTTTCTCAGTGCCCGCTCTGATGCGGAATCATCGATAGGAATTTCTCCGTCTGTCAGGAACGAGGCTGTAAAAAATTTTGTGTCTATGGGTAAAAATCTTTTTTGATAAAAATTA
>CAJUHL010000098.1 GCA_910586425.1 uncultured Bacilli bacterium
GATTATTCTGCTAAATGGGAGCAATATATACATGAAAATTGAAATCCGGTTTTCAAGTGGAGAATATTTATGAGTAAAGAAGAAATTGCAGAACAGATACAGAAAATAAACCAATTATCTGATGAAGATCAAAAATATTTATATGGTGAATGTGATAGATGGTGTTTGGATAACTTTGAAGAAGGCTTACAGATAGTAGCCATAATGGAAAAAGATAATCATGAAAATGGTATTACGCATTGTTATCTAAGGAATTTGGATAATGGCGTATGCTACGATGTAAGAGGTGAGAGTAGCTGTGATGAGGAAATCATCGCTTATACAGGTGTGGATTATTATTCAAGTAATATTGAAGAGTATGTCTTTGAAGATATTGAGGATTTCAAAATATTTCTAAAATGGATAGAGTTTGAAGTGGTAAGAAGGTATCATTTGGCAGGATAAAGTGATTGGAGAATATATTATGAAGATTATCCGCTATTCAGTAGCAGCATTTGAACCACAGGAACAGACACATCATGCCAAACATATTCAGTATCATCTTTCTGGCGAGTTTAACTTAGAAGATTATCCTGAGTTTATGAGATGGCAGATCCAGCGTATCCATGAACAAAAGGCAGCTTTCTATAAAGAGCATCTGGAAGATTTTAAGCGTGGAATTTGGTGTTTTGTGGATGGACACAAGAGCAATCAATCACTGAATCATCTGAAGAAGAAAGTTCCTTGTTGGGAAGCGGAGGTTCCAGATGATATAGAGTGCTATGATTGTAACTGGGAGAAGCTGATAACCATTTCTGATCCAGATGTGTTATGGGGAGGGTGTTATATTCCTGAGAGGGAAATGTGGAAAATCAGAAATGTTAGGAGAAGAAGGAAAACGGCGTAAAATAGAAAATATGGAGGAAAATAATATGGCAAATTTAACAGTGAATCAGGATAATATTGATAGAATCGAAGAGGAATTAGATTACGCTTTAGGTGATTGCTATGATGCTCCAATGCATATCATCGTAAAGATTGTGCTTGGTGTATTGGATACAGCGGAAAGAGAGAAGAGACTAAATGTAAAAGAGCGAAAAGTTGCATGTGATTATATTACGGAATACTATGGGTATAACTTTTGATTTGGGTGGATGAAATGTTGCTTTTATGAGGAAAATGAAATGAGTAGAAGTTATAAAAAAGTTCCCTGTTGTAAGGACTATAATCGGGGAATGAAAAAACGTGCTAATAGACATTTGCGTAGAAATTATTTGGATATTCCATCTGGAAGGGCATATAAAAAGATATTTTGCTCTTATGATATTTGTGATTATAAGTTTTTAAAAACATTTAATTCTTATAAAAAGTGGATTTTTAAACATATGGATGAAAGGTGTCCAGATGGTGAATTGTATAGAAGGTGGTATAAATATTATAAAATGAAATAGACAGAACTTATTTTTAACATAAAAATTGGATGAGCATCATATACTAAAGTGTACATAGTTGACATTATGTACACTTTTTGCTATGATGGAGGTATCAAAGGAGATGATGAATATGTTGATGGAACAGGCAACAACTGTTAGAAAAGAATGGAGTTCGGTTTGTGATAGTGTTATTCATGAGAAACCTAAATTTATAAAACGCACTAGAGACAAGATGTGGTTTTCCAATTTGGAAACGATATCTGAACTTTTAGAAGCATATTATTTTACTGCCACGAGATATATTGAAAACGATGGTTCTATTACTTTGTCTCTTATTGAAATTGATCTTGTGGAAAATGGTAAAGATGAGCAGGAAGCACGTCTGAATATGGGGAAGGCTATATTGGAATATGCTTTGGATTATTATAATGAATATGAAATGTATTCACGTAGTCCTAATAGAAAGAAACATATCCCTTATATTTTTAAAGCATTGATTATAGATAATCCAGAAAAGATAGGAGATATGTTACAATGCCAAGATGGAAAGAACTAAAGAGGTTTTGTGATAGGGACGGGTGGGAGCTGTATAAGGATACTGATCATTATTTCTATAGAAAAATAGATGATAATGGGAACATCAAATTGACGAAAGTTTCAAAAGGTTCAGGAGAAATTCGTCCTCATATGTGGAGAGAAATATTAAGGAAACAATTACAAGTCACACAAGAATATTTTAATAGTAAAATATAGTGAAAGAAAGCGGTATATGAATTTGTATCGCTTTTTTAATATAGAAATCATAATTTTATCTTTGATATTTGTTAGTATAGCATAGAAAAGCCCTATTTCTACACTAAAAATATGGAAGCTATGGATAAAATTGTAATACGAAACAATTATCCAAAAACATAAAAGTGCTTAAAATGGGCATTTCTGCATACGAAAACAAGATAGAATTATGGTTTCAAGTTGCTTTAGATAAAAATAGAAGAACTATATAAGTCCGATTTTTTGGACATCAAAAACAGTATTATTAGAGAGTAGAGTCACTTTTTGTTATTTCAATTTTAAGATCAAGAGCATTGCAAATATCAACAAGAGTGTTACAATTTGGATTTCCGTTATTAAAATATTGGCTGACTGATTGTTGTGATTTATGAATACGAGCAGCTAAATCCTTAACTTGAACTTCATCTATATCCATATATTTTTTGATTTCAGCTAATAATTCTTTTGAAGTTTGATGTAACATAGAACACCTCTTACTCAATATTTATATTGATTATACAATATTAACAATGTTTTTACAATATTTTTAGCAATAATTATATAAATATATATATTGTTTTATCAATATAAATATTGTATAATATGAAATATCAAAGGCAAAACTTATTACATACTAGGAGAGGAGGATACATATGGAGCTTCATAGATACGATATTGTAGAGGCAGAGTTATGCTATGGTACTGGCTCTATTCAAAAAAAGAGAAGACCATATATAATAGTGAGTAATGAGAAAGGGACTACGAATGCGAGTATCATTACTGTTATGCCTTTGACACATATAATCAAAAAGCAACATCTTCCAGTTCATGGATGTTTACAAGCGGAATCAGAAACAGGATTATCTACTTATTCAATGATCCTTGGAGAGCAGCCACAGACAATTTGTAAGGAGGAAGTAATCAAGAAGTTGGGTAATGTGACTGACAAAAAACAAAGGAATAATGTAAATAAAGTTTGTTTTAATACATTTTTCTTTGGAGAAAATATTAATTGGGAAGAGGTGTTAGCATAATGGGAGTAATCGTTTGTTCTGTTAAAGAGGTATTTGAATTAATGAAACATATGGATGAAAACGACATGGTTGTATTGTCAGTTGTTAATAAAAAGACATATGTTCATGATATTCCCAGAAGAATAAAAAAGAAAAACGGAGAAGAATTGATTAGAAAAGCAGACAATATATGTTATCAGGACAATGATTTTTTTGGTACATTGTCGTTGTATGGTGTTTTAAAGGAAAAGGATACCATTCATAACATCCTATTTCCTCAATTGGAATAAAATACAAACATGCGTTCGAAATAGAATATTGACAAACAAGAACGCATGTTCTATACTTGTAATTACACCAAGGAAAATAGAATAAACACAAAAGACCTATCCTCAAACGGTGCTGGCACACCATCGGACAGGTCTTCTACATACACTGAGCAGAAACGCTCACTTGTATTATTACATATTTGAAACATTTTGGTCAAGTGGTAATTTCAAGCGATTCTGCACAGATTCAAAAGTGAAATAATTTAATAAAGACACAGGGGTATCGCCAAATGGAAAGGCATAGGATTTTGGTTCCTATATTTGCAGGTTCGAGTCCTGCTACCCTTGCTGTGAAATTGATAGCGAGGTTCGATTTGCGAAAGCAATGGCACGGTACGATTCCGTGGTATGAATTCATTTCATATAACGCTTAGATTCAATGTAGAATTATAAGGTGGCTCTCTTTGGTGCCTTGACGAAGGAAAAACATCATTGGAAATCAAAAGCTATTCTATATTGACGCTGGGAACTGCGTAAGTGTTCAATTCTGGAAATGCTGCTAGGAGAGGGATAATTACAAATGTGCAGACTTGTAGGTAGGAGAATACAAGGTTAAACCTTCATCCCTTGGATCGTTAGCTCAGTTGGTTAGAGCAATCGCCTCATAAACGGTCGGTCATCTGTTCGAGTCAGATACGATCCATTAAATCAGTGTTTTAAGCACACTGTATTTTTTATACCTATTTTTAGGGAATTTATTAGGAAAGGATGGAAAAAGATGGATTACATAATTAGAAATCATAAAGGTGTACACATACGATTAAATTCAAATGGTGCTCCTGTAACATGCGCAGAGCATGAAAAAACATTATTTGAGTATTCAAAAGCTATCATTACTTGCAATGATGATTTATTCATATAAAGAGGATAAAGATTTGGATAAATGGATGGCAGATTACGCAAGTAAAAACAATACATATTTTGTGGATCAAAAAAGAAATTTCTTACATATGAAAAACGACTTTGAAGAATATCTTAAAAAATGTGCATAGGAGGATTGCTATATGAAACATATGAGATTGGAAAATATTAAGATTAGAGATTCTTATGCGAATTCTATTCCGACAGAATATAAAATGAATGTATGTCGGCAATATTGGAACAAAACGCATAAGCAGGATCGTTACATAGTAGTTGATCATAATAATTATTTGCTGGACGGTTATATTCAGTATCTTGTGCTTAAAGAGAACAATATTAATGTAGCAGAAGTAAAGATTTCTAATAAAAAGAGAAAGAGATGGTCAAGAAAAAATAGACAAACAAAAAAGCAAAGATTGAATAAGGTAAATTATCGTGAGTGTAACACTACTTATATTTATGGTGTACATCCAAATTCAAATAGTACAAAGGAAAGAGTTTGGAGAGTTCCTAATTCTTGGTGGAATGGATGGGCAGAAAACTTGAATATTGGCGATATGCTTTTGGTTAAAAAAAATATGGACTTGCACCAATTAAAATTACTAAGATTGAAAGATTGAATGAATGTCCAGTTGATACGCCTGTTAAGACAGTTGTAAGAAAAATTTAGCGTGAGTGAGTTTGTGTAAATTTTGCATGAATATTAAAAGCCGCATTTCAAGCGCATTTGCAATCAATATATAGTAGAAAATAGAAACGATAAATGCAATATATAGTGTAGAAAGGAAAAGAAAAATTAATATTTTGAGAAATATAGAAGTACCAACAGGTAACATTATGATCGTTGAGGGAGAAAAGGGGAAATTGGAAGTTTTGTCTCTTGGTGATTATGGTAGGACAGAAAATGTTAAAGCTCAATTTCTTGGTTTGAATCGAGATATTGATGGAGTTTCAAATGGAGTATGTATGCCACTTGAAGAAAAGTGGGTTATAACTTTATCTACCCAATATGGATGTAACAGTGCGTGTAAATTTTGTGATGTTCCGAAAGTTGGGAAAGGGGTTAATGCTACATACAATGATATGAAGGGACAAGTTGAAGTTCGGATGTATTGAGGACAATTCATCCTGTGAGCAACGATGACGGTAAGCTGGCT
>CAJUHL010000099.1 GCA_910586425.1 uncultured Bacilli bacterium
GATGCCGGAGCATATGATACATTTGAATGGGGATAAGTTTTTAGGACCGAGATAGGGAGCTATATAGGAATATGTTTGAAGAATAGTATTAAATTGCTAAAGAGGTAAGAAATGAAACATATATTTGAACAAGGTGATTTTAATGATTATATGGATATTAGGTTAGATGAAGCAGTCAAACCAGTTACAGAATTTTATGAAAAAGTTGGGAGAACAACAGTTTTTATTTCCCATAAACACGATGACTTAAAAGATTTAATGGGATTGATTGGCTTTTTGGAAAATAACTATCATGTTAAAGCCTATATAGACAGTCGTGATCCGCTAATGCCTAACAATACTTCTGGTAAGACAGCATTAAGGATAAAAGAAAAAATAACACAATGCAATAAGTTTATATTGCTGGCAACAAATGGGGCAGTTGAATCAAAATGGTGCAATTGGGAATTGGGGTTTGGAGATGCAAAAAAGTTTCAAGATAATATTGCGCTTTTCCCGATGAAGCCCAAAGGAGGCAGTGACTCGCTTTACAAGGGAAATGAGTATATGTCTATTTATCCATATATTGTAAAACAAGAGTATGGAGATAGATATAAAAATGGTTCATCAGTAGCGGCGGGATATTATGTATGTACAAATGAAGATGGCAATTGCACATTGTTGCCATTAGAAGATTGGTTTTCGAGAAGATGAGGTGTTGAATTATGAATAGAGAAATTTCTGCATTTGTTGAAAGGTATGTAAAAGAAATAAGAAATAATAATGCAGCTATTTTTGCAGGGGCAGGCTTTTCAAAGAGTTCAGGATATGTGGACTGGAAAAATTTATTGAGAGATATTGCAGAAGAATTAGGGTTGAATGTAGATAAAGAGCATGATTTAGTTTCATTAGCACAATATTGTTATAACAAGAATGGAAACAGAAGCATAATCAATGATGTGATTTTTGAAGAATTTTCTAAGGAAAAGGAGTTTGGGGTGAATCACAAGATACTGGCAAGACTGCCAATATTTACATACTGGACGACTAACTATGATTCTCTGATAGAAGATGCATTAGCAGATGCACAACGTGTTGTTGATGTGAAATATAATAATAAACAGTTTTCTATTACCAAACCGCATCGGGATGCCGTTGTATATAAAATGCATGGTGATAAAAATAATCCGGATGAAGCAATTCTCATTAAAGATGACTATGAGAAGTATTATCGTGAACATGCACAGTTTATAACCGCATTAAGCGGAGATCTGATTTCAAAGACATTTTTGTTCATTGGATTTAGCTTCGCAGATCCAAATATTGATTATATTTTGAGTAGAATAAGAATTGATTATGGAGAAAATAAGAGACAGCATTACGCCCTTATACGCAAAATTAAAGAAAATGAATATGAAAATAGAGCAGATTATGAGTATGCGGAGCGGAAACATCAGTTTTTTGTTGAGGATTTAAAAAGATATAATATACGCGCTTTAATGATAGATGAATATGATGAAATTACGAATGTGTTGGAAGAGATCAGTAGACGATTAAATAATGATAATATATTTGTTTCTGGAAGTGCGGCTGAATATGGAGATTATGAGGAAAAAGAAGCTGTGGAATTTATACACCAGCTAAGCAATAGATTAATCCGTAAAGAATATAATATTATATCTGGATTTGGAGTTGGTGTAGGAAGTGCTGTTATAACAGGAGCTTTACAAGAAATTTATATGAGGAGAAAAACTATAAATGAAAGCAGATTGCTTTTGAGACCGTTTCCTCAAGGAATAGAAAATGAAGATACAAGACAAAAGTTATGGAAACAGTATCGTGAAGATATGATATCAAGAGCTGGAATATCTATATTTCTGTTTGGAAATAAATTGGAAAATGGAAATATAGTATTAGCTAATGGTATGAGGTCTGAGTTTCAAATTGCAAAAGAACAACATAATTTAATAGTTCCTATTGGCTGTACTGGCTATGTGGCTCAGGAAATTTGGGAAGAAGTAAATAAGGATTTGGCAAAGTATTATAATAAAGTTGATGCGGATTTGAAAGAATCTTTTGAACAGTTGAATAGCAAGGTGGATAATAATACATTAATTGATAATGTATTAAAATTTATAAAATTAATTAGGAGGTAATGATTTTATGGCAAAAAGGCAAGTGTTTTTCAGTTTCGAGTACAATAAGGATAATTGGAGGGCTGGTCAAGTGAGAAATATGGGGAAAGTATCTGATTCCTCTACATTTTCTGATAATGACTGGGAAGAAGTAAAACTTAAAACGGATGCAAAGATTAAAGAGTGGATAGATTCCCAATTAGCAATGCGTTCATGCTTGGTGGTTTTGGTTGGAAGTACAACGTCAACGAGAAAATGGGTAAAGTATGAGATTGAAAAGGCATATGAATTGAATAAAGGGATAGTAGGAATATATATACATAATTTGGAGGATAATCAGGGAGAACAGACAACCAAAGGCAGTAATCCGTTTTACAACATAATGACATATGATAATAAGAGATTATCTAATTTTGTGGAGTGTTTTGATTCAAGATATAGCTCAAGTAAGAACGTGTATGCGGATATCGAGGAACATTTGGAGCAATTAATTGAAGATGCTATTTCTGCTTCAGGAACGTATTAGAACTTGTTTTACTTATTGTATATACATAGTGTCAACACCATGTATATAGTATTTATAAGAGAAAATGTTTTGCTTGAAAATGGCAATGAATTCTGAGCAATTTATAGATGTTTTCAAGACATTAAAAAGAGTGGTTCTATTTTGGTTCTAAAAAATTTGAAAACAGCAAATAGCATGGCTGAAATAGGAGAATATGAACACAAAATCCAATAAAATGTATGAAAAAGCATTATAATTATGTTCCCTACGAACCGTGAGGGTGGTAGAACTGTTGGGTCTGGTAGGGTTGCTACGATTATTGAGTAATCAGTAAGAAGCTAGATTTTATGGGGCTTTCCGAGGAATCGGGAAGCCCTTTTTGAAACTTTGCAACAGTGAAAAAGTTGTAAGTGGTGCCAAAACGGTGCCATAAAATGGATAGCAATGCTTATATTATTCTAATAAAAAGTTATTGCCAGTGGTTATTGGAAAAATAAAATTGATTTCACAACTTCAATAACTTGAATATAGTCATAGGAACTTTTAAGCAAAAGGGCGAAATCTTTGATAATGATTTATAAATTAACACGTGCTTGGAACACTTAACCTATAAAGATACTTAATTTTTGCTATCAGAATTATAGAAAGGAGATTGATGATGTCATTGCGAGAATGTTGTTTTAAGACAATACCAGAAAGTGGACGCAAGTTAGTATGGGAGATTACATACCAGTGCAAATTTGGCTGTGATTATTGTTTTCAGGCTCAGAAAAGAAATATGAGTCAAATTACTGTGCTAAGCGAAAATGATTTGTTTAAAATTTGTGATAAATTACCTAGATTTAATATAGAAGATGTATTAATTACTGGTGGAGAAATACTTTTTATTGAAGATTCACTTTCGTTAATAACCCATAAATTAGCAACTATGGGATTATCCTTTTCTTTTTCAACCGCTGCTTTGTTTAACGGTATATTTTTAGAGAAGTTAGCGTCATATGCGCCTAGAGCAATAAATATTAGTTTTGATCCTTGTGTCAAATATAAAGAGGATATGCATATCAAAGAGTATGAGGCGGTAAGAAAATTATTGAATATGGTACATGATAAGGGTATCCAAGTTAAGATAACGGGTGTAATTCATAAGGCAAATGTGAAACAATATGCAGAGTATCTTTTAGAAATTAACAAATTACTGGACGAGTTCGATAATCTTTCCTCCGTATATATAACAAATCCTTATGATGTAGGATATTTAAAGCAAGATTTACGTATTGGTAAAGTGGAGCAAACTCAGATAGTTAAAGATACAGAAGCTTGCTCTAATGAACGAATAAAGTTAATTAATTTTCCATTACAAAATAATTGCCTTCAAAAATGTCCAGCGGGAAAGGTCATAAATATTGATCCTTCAGGTAATGTATATCCGTGTCATTTATTGGCTAATATAGCCAATGATGATTACTACAAAATGGGCAATTTGCTGCATGATAAGATAGATATTATCCTTAGTAGAATTAACTCTTTTGTGATGCAACTTGATGATGCCATTGCTGAAATAAAGGACAATTATGAAGAATGCTCATCTTGTAAAAATAAGGCAATTTGTGGTGGGGGGGTGTATTGCCGAAGCAATAGCAGCTGGAAATATGGTTGAGTTAAAACTTTTTTGTAAAAAAATACCTTACCCTAGCAAAAACATTCATAAGGTTGCAAATACCTTTTCGCATAATTTGAGTTTGTTTATGAGCAACTATAATGATATTAGTACAGAAGAAGAACAAAAGATTCGAGATTATATTTTTAACAATTTGTCAAGAAAACAGCATGATCTTGCTCATGGATTTGATCATGTACTTGCGGTGGTTGGAATGGCAAGAGAAATTGCTAAGCATGAATCCGCAAATTTAAGAATTGTTACAATAGCTGCATATTTTCATGACTATGCTCCAAGACGAAAGCTATTATTTGAATCACATGCAACTGAGTCCGCAGAGGAAGCAACTAGGTATCTAAGAACAAATGGATATGATGAATATGACATTGAACGGATTTATGAATGTATAGACCGTTGTACATATGGGGCTGCGGATATGGGAATCCTGCCTAATTCTTTGGAGGCAAAATGCGTTCATGATGCAGATTTATTAGATGCGATTGGGGCACGTGGTATTGCACGAGTTTTTGCTTTTGGTGCTGCTCATAAATGTGAAACATTGGGTTTGGTTGAATGGGATATTGATAATCCATCAAAAGAAACAATGAGTCAAGTAGGACCTGATCCATCGCCGATATATCACTTTTTTTCAAAGCTTCTTTGGGTAAAAGATAGAATGACAACACAGATGGGTAAACAAATGGCGGAAGAAAGGCATAAAGTTATGGTTCAATTTTTAAAGGATTACTAAGCTGAAACTGAATTGTGGAATCATAAGCGGAATGCTCTTGATTGAGTTCCTTAAACAGAAAAAGATTTTTAAGGGATTTAGAGAAGTTCTTTTTTATGAGACTTGATTGAAAAATATGGTGATTATGTTGAAATGATGATTATAATAAAAGTCCAGTGAATTTGGAATCCACTGGGCTTTTTGTCACCAACCTTTTATTTGCTTTACCTGCTCTGCCCGCTCTTTGTCTTTGTGGTACTGTAACTTGAACTGTATTGTTTCCACTACTTCCTTTCTTGCTTCATCGTCTAGCTGATAAAATGAAGTCAACA
>CAJUHL010000100.1:0-815 GCA_910586425.1 uncultured Bacilli bacterium
GCAGTAACGAATATGGAAGCATTGAATATTCCATTAAATATATTTCAGTCAGATGTTTTTGCTGTAAAGAGTGGAGATAAAATAGAAATAAAAAGCCCCATTGATGGTAGTGGAATTGAAAAAGAAATTCCGGACTTTGGAGCTATTGTTTCTAATTTGCCATTTGTTGAGTACAATAAAATAGCTGCTGATGAGATAGAATATATTAGTGAATATAGACAGCGGATAAAAGATAATACAGGTATAGAATTTACATTGGGAAAGACGGATTTATATAATTATCTTCCATTTAAATTGTATGAATTATTAGAAGATGGAGGAAGATTAGGAATCATCTTATCAAATTCGTGGCTTGGAACGGATATTGGTAAGAAGTTTTTTGATGCATTGCAGTACTATTATGATATTCATACAGTGGTAATAAGCAATTGCAGACGTTGGTTTAAGAACGCAGATGTTGTAGCAACTTTGCTGATATTGCAAAAAAAAGAAATTGCAAAACCAAATCTGAGTTCAAAAATAAACTTTTGGATGCTGAATAAAGAGATAGAACAACTAAATAGTCATGAAAAGGAAACAATCGTAAATAGTATTGTGTTAGGAGAAGAAATTGACAGAACAGTGGTTTCTGTAAAAAAATATTCTATTGATATGATTAAAAAAATTACAGATAAGGGTATAACATTGAATGCCTTATTTCACGATGTATCATGGGTTGAAAAGCTGGCAGAATGTTTAATTCCGATTGAAAAACTTCTTACTGTAAAAAGAGGCGAACGTAGAGGATGGAATGATTTATTTTATCCGTCTGAAAA
>CAJUHL010000100.1:825-5337 GCA_910586425.1 uncultured Bacilli bacterium
TTCTTTATTTGGTATGTTTGCAATTGAAGCGATTGGTTTTGGTCGGGGGTTAGGCGTGTTGGATGCAAGTAGTACAAAACTGAAGAACATGTATATGATAAATCCGCAAATTATATCAGAGACAGATGCTTTGGAGATTGTGGAATTGTTTAACAAAATCAAAAATCGAAATGTTATGGATACAGAAAATGAGTTAAAGGATTCAGACAGGGAAATATTTGATCGTAAGGTATTGAGGGCAATAGGGCATGAGGAGTTATATGATGCAATAAAGGGTTCTTTGTTGTCAATGCAATATACTCGGCATACAGTTAAATAGATTTATGAGGTGGTGCAAAGATGATTTTTTCTATAGATAAACTTTCAAATTTAGGAATATATAGTACTATTCCGCCTAAATGTGCAAGTGATTTCAAAAGATACAATTTAATATATGGTTGGAATGGTTCAGGAAAAAGTACATTATCGAGATTTTTTAGCTTTGTAGGTGGTCATGAAATACCTAAAAAATTTAATGGTTTAAAATTTACCATTACTGTTGATGGGGTACAATATACAGAAAAGCAGATGCCTTTATTGAATGAAAATATTGCTGTTTTTAATGAGGATTTTGTACAAGAAAATATTGATTGGAATGGAACTCTAAAAAGTATTTTGCTTTTGGATGAAAAAAATATAGAAACAACAAAAAACTATAATACATTAAAAAATGAATTATTTGGCAGTGAGGACAATTTAGGACTAATAAAAAAGTTAGAAAATAAGCGAAATGAAGTGAGTAAAGCAGATAATGAATTGCAAAAGATATTAACAGCTATTGGAAAGACAGTCAAGAATAATTATCAATTATTGGATACAAATGATTCATATTATTTGAACTATGATAAAAGAAAAGTTCTTTCCCTTTTAGACGATATTAATTCTCCTTTGTCAGATATAGATTTATTACAGAAAGATGAATTGGAAAAAGCGATACAAAAGGCGAAACCGTTGAAAAAGGATAAGATTTGTGTTGATCTTAAAAAAGTGAGCGTAACAGAGCTTGAAATACTTATCAAAAATACATATGAAATTGTATCAAGAAAAATTTCAGCAAAAGTAATAAATGAATTACGAGATAATCAGGAAATGGCTGATTGGGTTGAAAAAGGAATGATGTTGCATAAGAGAAACAAAAGGACAAGTTGTGCTTTCTGTGGAGGCATAATTAGTGATGAACGTTATAATGATCTTGATGCACATTTTAGCGATGCTTTAAATAGACTTAATTCTGATATTGAAAAAAGTAGTATTGGGTGGGAAAATTTTAAGTTAGATGAGCAGTGCCCATGTTTTAATACAACTTTATATTATGACGAATTAACTGATAGTATTAGGAAATATAGCGAAGAATATGAAAGTTATATGAATATATTTAATAAAGAAATAGATAAATATATTCACCTATTATCGGAGAAAAAGAGCAAACCATTTGACCATATTGATTGTGAAGTGGTACAGGACATAATAGTGAAATGTTGTGAAAACATTAATTGCATTTTTGAAAAATGCAAAGAAATGATTAGCGAACATAATAAAAAAACAGATAATTTTGAAGAATCTACTAAAGCAATTAAAAAGAAAGTGGAAAGACACTATGTCAGAGAACAGGTAAAGGGGTTAGCCTATGACAAAAAACTAAGAAATTTAAATAAGATAAAGAAAGAGTTAGAAAACGAGAAAGTGGAATGTGATAATAAGATTGCAGAGTATAATGAATTAGAAAAAGTTTTGTCAAATGAAACATTAGGCGCAGAGGAGTTTAACAAAAAATTAGAAAAATTTTTAGGATATAATGAAATTGAATTAAGATTTGATACTATTGAAAAAGGATATAAAATATACCGAAATAAAAAAGAAGAGGCAACTAATTTAAGTGAGGGTGAAAAAACAGCAATAGCATTTATTTATTTCATAACCAAACTAAAAGAAAATGGAAAAAAGATAGAGGATAGTACTCTTGTAATAGATGATCCCATATCTAGTTTTGATTCAAATAAATTATTTTCTTCGTATGCATATATGAAATCAGAATGTGAAAATGCAAAACAAATTTTTGTGTTAACACATAATTATAATTTCTTTTCACTTGTATTGGGGTGGTTTAATAAAAAGCATGTAAAAGATATATCAACAGGTAAAAAGATGCCAGCGTATTCTATATATAGAGTGGAAAACCATATGGATCAGGGGAAACGTATGGCGATACTAAATAATGGTGGAGAAAGTTTGAAACAGGCAACAGAGTATGACTATGTATTTTATAGTGTGTACTCAATGAAAGATAAGATATTAACTAAGCAGGAAAGTATTTTTTGTGGAAATGTTTGTAGAAAATTAATTGAATCCTTTTTGAGCTTTAAATTTCCTAAACAACGTGCTGATTTAGCGGCACTTTTATTAGCAGCATTACCAAAAAAGGAGGACGATATAATAAGAGAACGAATATACAAATTTGTTAATATATATTCTCATGAAAAGAAAATAGATGTTTTTGAGGAATTGGATACTGATATTTTAGATACAAATAATCATACAGTCATTAATGATATATTAGACTTAATTAAAGGATTGGATGAAAATCATTATAATGCAATGGTAGAAAAAGTACAAAATGAAATCTTCGAAGTAGAGGAGAAGTAATGAAGCGATTGAAGCAAGGAATCAATAAGTAATTAATGGTTCTATTTTGGTTCTAAAAAATTTGAAAACCTCAAATAACATGGATAATATAAGAGAATATGAATACAAAATCCAATAAAATGTATGAAAAAACATTATAATTATGTTCCCTACGAACCGTGAGGGTGGACGTACAGTAGGTTCTGGCAGGGTTGCTACTATCATCGAGTAATCTTTAGATTAGAGCCAAATAATACAAATAAGCGCCGCAATCCTTTGAGAAATCAAGGGGTTGCGGTTTCTTAATGCCTAAAAATAATAGCGGACAAAAGGAAAAGCCACTTGCTGGAAATTCATTGAAAATGGCTTGTGGCTCTAAAATGGCTCTAAAAATAAATTAAAAATAGGGAGTCCGCTCGTGACTCCCTTTGCTTAATTATAATAAATCCTTTGGCACACGTCCAAAGAAGAATTGTAATAATATTTTATGTTAAAGGAAAGAAATTATGCATAAATAAAATAAAGGGAACTCACTCGTAGTTCCCTTGTTTGAAATACTATATTAGCGTTCCACTCGTGAACACTTTTCTTGTATCCTTATACTAGCATGAAAATCCAAATTTGTCTACATTTCTTTTAGAGATTTTTCTAAAAAATGTGCTAAATTTTGAATATCTGAAAAATGATAGGTATCAGGCAATTCTTGGAATTTATCAAGTTGTTGTTTTGAATCCAAATCAGCTTGTTGTAAGGTACGATGGCTTTTCAGCTTTTCAACATATTGTAGTTTGTCGTCATACATATTTTGCAATGTCTGATAATGGTGATTTATGCCAAGCGATAAAGAAATAGCTTTATCAACAGCTTTCATTTCATCTGCGGAAAGGTCGGTAATATAATCACTAAGTCTTGTCTTGCTTACACAGGTAATATTTCCGAGAAGAACATTTCCAATCAGATGTATTCGTCAATCGGCACATTAAATAATTTCAAAGTATCTTCTAGCCACATATCATATTCTTCTTTATCCATTTTACCGGAAATTAATGCTTGATTTACTTTGTTCCAGTCGGGAATAAAGGTTGCAATCTGTGCATTGGGTATATCTAATGTCAAATGGGCAGTTAGTTGATTATCCTCTTGTGAATAGGTTGTGTTTCCTTTTATTTGCAATCCTCTACAGTCTAAATCTATCAGAATAGAAAAAAAATCAGCAAAAGTATTTACAGTAGCAGTTTTATTTGAAGTAATCTTTATTTCCAGTAAATCATTTAAAGTAATTCCAAGTGTATCACAAAATTTCAGTATTGTTTCGACTGGCGGTTCACTATATCCATTTTCATAATTAGAATATGAGGAATTAGTCAAAGAAAGTCTTGAAGACATATCACGTTGGTTAATTCCTGCGTTAGTTCGGGCTTGTTTCATTCGCTTTCCAATCTCAAAATATTCGCCTAATCTCATCTCACAACCTCCTTTTAGAATAATGTAACATATGTAAATACAAAAATCAATGTATATATTACAAGAAATCTAATAATACATATTGACAAACCAGAAACAATGTAATATATTTAAGTTACAAGAAAACTTGTAATAATACAAGAAATGAAAGAGAGAAGAATTTATTGAAAGAAAGCCACATGATGACAGCAGAAGATGTAGCAAAAGAATTAGGAGTATCTAAAGGTCATGCTTACAAACTGATAAGAGAATTAAATGAAGAATTACAGAGCAAAGGCTATCTTGTTGTTGCCGGAAAAGTACCAAAGGCATTTTGGGAAACAAAGTTTTACGGTTACAATCAGCCGAACCAAACCGCATGAAAGGGGGATAAGGAATGTCTGCTTC
>CAJUHL010000101.1 GCA_910586425.1 uncultured Bacilli bacterium
CTCAGTTTCGCATCAACTTCTTTTTTAGATACACCATCACAAATAGAACACCTGAGACGATAATATTCTTCCATAAACATATTCTTCATTCCACATTCAATAAAAATATTATTTTCGCCTGTAAATTCATAAAAGAAGTCAATAGCATCTTTGAATATGCTCTTATTCAAAAGCTGGATGGATTCTGTGAATCTCTCTGGTGTAATTTGATTTGTTTCTGTAATGTCAGCACTAAATTTAACATTACTTTCCACACTTTCTATGGAAATCATCTTACTTGCAATCACTTCTACAAGGTCTGATAATAATAAAATCCGTCTGCTCATATATTCTCTTCCTCTTTTATACTGGACTCAAAGACGGTATATACAGTAATACCGACTTTTGGTTTATAGTTACATTAAATTACTTCTACATTTACTATGCTGACTGTTGAACAATCTCAAAATTTGCGTATGTTGCCAAATCAAGAAATGTCATGCCGTTCTCACCAGCCACAATCACATCATTTTCATCTACGACCATATAATCTTTATCAATTCCTAAAGTATTCATAACCGCCGTATCTTTGGAACTTCTGTATTCCTTTACATGAAGATTTTCTTCTTTCAAAGAATCCTCAATCATTTTCATTGTCAAAATCGGCTTGACATTGATTGCCTGTTGTCTTCCGTCATTACCAGCTCCAAGTTTGTATGTAACCATATCATTTTCATGTAATGACTTGAAGCCATCCATGATTAAGTTGGAATAATGCACAAATACATCTTCCTTTGTTTCGGAATCCACTAAGAATCCATACCCATTGTTGAACCACTTTGTTGTTGCATTTCTCATAACTAAAAATCTCCTTTTCATTTGATATAATATTTTTTTATGTACCATTGGTATAGGTACGTGTTACCTTTGATTAATATTTCTACATTTACACACTTAATTTACACGGCATATTTTCCCACAAATAATCTTCCACCCATTGTACAGGTTCTTTACATTCCATCATCTTATCTGTTGCAACATCCCAATATCCCGGCTCATTCCAGTATTCAGGCTTCCTATAAATACCTTTCTCTGTCATATAGGCATATAATTTTTCATGCAAATCATATATTACTTTGTTCACACAGACATTTGATCCGTATGATAATAATTCTCTCATTGTCCTATGTAAAATGCTTTCATTTTTCGCAACTTCTTCATTCCATAATTCAGATAATCTTTTTATTCCGTCTTCCAGATTTACATATATGTCACTTATAGGTTTAGGAGGGTGAAGATCATTATATATGAACATTTCAGACACTGAGAGGTTACACTTCTCACAGATTACCTTTCCAGTTAAACTACCACAAAAACAGGAAAAGAGTATTTGTGGTTTATGTTCACAAGTACATGTATCAAATTTACATATACTATTTGCATACTCTGTTAAATCCAATGGAGGTTGTATCCATCTATTCCCTTCTAATTGTTCTCTTTTTCCATCCGCAATCCACATGATATTTGTAATGACAAAATAATCATAAAATGATGTAGTCTTGGAAATAGGCAATCCACTAGGATTCAAAAAATGTTTCACACAGTTATGTATCACTTCTATATTGTCTTCACCATTTATATAATTAACATTTGAGGACACCAATAAAGCTAATGTTTCCAATGGTATTTCTATCTTATATTCTTTGTTTCTCATTTCGTCTATCGTGTTACAAAAGTTCTTAAAACATTTATCATCATATAATTTGGTAAATAATTCTCTATAATTCATCTTCTCATTCACCCCTTTCACATACGAATATCCAGTTACCTTTATAGTTCTCTGACAATTTGGCTTCATTTCAATCATTCCGAATTCTACCAACTTTTCAAGCCTACCTACCACTGTAGATAATGCACACCCTGCGCCATTTGCTATCTCACGATATGACGGCGAATAACCATTTTCTTTGATAAAATCAACAATGAATTTATATGTTTCTTGCATAACCGTCACCTTCCTCTTTCTTTAACTGACATATGCATTGCCACGATATTCAATTACGATATCATTGATTTCTTCTTTTTCAGCGAACATGATTATTGTAATCATATTATTAAACTGATCTTCCTCTATTACTTTCATGCCTATTGCAAGCAAATATGATTTAATCATATCCGCAATACAATAATATGTATCGCCTAACAGAGTCCCCTCTTCTGGAATATTGTTATTACCGCTAATTATTTCATTCGTTTTTCTAATCTTAGTTGCTGCTTCAACTGCATTTTCAAGAAACGCCCGTGTTTGTTCTGTTATCACTTCTACATTCTCCTTCCATAAGCCGATATATATAAGATACTTTTACATTTCGGTGGTTCTCTTATATGTATTCTCATACAAAACCACCATCCAATCTTGGCGTAGTAATGCTATTCGCCCCTTTTCACCTTAAAAAGTTGCCCTAAAACCTGTCAGACATCCATACGCGCTCTAGTTGGCGTAACCACTGCCATTTTTATAGCATTCCTAATTAAAGGCTTTTGGCTTGCCTTCATCAGTGAACAAGTTGCCGTCTTGTCCAGACGGTGAGAATCGGAATTGCTGATTATCACCGTTTCGGCTGTTGATAAATTTATTATTGTATTGGTAAGTAGTGATACGCTATCCAGTAATATCCATTTGTATCATTACAGCTAAAAATCTGTATTTTTCATGAAAAGCAACTGTAAACTAGGTGTATGCTATTAGTAATGTATCTGTTCTATTCCAGTTCATTTAGCAAATCCAAACTCACTTGCCTACGTTTATTTACAGCTTTTTTTACAGGAATTTCAGCCTCAATATCTAATTCTTCTAAATCATCAAGTAAATTAGATGTTTTTTTCTTTTCCAGGCGCAACTTTTGTTCGCTTATAGCTTTCTTCCCCATATTGGCAATATATTCTGTTGGGAATCCCAAGCCTGATGCACAAACAATATTTACATTGCCGTTATTACCAGTGAATATATTTTCAGGTATCCCTATTGCTGTCACAATTTCCTTTTCCTCAATATGGTTGTCTTTCTGGTTAATGATCCCTATATGGGCAACAATGCCATCATTATTAATCGGAAGGAAAATGTTCTTTGCAGTCAAAGCGTTTACCATATCCTGAGTAGATACCTTTTTAATCTTACTTGTATCTTGCGGATCAGCTTTATCTGAACGCATAGCAATTACAAAAGCACCATGATCTGATAACATTTTCAATTTCTCTGAATCATCGAAATTAGATACATTAGATGATGAATCATCTGTAAAAAATGCATCTAACATATTTACCAAATTGTAATTGATTTTATTCAATTCAGAATCACATGCATCGTTGCTAATAAATATCAACGCGCCCATTTCTGGTATTTCCATCAACTCTTTCGCCGTATTATAGGCGTTTAATCTTTTCTGGATAGGTTCATCTGCTTTAGGCATCATCAGACATGCACACACAATTTTATCGGGTAATTTCTCACAAATAATATTTGCAAAATGTGTAATGCAACCACTTCCAGTAGTTCCACCACCAGTAGCAACCAATAGGATTACCTTTTCTTCAATTCCCATTACCTTTTGCAAAATGTTTTTGTTCATCTTTAATGCTTCAAAAGCAAGGTTTCTATCGCCTGCCAATCCATCATACCCTTCCAGAACCAAAACATTTTTAGCATCTGGAAGGGTTTTATTATCTTGATTTGAACCATTAACAAGATATGCACCATAATTTTTTTGCTGAAAATCACACCCTACTCTACTGCCACCCAATCCAATTCCTACAACAAACACATCCTTTTTAATCATTCTCCATTCCTCCGCTTTCTACAATTTTGATTCCTTTTTCGAGTAAATAAAAAGTATCAGCATTAATTGACCTGCATCCTTTTTTTACATATCCGTGTTTTTGCAGATTCATCATCCTACGATATGTTGTCGGTCTTGAGTTATTTGTGATCTGCATTATTTCTTGTAATGTTGCACTCATAAAATGACTTGTACAATTCTTCTTTTTTAAAAATTTCAGAATCACATAATCTACTCTCGTTAGTTCCATTGATTTCTCCCTTCCTGTGATATTTCTGTAAGTTATATGTATTTTAACTGAATTATTACTACTACCAACGTGTATTAAGGATATATCATTGTTGATATATAGCTGTTCAATTAAAATCTAAAAAATATCAGGCTTTTCAGCCTTTACACATCCAATATTCCATTTTCAGAGTACAAAATTAAAACCTTATCCCACAAAACAATAAGACACAACCTTTATTTTTCTGAAATTGTTACTACTTTTCACTGGATTTGAATTGCAGATACGCTTGAAATTCATTGAAGATAATGTATAATGAAATTGAGCGTATCTTGCGCTTATGTAGGAAGACCTGTCCGAGCTGTGCCACCAGCGTTTGAGGATAGGTCTTTTGTATCTCCAATAATGGAACGTGTGTTCGATTTTGTCAATACCCTTTTGTTGGAAACATTAAAATCATTTTGATTTGAAATATCAAACCGATTTTATGATTTTATATTACTCTATATTTTGAGTTTTGTCAACAACTCATTTTGATTTATTTTTACAAATTGATTTTTGCCGTAAAACATGCTATGCTTATATATGAAAGGTGGTTTATAATATGACAGTTTCAGAAAAAATCAAAAAGATTGTTAATTTTTTCAATTTTGATTTAGATGAAGTAGCAAAATATTTAGGGATTACTACTCAATCTCTTAGAAACAAATTTAATCGTGACAGTTTTTCCATCAGAGATTTAATCATAATCTCCCGTTTATGTAATGCTGATTTAAACATGAGATTTATAATCCATGATGAAATTGAACCTGTTAGTTTCGGTTACGATATGTTACCAAAAGAAGATATTGAAAGGATTGATCATTTGTATCATGAAAAAGCCAAACATTCTTTATCAACTTTGAGTGAATGGCTTCCAAAATTACCACCAGAGGAACAAGAAAAAATAGTAAAGGAATTACAATTAATACAAGAAAGAGCTGCTCAAAAAAAGGCTTTATCTGACCAAGATACTAAATAATTCTTTCGTAAAAAATACCCCTAGAGTCAAACACTCTAGGGATTTTTCGCTTACTCTACAAGAGGCTGTAAAAAATTTTGTGTCTATGGGTAAAAATCTTTTTTGATAAAAATT
>CAJUHL010000102.1 GCA_910586425.1 uncultured Bacilli bacterium
TAAAATCAAGGATGTATCTATAATAGTTATTGTTAATACAAATGATAAAGTTAATGATTGATATATCAACTGTATACATAACTTTTCTTGACTGAAAAGTATTCTTGCAGTTCTTACAATAACGATTAGGTAAATGACTCATTAATCTTTCACCATCAAAGTCATATTTTTCAAAACCCTTGCGATAAGATTCATTTAATCCAATATCTTCTTGATTAATATAATTCTTTTTCGTTTTCTTTTCTCCTAAATATCCATAGGCAATATTAAATGTATTCTGACTATTACAAAACGGACAATTAGCTTTTCCCATCTAATTCCTCCAATACATGCAAGTTCTTAAACAAAAAAGCCTTTATTTATAAGTTCTCCCTATATGTCTTAGGTCGGCGTTATTATGGGGGAATTTCTAGTTTCAAAAGAAGGTCTTGGGTATCTTATTATGTATGGTTCACAGGTATTCAATCTCAATTTAGTAATTAGTGGTGTTATTTTGCTTTGCATTTTATCTGCTGTTATGTATTATATTGTTTTCTATATAGAAAAGAGACTTACCAAATAGTCTCTTTTATAGTAATTCAAAATCAATATATTTTCCATAATCACAATGGGCATAAAATTCTTGAACAGAAATAGAATACTTTGGCTTTTTATATTCGTGCAAAACAAGAGCATTCTTCTGATAATGGTCCTTTAATTCATATCGAATAAATTTATCTCGAACATCAAACAGTAGCTCCTTTAATGTTTCATATTCATGAATTCCTCTAAATACCTCCCATGAATGTTCAAACCAATAATATTTATGATTCTTTTCAAAAGTTAAAAAAGTGTGTGTTGGACATTGATTACCATCATAATAGACCAAGAAAAAAGTTTTTACCTTCGAATCATGTCCCTTAAAATAATATCTTTCCAACTCAACCTGATCCCAACAGACACCTATTTTATTTTGGATGGTTTCTTTCGGGCTTTGTAATTTGTAACTATTAGAATAAAGTTCATCTACTATATCATGTTTATGGTTACCTTTATCCAGCCAGCCATATTGGATATTATCCATCAAATTCATTATTTCAAACGCATTGTAGTAGTTCCAAATGCCAAGTTGTCCTTTCGCTTTTATTGGTATTTCTAACGGTATAATATCTTCTAATATCCAAGCATAACGTCCTTGTTTATATTCTCCACAAATATATTCCTGATAATGATTCTTTTTCATATCTGCAACATATTCTTTCGTCATATAGATACAATCAACTAATTTACATTTGCAAATGATATACCCAAAATTCATCTCTTGACTCTCCACTAAATGCATCAGTTCTTTATCATTTTGTATCTTTTGAGACACTTGCGTCATGCTTGCATGAATATATAACTCTCCACGGTATGTTGTCTTCCAGCTCCTCGTTTCGATACATTTTTGACCACTTAAAATTAAAGTAGCAAAAGGTTCTTTTAAGCTTAATACCCTCATTTTTATTACCCTAAATCATCTGTTGCTTTTGCACTCAAATCCAAATCTGCTCTTCTTCCTAATTTATAAGCATAGTATCCCGCTGCACCAATCATTGCAGCATTATCTGTACAATACTTCATAGATGGAACTGTAAGCTCAATATTATTTTCTATACATAATTCCTGAAAGCGTGAACGAATGAATTGGTTGGCTGATACTCCACCTGCAATCAGCAAGTGTTTCACGTGATACTCCTTGAGAGCACGCATCGTTTTTTTCGTTAAAATTTCAATCACACGATTTTGAAATGAAGTAGCCAAATCCTCTTTTCGAATCAAATTTCCCCTTTGTTCCTCATTATGTACCAAATTAATCACTGCACTCTTTAACCCACTAAAACTAAAATTATAACTATTATCATCTAATGGTAAAGGAAGAGAATAAGTATCCTTTCCAATCAAGCACATTTTATCAATGGCTGGACCTCCAGGATAGGGAAGATCTAAAACACGCGCCACTTTATCATAAGATTCTCCTACAGCATCATCTAATGTACCACCAATTTTCTCAAAAGAGTAATCTTCTTTCATATAAATAAGTTCTGTATGCCCTCCACTAATTACAAGTGCAATCAAGGGAAATTCCATTGGCTTTTCTAAATTATTCGCATAGATATGCCCTGCGATATGATGGACTGGCACAAGTGGCTTTTGATATGCATAAGCAAGTGCTTTTGCTGCTTGCACACCAATCAAAAGGGAACCTATTAACCCTGGTCCATAAGTAACAGCAATTGCAGCAATTTCTTGCATATTCATCTGGGCTTTTTCTAATGTTTCTTCTAATACCATTGTAATATTTTCAATATGGTGGCGACTAGCAATTTCAGGAACTACACCGCCATATTCCGCATGAATATCCATCTGGGATAACACAACCGTCGCAATTTCTTGACAACCATTTTTAATAATAGAAGCACTTGTTTCATCACAACTAGATTCAACTGCAAATATATATGTATCTTTCATCTTATCATCTCTTTCACCATCAAGAATCCATCCCTACCTTGATAATACTTTTCTCTTTTTGCAACTATTTGATAACCATTCTTTCGATATAATCCAATTGCAGCAAGATTGGTACACTCTACTTCCAAAGAAATATTATTCACTCTTTTATTGATTGCGATTTGATCTATATATTTTAGAAGAGCTCCCCCGATCCCTTTTTTTCGGTATCTCTCTTTTACCCATATATAATTAATCTCCATTCTGTCATAAATAAGGCTATACGATACAATTCCCTTAATTTCCACATCCTCATATTTGATATAGAATATATATGGATTATCTTGTATTAACGCCCCAAATTGTTCTTCTAATATACCTTGTAGCGATGGAATTTCTACCTCACTAGCATTATGAATCATGTTTTTCTTCTGCCTCTGTCCTTTTTAAGTAATTAGGATTCAATTCATGAGGATTGACAGGCAAGTCATTCTTATGCTTTTCAATAATAAGTGGAATATTAAATTTAGGAACTTCAGTTTTAAAGGAAAATGTATCTGTGCTGATTGCTAAAGTGTCATGATTCACTTGCGACTTCAAATCTTCTAAAGAAATATAACAATCTGTCATAATTGGGTTCAAATCAGCATCATATAATCCTGCATATACAAAATTACGCCGAGCATCTATTAAAGAAAGTTTAAATGGCACTTCAGTTTCTGTAGAGGCATATAATTCCAGTTCAGAAATCGGTATTATTTCCTTATGCAAAGTCCAAGCAAGCGTTTTCGCAACTGTCACACCTATTCTTACCCCAGTAAAAGAACCCGGCCCATTTACTATATAAATACGATCTATTTGGGCAATAGACATATCAATACTTTGAAATGCCTTATGGATAGCAGGTAACAATTTTTCAGATAATTGTCTGTCATTTTCTTGTATTTCTAAATAAAGTTGTTCTGTATCGCGATAAATCCCAACTACCATATATGTGGATGCAGAGTCTAAAAAAAGAGAAATCATATTACTGCCTCACATAGTTCTTCATATTGCTTACCATATGGAGTCAGTATTAAGATTCTCTTATTTTCATCTACAATCTTAAATTTTATATGCAATCTTTCACTTGGCAAAACATCTTTAATCGTATCTGCCCATTCAATGACTACAACTCCACCCTTTGTAAAATATTCTTCAATTCCTGTACCTTCCGTATTCCCATTCAGACGATACACATCCATATGGTATAAAGGTAACTCCCCCTCATATTCTTTGATAATCGTAAATGTAGGAGAAGTAATACTTTCTGTAATCCCTAATGCATTCGCAATTCCTTTGGTAAAAATTGTTTTCCCACTACCCAATTCTCCATCCAAACAAATAACCATATTTGGAAATTTCTCTGATTCAAAATTTTGAGCAAGCTCAATTGTTTCTATCTCATTACGTGTTGTAATTTTATATTCCATAGTATCACCATACATAGTATATCAAATTTTAAAAATTAATTACAATATTATTTCGCCAAATTTAAAAAAAACACCCCTTATAAAGAGCGTTCAGAAATTTTCTCCGCAGAGTATTGTTTCACTGGCACATAAAAATCAATCGTTCCATCTGCATTTTTTCCAAAAATTACAGGTTCACCTACAACCCACCCTGCATCTAAACTATGAACCTCTCTAATTTGATTCATAATATACGATAAACTGCTAGGATCTACATAAGTTCTAGTCAAAATATCTTCACACATTGGTTTTTCCATAATTTTCTCCGCAGAGTATTGTTTCAATGACACATATAAATCAATCGTTCCATCTGCATTTTTCCCAGGAATTACAGGCTCACCTACAACCCACCCTGCATCTAAGCTATGAGTCTCTCTAATTTGAGCCATAATATACGATAAACTGCTAGGATTTATATGAGTTCTAGTAACAGTATCCTCATATATTGGTTCTTCCATAAAACACCTCCTATATAGATAATAACATATTTTCAAAATAATTGCAAAAAAAAATTGGCAACTACCTATTTTCGCTTACACTATCGTCGGCGTTAAAGAGCTTAACTTCTGTGTTCGGGATGGGAACAGGTGTATCCTCTTTGCTATCGTTACCAATTTAAATATATAGAGAAATAATTCTCTGAAAACATGATAATGTGTAATCTATAATCAAATTATTATTTAGAAAATAATTAATAGGATTAAATCTTCGTTCTATTAGTACTAGTCAGCTCAACATGTCGCCATGCTTCCACCTCTAGCCTATCAACCTAGTAGTCTTCTAGGGAACTTATTTCATAAAGAAGGGAAAACTCATCTTGAAGTTGGCTTCCCGCTTAGATGCTTTCAGCGGTTATCCATTCCATACATAGCTACTCTGCACTGCCACTGGCGTGACAACAGATACACCAGAGGTATGTCCAATCCGGTCCTCTCGTACTAGGATCAGCTCTCCTCAATTTTCCTACGCCCACGACGGATAGGGACCGAACTGTCTCACGACGT
>CAJUHL010000103.1 GCA_910586425.1 uncultured Bacilli bacterium
ATCCCTTTAGCAAAGTTCTATAAGGATATATTTTCAAAATACAGCCTGTTAAATCTTTTAACATCCAAATTACATAACAGTTTTAACATTAATACAGATCATCTATATCAACAAGGTCTGAATTGTTTCCAGTAACGCAAAATAACTCATGATTATATTCACCATGAGATTCATTATCTGCTTCACCCCAATAATTTGGATCAAGCTCTTTGTCAGCCGAAACTTTCGGTTCACCAATTCTGTTATTTGGAGTAAAATTATCGGACTCTATATAATTAGCTTCCTCGTAATCACCTGTTTGGGACTGCACACCAGTTGGAGTGGACACCACTTTGCATAGGTCATCCTGTCCCACACAATCTGTATTTGCCAGGTTCATTTGAACCTTGCAATCTGTATTTGTCAGGGTAGGTTCATTTTGAACCTCACCTCTGTAGGCATATCCAATATTTCTTCTATGGAATAATCATGCTCCATTGATACAGGTTCTCCCCAGTTGTCATCAGCCGCATTTCTAACCTCATCAGGAAATACAGATAAGTCTAATAATTCACCTTGTTTATATTCGCCATCATAATAACCTTCTACTGGCTTATATTTTAAAGATTTATTATATGCAATACTTTGTCTGCACAAATCAACTTCCGCATCAAAATTATTCCTATACTTCTTTGCATCATTGCAATAAGCATTATGCCTTAGTTTGATTGCCCTTCTATCCAGTTTCTCAACAAAGTCTTCGCATTCTACAGTATCAGAATATTTTACTGCTTCAGCAATCACGGCATCTTTGTCACAATACCTGCCATATGAATTATTCAGCTTGTAATATGTACCATTTGATCTACGTTTTTTGTGCCTGTAGACATAGATAAGCTGCATTTTCTCTAACTGCTCCAAGTAATCATTGACAGTCTCTTTCCCATATCCCCATAACGAAACCATATCATCTTGTGACATATGCCATTCCTTAGTCTGGTTATTGATTGTTCCTATTAACGAGCAAAAGAATGAGAACACATTAAAAGGCTTATTGGACTTTTCAAATATTTTCTGCATTTCCCACTGTTCCAAAACAACAAACTTTTTCTTATCAGAATTTACTTCCAGCCCTTTACCAGAGAAAATATAGTTATCATTATACTGGCTTATAACCTCAATAATCCCTTTTTCTATAAGCGAATGTACGCCACTTTTAATTCCATCAATTATGGTACGTTCCCTTTTATTTGATGTTTTCAAAAACCTGCCTGTTATTTCATACCCTATCAGACTGACAGATGTACTAAGATGTCCATATTTCTTACAATACATTCCATTAAGTATTGCTAATATAGATGTTTCTTTATCATTTGTATTTAATTGTTTGTCCAAAAATAATTTCATATAAATAATGTCCTTTCACATAAATCAAATTAATTTCCTTATTATTATTCAGCGTTTTCATATTGAATTAATTTCACAGCATCAAAATACCTTCTGTCTGCCATAAAAACGTGAAATACTCGTCCATCTTTATCGCCTACACCGCATCCAATAGGATGAATACCTTTCTTAAACAACAAATTGCATTCTTTTAAATCATAGTTATAAATCGGTTTAATATTTTTGTTATACATAAATCATTATCCTTTCTTAAAACAGACCTAAGTTTCGTTTTGGGCAATCATTTGCCCTTTTTTCTTTTTTCTCCTAGGACAAGTGGGCAATCATTTGCCCATTTCGATACTACTACTAAAGGAGATACTATTTACTAAAAGAGATACATTCTTACCCCTAACGGGGATAATGTTCGGTTTTCTGTTTGTAGTAAATTTTTCTTCTTATACTTCTTCTACTTTTGCAATGATTTATTCATCCAGATCATATTTGTAATATCTTTTCCTCATACAATTATCCTTTCATTTGATAATTGATTTGCCACTAAATCAAAATTCCACTTTTACATTTCTCTTTTTACTGGATGTGACATCCCATTTTGGGACATCACATAATTTATACTTCTCCATCTGGAAAACGATTTTCTAAGGTATGTTGAACTTCAACACCCCTATACACTTCTACAAAATCTCCTCCAAAAAACTCAGCAAAATGTTTCATGCTTAACTTGTTTAGCCCTCAAATCAAAATGTTGGATTTTTGCATGGTAAAAAGACTGAACATTTCATTCAGCCCTTTATGTATTTCTCATGCTAAATATTCAATTTCTCTTTTACTGGATTTTCTTTGCAGATACACACATTGGAATTGTTTTTAGAAATTCATATATTGATTCAATCATTCACACTACTTTTTTCTAAGTAGCCACCAAATAATCAACCGCTTTCTTAATCTTTGCCATTTCATTATTGTATATTCTGTATGCCGCATTCTTTGCTGATTCTATGGAATCATACTTTTCAGGCTTTAATCTCCTGATGCTTCCTTTGCCAAAAGCATGCAGATAATGCTTATTTTCTTCTGCTTCATGATTAATGCGGAATTCTATTTTAATCCATCCGCATAAATTGATTTCACAATGGCTGCATACAATTATTCCATCCGATATGATATCTTTCCACTCTAAATCTTTGAACTGCATATGGCACTCTCCTTTAATTATATGTGGTCTTGCTTAATCCCTTATAAATCAAGGGTTTTGAGCGTTTTTTATCATAAAATGGTCCAGTATGGTTAAACCTATTCGCAACTCATACTCTCACTCATTTATCTTTTCTCTCAACGGACACCACTCAGGACATACCCTTGGAATATCACCTACACTCAATTTCCCCATATCGTCTGTCCTGTCTGGATGTTCACAATAATAAATCCTTTTCCCGTAATCATACATCCTCACATATTCACACTCTTTACATTCTGGCACTTTATTCATATGCATTCACCTTTAACCTTTCTTTGGTAATCTTCCCATCCTTATACACAAAGAGGAATAATTACCAGAATACTTCTTGCCTTTTGTAAATATATTGTATGTTGCCAACGCATCTTTAGGCTCCTTTACCAATTTTGCACCATATCCAACACGTTCACCTTTTGATTTTAAATTCCTCTCGCCTTTTCTCCTCAATCGTTCCAATTGTTCATTACAAGATTTAACATCGTTACTACTGATAAATTTACGCATCCAGTCAAATAATTCCGTACCTTCTGCATGGTCTAACTTATATTTATCAGCAGAAAACGGATTACACCATGCATTGATAATATTCCCATTAATAGGCTCAATTCGCTCCAACATAATATGCCTTGCGACAATCAGTCTTTTTTCTTGTAGATTCTTAATTTCTTTCAAGACACTGCCCCTTTCGTATACAATCTTCCTCGATTTCATCAATCGCAACTTCCAAATGGTTATTTACAATCCTTGATAAATCGCCAATACTTATTTCCCCATATAAATGTGACAGCCTGCGTATATTTTCTTCTGTAATAATTGCTACTCGTTCATTTAATTTCAATATGTATCTTTTCCTCCAATTCTCCTAATGGACAATCCTTATCTATAATGATCCTGCTTGTGCTTTTCTTATTTAGAAAACAATAGTCACCCAGGTCAAAATATCTGCTTAATTCTTCCCTGTAAATACAATGATTGCAATTCTCTAGTTTCCTGTCCATACTGATTTTCATAAAGCACTCTCCTGTTATTCATTTTCTGTTTCTATTCCGTTTTTGGTTTATTCATTCTCTATTTTATCCGCCAATGTCTCACTGGAATAGAACTTCACTTTCTTATGCTCCGGCACAATGCACGCTTCTCCGGTTTTTGGATTCCTTGCTTCCTTCTCTTTTACGGTTTTCAATTCAAAATGTCCAGTTCCATAGAAATTAACTTTTTTGCCCTCTGACAGATAATCCAGAAGCGTTTCCCAGAATAATTCCGTCATTTTCACTGCATCCTTTTTATAAAAACCGCCTTTCTCCGCGATTTTATATGCGAATTCCTTTTTGTTCACTGTATCCATAATGCTTTATCTCCTTTTCCATGTTCTTGCTTAGTTTCTTACTGATATTCCCTGGCTGCGTAAATATTGGATCGCCAATTGAAGCAGGCTCCCATTGTTGATGGTTTCGTCCATGGCATTATCCCACACACGGGGCTTATGGTTTACGGACAGTCCCCCATGCAATTCACTGTTTGCCCATTGCGCCACCTGGTATCCGGTTGCATTTACATAATCGTCCATGGAATCATAATCAATATACACACATGCCCTTACCCCGCCTTTATCTGGATATGCGTCCACTTTCACTGCTGACCGGAGGAACGCTTCTGTCCTGCGGTAGCTGTCCGGTGTCCAGCCTGTGTAATAATCATTCAGAAAATAATTCAATGTCTCATACACTCTCTTTGCCAACTGATCCACCATTTTTATCATGATGGGCTGCAATGCTTTCTGTAATTGGTTCATGTTCTTTATGTGTTTTGCCATTATTTATCATCTCCATCTTCAATTTCTACATCTTCTGGTATAAATCCGCTTTTCTTCAAAATGTCCATCTGCTGTTTGCTGAATGGTAATTTGTCTAATCCATAGATACCATTTTCAATATTTCTAAGCAGATTCCTGTTCATAGTCTCACTTAAAAGATTGTTCCGAGTTATCTTTAGTTTTGTATATGGTGGATTACCGCCGTCCTTATTACACATGGGAAGATTAAAATTACCTATATGGACTTTTACTTCTGGTATGATTGAACCAACCTTTGATATTTCTATCCTCTCTCCTTCGGCTAATGCTTTTCGGCATTCATCCATATACATAAGCAAAATGTTTGTAATCAACTGCTTTGTAATTACTTTCTTGTCAAAAACATTATCTTCTCTGTTGTATATGCGTTTTGCCATTTTATAAGCTGACAATGCTTTTACTCTCGCCATTAGTTTTGATTCTCCTTCCTGTTATTTGTCAATGAAATGCGCTTTTCAAT
>CAJUHL010000104.1 GCA_910586425.1 uncultured Bacilli bacterium
TAATTTTTATCAAAAAAGATTTTTACCCATAGACACAAAATTTTTTACAGCCTCATCCTTTCGGTTCTTTCCTTTTTCTTGAATTTTTATAACTCCTGTTTGTGGCATTTTTTCATATTGAAGTTCTGCACATTCACTAATCATTGCTTGTGTTTCAAGAAATGGTCTTTCAAATTCAACTTGTTTTTCAACATCAACTTCTTCAAGATACTCTTTGTTATTTTGTAATATTTCCTCTTTTGCGGTATTAAAATTAACTAAGAAATCAATTTTATTTTCAACAAGATTTTTCCTGAAAGATATAGCAATATCACTATTTAGTGCCTGAGTTGCATTTATAGCATATATACATTTCTTTGCACCTGGATCAATACACACCTTTGCATAATCCTCATTGTTCATACAACAAAGAGGAGAGTATTCAATGCCACGTTCTTCATCATATAATACTTTTTCAAGAGCATAAAGTACCTGTAAACCGCCGTTTCTAGTATCAATAACAATAAAGTCAGATTCAAAATCTTCGTATAATTGTCTAATTCTGATTGCTTGTTTTGTAGTGTCACCAAGCTGATTCGATTCAATATACGGATATTGCCGCCTATATCCTTGTCTTATTTCTACTGAACCATTATTGGTTTCATAGGTAATATTTTCAGGAATAGCACGAATACAACTATATACAGAATTATCATTCTTCTGACCTGCTACAAATGCGATATCATTTGAAATTACTCTGACTTCATTATCTTGTTTTGGGATTGCATATTTATTTCTTCTGTTACTTTTAAAATCCAATATATTTTTTGGATAGAATACGTGCTTTGACACTTGCCTATCCATAAGCATTTTATATGTAAAGTATGACGAAAGAGAATCTTTAACCTTAAGATTTAGAAATTCTGTTTCCATTATCAGACTTTATGATTCGCACTTGACCAACTTTTAGACGTTCTTCTTCAATGGATAATCTGCTTGCCATTCATTCACCGACTTTCTTTTTATATTTTCGTTTTAGAATATTGGACACGACAGGATTTGAACCTATGACCGCCGTTTACTAACTAACTGCTCTCGCCGTACTGAGCTACATGTCCCATGAAAATAGGAGAGTACTGAAGACTCTCCTGATATTCTGTCTTTCCAGAATGTCAGATCGGAACACCAATCATAGAATGTTTTAACATATAATCATTTAGATTATCCAGTGGCATATGTTAGACCGTAGACGGTTTAGTTGCTCCGCCAAGCGAACCTCTCAACACTTTCCGTGGCAGTTGTCAGCCTATTATAGTTTTGGTTATTACTATTTATAATTTGACAATATTTGTAAGATTATGTAGAATTATAAGTGCAAGCAGCATCCAACGTTTCATTTGGCTAGATGGACGGTTAGGCGGTTGAGTCACGTCAGAACAGCGATGTTCTGTTAATCTTATAGATACCCTTGCTAAGAAAGGAGGGTGATAGAAGAAGTGACAATTTGTGAACTAATAGTAATACCATTAGTTATTGGCATTGTAAGCGGCGTTGTATCAGCTTACATAGTCAGATTCCTTGATAAAAGGCACAAAAATAACCGCCATGAGAAGTAAAGCGGTTACTTTTGTGTTAATAATTGATTTTTAATTTATTAGCCATAACCTACCAAATTACGGCTCAACCGTCTAACGGATGCTGTTTGTTTTATGTTAGGATCTTTTCTATACTCATTATCTTAAAGCATATTTGGTGTATTGTCAACCAGTTTTCATCTCATACAATCTCATATCATCTTATATCATGATATATTCTCTCATGTATTATAATACAGTATAACAAATGAATATACTTAAAATTGGAGTTTCAAGACAAATACTTACATATCAGACAAAGATTTCTTTTCGACTGATTTAATACCATCTTCTCCAAAATATTTTTCAAATTGTTCATCAGCGGAAATGTCTTTGTAAACAGTAACCATGTCAAGACTATTCCAACCCACAAGCATTTGAATCACATCGTCTGGGAGTCCACTTCTGGAACAAGCTGTTGTAAAGTAATGCCTTAAACTATGCCAATAAAACGGTACACCTAAAATTTTTGTAAATGTATCAGCCCAACTATCCATAGTTGTAATAGGCACTTGCTCATCAATATAAACACCATTTTCTTTGCGTGGAATTAACCACTCAGATGTAATATTATTTTTTTCTCTATATTTTAACCATAAATCCAAATATTTCTGAAATCCATTCTTTAAAGTATATACAGTAAGTTGCTTTCCTCTTGATCCTCTGCCTTTTGTTGTAACAGTTTCAGGAGTTTTATATAAAGAACCATAAATAACATTATCCTCTGTAAAATATGCAACTTTCATTCTTGGTAATTCAGCTTTCCTTCTGCCATTATTCATTGCCAAGGAAAGCATACATGCTTTATCATATTGCTCTTTTTCAACCAATTTATCCAATAATTCTTGTAACTGTTCTTCTTCAAGAATTGTCTTTTCTCTAACGGCACAAGCTGCCGGGCTTTCAATTTTTCTGATAATCGGTCTATAATCTTTGAACTCATCATCCATCATATTTTCGATGAAATTACTCATAGATGAAAGAGTAGATTTTACTCTTCGCATTCTTGCAGGACTCCAACCTAAAGTGTTCAAACAATAATTCTGGTATTTTGCAATTTCTCTTTTAGATAGATCTACAAAGAATTTATTATTGTTATTATCAAGGTTCCAACACCAAAAGATATTTAAGTCGTTCCTATAAGCATCTACCGTAGATTTACTTCTGTCAATAGAAGTGAGATATTCGAGGAAATCATTTCCTAACTGAATATTCTCTGGATTGACCTTTGCTAATTTTTCTGGTGAGGAAATATTATTATAGACAGTTTTTCTGCCATTTCCCATAAAATATTCACTTCCTTCCGTTCAATAAGTAACCAGCCCCTTCACTGGTGGGTAAGTAATTTCACTCCTTACAAATCTCTAAAAAGGCTTGTCACCGATGAAAGCGACAAGCCTTGCTTTATAAACTCTGATTAAGTGTTAGATACTATATTTTTATCCAAAGATCATTGGATGATACCCAAATAAATATGGATAAGGTTTATACACCAAACCAAACATATCAAAAAATTCTCTCTGAAAATTCTCCCGCATATCATGGATAATCTTTTCTGCTTCATCAGTATCTAAACCGACTTTAACAGTGATGCTATATCCAGAATCATCTTCATCAGAAACATTATCTAAATCAGTTTCCTCATTACTACCGTATTCATCAGTATCCTCCAATTCCTCTTCTTCGCTAATAGTAAACCAATCATGATCACCTAATGGAATATACTCATTATTCTGCATATCAATCATTGCTTTGCTATTTACATCTTCATGGAATAATACATAACCATCAGTGGATACATATTTATTCTTTTCGATAAGATAGCATTTTTCCACATTTACATACCAATTATCAGATTCTACATCATCAAATAAAGACACAATATATTCTCTGTCATATTCTTCTTCATAATCAATATCACAACTTTCAAGAATTACATTTTTGTAATTGAGTAATTCTAACATGATATCAATGACCATCTGCTTATTTGCAATTACGGAAACAAAATTATCTTCATTATTCAAACTCCCAAACATGTGAGAAACTAAATCTTCAATATTTTCAAAATTTAACATTGTAAGTCACCTACCAATCCAGATTACTCAAAAACTTTCTTCAATGATTTCACAATTTTAATAGAACCTTCCTTATGCTCTGGAGTCACATAAGTTTCGCCTTTCCTATCACCCATCATAATCTTGCCAGTTCTTTCAGGGACAACCGTGGATTTTACTTTACAAATACCAGGGACTGTAACTTCATCATCTACGAGAACAACATCTTTAACAACGGATTCAAGAGCTGTAAGAACAGCATTTACCTGTTTCTGATTCACTTCCTCAATGGATACTTCTGTAATTTTCTTTACAAGTTCTACTTTATTCATAATTTAATTTTCCTTTCAAATTTAAATATCTGTCCCGTATTTTATATATTTTTTAGGACATCAAAATAGGAGAGTAGTATTTACTCTCCAACACATATATTTGTGGTTGTGGCAAACAATATAATCGTCCGTTCGTGACGTCTTTATTTGTAATTCTATAGGCTATAACTCGCTTTATGTTCTCATAAATTTGGCTATATTTAATGTCTCATCCCATGCTCACGACCACCTATAAAATTAGTAATCAATTGCCTTAATCTAACGAAACCGGATAATAGCACTTAATTCCATTATTGTCAATTACACAAACCATTTGACATGGTTTTCCAGTGATTCTCTTTGAAATAGTATAATCATCAGTTGTCCCACTGAAACTACCACTTCTAATAATTTTTACATTAGCAATATCATCATAAGAACATCTGTGTAAATGGCCATAAAAAATTCCTTTTGGTTTAAAATTAAGCATCATTACCAATTTAGATACGCCAGCTTCAGAATAACTATCCCAATCACCATGTACCATAAGATATTCATTTCCGCGAATTATACAAGTGGCAATAGTAGAGTCATAGTTTGTATTGTCAATAAAAACTACATTATGCAAATGATCTAATTTCGCTTTCATATACCAAGGAATAAGATTATCTAAACGGTTTCCTCTAAGAACTTGATCCTTAAATGAAGTTCTTGAATGATTACCAGCAACTCCATTAACATATACTCCCCCTATGTGTGGATATTATGTAATTTGATGTTTTGGAAAGATTAATATATTGGATATTTATTATTTCTACATTTAGATTGAGGGATTTTCAATTTCTGATAGTTTAGATATAAAAAGACAGATGATTTCTCCAATGTCATTTAGATAAGGACAACATTGCAGTTAGGATTCTTTTTACAGCGAG
>CAJUHL010000105.1 GCA_910586425.1 uncultured Bacilli bacterium
TTTAAGTGGATTGATTTGGAAGAGAAGGATGAGAGAACAGTGGCAGAGATACTTGAGGATATGCAAGAGGAGTCTGACGGTATTGCAGAGACTGTTGGCAGGCTTAGGCAGTTGTTGGGAGGGATTACGGTTTGATAGATACCTTTGCAATTAGAAGTAAAATAGTAGATTTGGCTTTAAGTGGAAAAATATCTAACCAGCATAGAAATGAATATGTTGGGTTTGAACATCAGAGTTCAAAAAAGTGGGCAGATGTCACTGACGATGAAAAGTACTTTGAGATTCCTGATAACTGGAAATATGTAAGGGTTGGTGAAGTTACAACTATAAATCCCAAAAACAACCTTGATGATACAATGGAAATTTCCTTTATTCCCATGGCATGTGTGAAAGATGGATTTAGCAATAGTCATACATCTGAAATAAAAAGGTGGGGACAAGTTAGAAAAGGATTTTCTCATTTTGCAGAGGGGGACATTGGTATTGCAAAGATTACACCTTGCTTCCAAAATAGAAAGTCAGTTATATTTAAAAATTTAAATAATGGATATGGGGCAGGAACAACGGAGTTTATCATTGTTAGACCAATTGAAAGCATAGTTTGTGCAAAATTTTTATTGCTTTTTTTTCAATCGGCGTTTTTTATTAATAAAGGAATAGAGTCATTTACAGGAGTAGTTGGACAGCAGAGAATACATAAAGATTATTTGAAAAAAAGTCCGTTGCCGCTGCCTCCTATACAAGAACAGATTCGTATAGTTGATAAAGTAAGTTCTGCATTTGAATTATTGGATATTATTGATGAATTGCAATATGAATATTTGTGTAATATGGAGGTATTGAAAGGCAAGCTAATTGATGCTGGTATTCAGGGCAAACTAACCAAGCAGTTTTCAGAAGATGGAAATACAGAGAATTTATATGAAGAGATTCGAGCAGAAAAAGCCAAACTTGTTAAAGAGTGCAAGATAAAAAAAGAAAAAGCACTACCTAAAATACCAGAGGATGAAATACCATTTGATATTCCTTCAAATTGGAAGTGGGTTAGGCTGGGCGAGGTATCATGGTTTCAGGGGGGATATGCTTTTAAAAGCAATTTATATGTTGAGGATTCTGACAATCAAGTAATCCGTTTGGGAAATGTAAAACAGAATGCGTTATTACTGGAGGCAAGACCTGTTTTTATTTCAGATGAGTTAGCCAAAGAAGTCGAGGATTATAGAATTAGAGAGAATGATATTTTGATAACTATGACCGGGACAAGAAGAAAAAAAGACTATTTTTATGCCAAATGTGTTGAACAATCGGATTTACAAGGAAAAAAGTTGTATTTGAATCAACGTGTGGGCTGTATAAGGGTAATAGATGGAGTATACCCACAGTTCTTGGTTATAGCATTACAAAATACAGAAATAAGAAAGATTATTTTTGAAAGGGAAACAGGAGCTGTAAATCAAGGCAATTTAGGTTCTGAAGATATCAAGAAGTTTGTATATATTCCACTTCCGCCATATCCAGAACAAGTTCGTATTACTGATAAGATAAATGAATTAATTGGGATAATGAATTAAGCATTTTGAATTGTAAAAAGGTATGGGGTTTATAATTAATATTGGTTGAATTGATAAACATACAAGTAGAAGAAACCGTTAATCACATTAGGAGAAAGAAATAATACTAGAAGTTTACGATAATAATAGACAAGGAAAGAAAGCATATGTTAAATAAAACTTTTGAAAAAATAAAAAGGTATATGGATTTAAGTAAAGTATCTGTGTTTGTGGGTGCGGGTGTTTCTGCTTTGTCTAAATATCCTTCATGGAATGCTTTAGTAAAAACAATGTCTGATGAAATAGGGTATACAAAAGAAGATGAGGAGAAAAATTTTTCTTCGGAGGAGTTACTAAAAATTCCTCAAATGTATTATAACACATTTAAGGAGAGACGATATTTGGAAAAGATAAAAACGGAATTTTCGGGCAATTATGAAACAAATGAAATACATGATCTGATTTTTTCGTTGAAACCAAAGAATATATTGACTACAAATTATGATACACTGCTTGAGAGGACTTCGGTAAAATTTGGCAGGAATTATAGCGTTATTAATTCAGACAGGGCAGTTTCTTCGGGAGTGTCGAATCAATATTTAATTAAACTGCATGGGGATTTTAGCGCAAATTTTGTTTTGAAGGAA
This sequence comes from uncultured Bacilli bacterium, assembly GCA_910586425.1. Next base: position 2,198 of record CAJUHL010000105.1, read on the forward strand.
CAAGATTATTTAGATTATGAAACAAATTATATGCTTATAGACAATCTTGTAAAGTCAATTTTTGCGACTACATTGGTAATCTTTGTGGGATATGGACTAAATGACTATAATATAAAATTGATATTAAACTGGGTAAAAAATGTACAGGCAGATACATTTATTTGTCCGATTTTTATTCATACTGGAAAAAAACTAAGCAAATTAGATAAAAAATATCAAAAATATAGAGGGCTTGAAGTTATAGATGCGAATGATTTTGGTAAATTTGCGGATGATGATTATCAAGGAAAATATAAAAAAGTATTAAGAGAAATCCTGAATTATAATTCTAAGGCACACTGTAATTCAAAAATAAATATAGTTGAGAAATTAAATGATAAAGTAACAGGAATTGAAAATATACATTATTTTAGACGCAGGGATTTTAATTCAATATTTGCAAATGAATATTATTTAGATAATTGGGGCAGTATTAAAAGCTTGTTTGATTCGTTACTAACTGATGAAGAACGAAAGAATTTTGTGAATCAATGTATTATTGGAAAAAATTCATCTTTGAATTGTTTTATATCTCATTGTGAATTGGAATTATCAGAAGGAGAATGGAAAAAGAGAGAAAATGATATTACCAATAATATAAGTTTTTTGTCAGATTTTGAAGAAATGGAAGAGTATTGCGGTAAAGATTATGCTGAAAGTTACGAAAAATACAAGAAAGCATATTATTTAGCACAACTTTCCCGGTATAGAGAAAGCTACATTTTATTTACAGAATTAGTATATATTTTGAAGAAAAATGAAGAATGGGATTTATATTACTTGTCCCAAATAAACAGATGGTATTTATACCAAATTATTTTGCAATTAGTGGAACAAACTTCAGGAAAAATGAGTTTTTTTACATTGGGGCGAACAGTAGAGATATATGAGAGAGAATTTATCAGAAGACTCAATTATGAGATGGGAAATTTTGATTTGGAACAGCAATTTGACTATTTGCCTATGAATTTTAGAGGTAAGTTTGTTTTTTTAGAAAATTTGTGTAGAAAAAATCCATATAGTGACAGATACTTGCTTTTGATGGAGAATAAGGGTAAAATTCAGCATGACTTGGCAAGCAAAACAAGTTATGCGATGGGCATTTCTAAAGCAGATACAATTAAGAGGGAGGCTTTAGAAGAGATTAAATTTACATATGAGAATATGATCTTGTATACAGGATTTAAAGAGTATAAAACATATATTAAGAATGCGATTATGTCTTGGCTTGAGTACTATGTCAAAGAATGTGAACAACAGAAAAAAGAGCAAAGACCAAGAAATAATTGCTATTATAAGTTGACATTTACGGATATTATCATCTTATCTAAAACTTGTGAGAACGATGATATTGATTACTTGAAAAGGATTCATGCTTTCAAGATATTAGTGCTTTCAAAAGCTGATGTTAAATTACTCACAAATTATCTGATAAGGCAGCTTAATGCATATAAGAACCTTTTGGTAACAGATGGAGCAATCGGTGGAGAGAAAATTTTTTTATTGATGGGACAATCTTTTGAAATGAAGCGGTTGTTGCAGATGTGCGCCTATTATATTGCTGAAGACGATACGATTTTTAGAATTTTTGATTTAATGAGAGAAATTTTAAATTATTATATTATTCTTCCTGAAATTGTAAATATAATGTTGTCTTATATTGCGTTAGCTAAAATAGACGAGGACAGGCTCATTAGCTATGTAGAAAAGTGGCTTATAGATATGGGTAATAAACAATGTGAACATTTTAACAAAGTGATGGAACTATTGATTGATTGCAAAAAAGAAAATTCAATGCCAAATATCTCTCAGATGATAATGGAAGATAAATTTGATGAGCGCCATTTAAAGGCTATGAATAATATCTTTTTATTATTAAGTACAGAGGCACAAACCAAAATAAATTCAATTTTGGATTTTTCTGTTGTAAATATTTATAAAAGATATAAGGAAACTAAGATACAAGATGCAGCGATTATTTATAAAGCCTGTACTGTTTCGTTTGACCAAATTATTGAGAAAAGGAAGCAAGAGAAGATAGGTTTGTGTATTTCTTATGGAGCATATTCAGATGATGATATTATCCGAACAGGCATTATCTTATTGGCTCAGAATAGATGTACTGATAAGAAATTCTTTGAAAAATATGCGGGAATAAATGATGAATTTGATTATTGGTTTTCGGAACGAAAATTTGAAGATGATCGTTTTAATATTCATTGGATAGGCTACTACTCTGATGATATGTTGGATATAATTAAGGGGAATGATAAGAAGAAAACACAGATGTTACGAATACTTGAGATGGAGGATAATTTTCATAAAGCTGATAATTGGTTGGTAAGAAGAATGTTCTATGTGTATAGGTATCTTGTTAAGTAGCTAAAATGCTAATGGAAGTAGTGTAATCTATAAAGTAGCAAGAAAGGGATATGATGCTATAGTAAGATATGTGGTTATAGAAGATAATATTCAGAATAATTGCAGAAAGCAGATGATAATATGAAAACAATAGATGAATACATAAAAACAGATGATAAGGCAATCTGTGAGAATATAGACGATTTAGAGTATAAGACAAGAGATAAGGTTGCACAGAAT
>CAJUHL010000106.1 GCA_910586425.1 uncultured Bacilli bacterium
ATTATAGAGGGTTGGTGGTTATTTTTCTATCCACTATCTTATTTGACGCTTACTTAATATCGCAGACCTAAGAGATATTGGCAACAATAAAATCTATATCACAAAAAGGAACGATCCGAATAATCCTGATTCTGCTGTGAAATATGATTCAGAAGGCACTGTATTTGTGTCAGATACTCTTGCTAGGGAAATTAATAACTACCTGATTGAAACTTTATCAGATATTGATACAGATTACGTCATTATCAATCTATACTCAGACACGAATAAATATAAACCCATGAGACGTGACACCATTGAAGATATGGTTTCTAAACTTGGTAAGAAAGTAGGTATCGAAGGACTTCACCCTCATATGCTCAGGCATGGCTTGGCGGTAGATATGCTTCAAAAAGGCTCTGATATGGTGGAAATCAAAGACACCCTACGACACAAAAATGTCAATACCACCGCTTCTATCTATGCAAAAGCAGATACACCTACAAGACAGGCTGCTATGAAAACATATTACGATAAAGCAAACAAAGAATTTCACCCTGATGGTATGAGTAGCGATGAACTCGTAGACTTTTTATTACAAGATATGGAGGATTAATACTATGGCGAAGATTATAGAATTGAAAAGAAAACCCAGTAAGCTGCATAGCGCAGATGCAACTAAAAAAAGTATAACTTGTATAACACCATTAGAAAGCAGAGTAATGGAATTATTAAGCGATGATATTGTTGAACTGAAATCAATCCCCTTTGAAGATGTAAGCAAACGCTTTTATAAAGTAGTGATTGATTTTACTTCAATTAAAAATGATATCTCAAGACAACAATTTAGAGATTTACTTTTTTCCATCTTCTGTCGTGAAGTCCCTTACAAAAGGGCTTCTGACAGAATATATTATGTTTTAAGGCTGTCAAAATTTATGTCAGACCTGAATGGTATTACGGAGATTCCTGACAAAGAGCTAAAGGAACTTTTTGACAGGTATTGTAATGAAAATCATTATTACAAAGATTGTAAAAAAATCATTATCACCTGTAAAAATGCCTTGCTTGAAATGTATGATACAAGAAAAGGGTTCGAGCGAGATACTTGGGATAAAAGTATATTCCAGTTGCCTGATGAACGTGTCAATAAATCTTCAAGTGAATATACATTCTATTTCAGACAGATTGAAAATGTAGAAAATAGAGAATATGCAAAACTATATATAAAATATCTGCTCGGCAATACAGAGCAGGCTCTCTCAACAGCAATAAACTATTTTTCACATATCTGTAGATTTTGCGATTTTATATATCCACAAAGCATACTGGATGTTACAGATAAAGATTTCAGAAAATACTTGGTTTTTAAAAAGAATTTATCTGATGATGCCTATAACCATAATATTTCTCGCATATATGGCATGTATGAATACCTTGCAGTAAAGGGAATTATGAAAAATCCTATTCCTGTAAATTTAGGAATGTGCAGAAAAAATGAACGTAAAGCCTGTGATGAAATTGTATCAGAACATGTAATATTACAGATTTTCAATCATTTACACAAAGCTCCATTTAACTATTTGCTTATGTATTTGATTAACTATTGTACAGGTATGAGGCTCTCTGACGTATGCCAACTTAGAACAGACTGCCTGTATGAAGATAGCAAAGATGGTTATTATGTTAGACCTTACAACTGCCAGAAAATGCAAAAAGCAATTATGAATTTAATTCCTAAAGCGTTGTTTGAACTGATCCAAGAGCAAATTAAAATTATAAATGCTCTTGATTACGAGGAGGAATATCTCTTTCCATCTGAAGAAAAAAAGAATTACCCATATAATGCACTTACTTTCAGAAATAACTTCAAAAAATTATGCAATGAGTGGGGCATTAAAAATGAAGATGGCACACTTTACAATTACACGACACACAGTTATAGGCGCACAATTTCTACTGACTTGTATCAAAATTATAATGTGCCAATCGTCACAATACAAAAAGCTGTCCTTTGGCATAAGGAGATACAAATGACACTTTCCTATGTAAAACGTCCAGAAGAGTTTAGAAAAATGAAAGCTGATAAATATTTTTCAAAAACTGGAGAAGCAGAATTAGCTGAATGGCTGAAAGAAAATCTACAAAATAATATATTACCAAATGGTGTATGTGGACTTGCTCCGAAACTTGGCACTTGTCCTGCTGTAGATGCTTGTCTTTCATGTCCACACTTTATGACATCAAGGAAATTCCTGCAAATTCACAAGGATCAGCTTGCAACAATTAAGTCTAGGCTTGTGATATATGAAGCAAACGGCTGGACACCAAACATTGAAACAGCCAAAAGACAAATAAGAGAACTTGAAAACATCATTCAAATACTAGAGGAAAAGGAGGGTGATAATGCCAGCGAAACAATTAAAATTAATACCAGCACTACCAGCCTTTGATATTCCAGATAAATACAAAGACGATGAATGGAAAGTCAAAGAATGGGATATTTATAAAAATGCTCCTGCAAAAAGAAAATCTGACTGGAATGCTCGCTCAAACACCACAGATAATATTTTTAAATTCACTCTCTGCAAAAATCCATTTATTGTAGAAGAATTCAAATATTTCATGTATTACATAATCGAAGTTAAGCAAATCAGAATCAATACATTTGCCGAATACTATGATCGCTACAAAATTCTTGCTGAATATGTCAATACATATATGGTCAATAGTGAGAGTATTCTTGAGCTGGAGGACTTATCTATATTTGAGTTTTTTCTGTCAACACATAAGAAGAATAAAACAACCATTGAAAATGGCACTCAGTTTGTTGGTAAGGAATTTAAGAGAGCAAGCAGAAAGAGTAGATTTACCACATTCATTACTTATGCTCAATCTATAATAAGACAATATTATGAAAAGGATATTCCAGAAACAGAAAAACTAATCTGGCATCCTAAGAAATTGTCTTTCTGTAAAGGCTTAGATTCTGATAAGGTTTTGGATTTTAGAGAAATAAAAAATCCCGCTACTCTAAAAAATGTACAGGCTTTTTGTTTATTCAAACTACGTGATATTACCTTTGGTGCTGTATATGCTTATTTATTTGATATAAAACTATTTATTCGTTGGCTGGATGAAAACAATCCGCTTAAAAGTTTAGCTGATTTAACCAGAGATGTCGTAGAAGAATACTTTACTTGGATAAGGACTGCAAGTGGATATAATTCTCACAAGGCGAATGTTGCCATACTCAATCTAAAAGTATTTTTCGATTGGGGGCAGCTACTTGAAAGAGATAACATGCCACAGCAACAGCTATTTTTGAGTAATGATTATGTTCTAAAAACCAAAAAAGAAAGCAAATATCTTACAGATAAAGAAATAAAAGGATTACTTAATGTCCTTCCACAAATGCCAAAGCTCTATGGTCGAATGGTTTACTGCTTATTATTTCTTGGTATGCGTTTTTGTGAGCTTGCAAAATTAGATGTTAATGCTATTAAACAGAATGACGATGGCACATACTATCTTGATTTATGGCAGTACAAAACGCAAGCGGTTAATGAAAAGCCAATATTTGAAACTACAATAAAGATTATGCTTGCAGAAATTGAGCGAAATAAAAAGCGATTTGGAGAAGAAAATGTGAAATATGTTTTTGTTACGGAAAAAAATACACCTGTCAATATTGGAACAATAAATGAGAACATCAATAAGGTACTTGTTAAAAACAATGTTTTAGGCAGGGATGGAAAGATACTCCACGTTACCACTCATAGATTTAGAGCTACTGTTGCTACGAATCTCATCAGCGAAGGTACAAGTGTTGATATTGCTGCACAATTATTAGGGCAAACAACATTAAGCTCATTAAGTCACTATGCAACTGTTACTACTGATGTTGTCAAAGAACAATTAAGACCACGATTAGAAAAAGATGAAATGCTTATTCGTAACATTGGAAAAGGAAAAGATATGGCAGAAATAATTCCAGAAAAATCTGTTGCTCTTTGTAATGGATATTGTGGCAAAAATCCACTAACTACTCCATGTGCAAAAGCAAATGCATGTTTTAACTGCTCCATGTTCATTCCAAGTTTTCAGTTTCTCAATGCTTATCATATACAGTTATTGGAGATTGAAGCAACTATTAAGATAGCCGAGGCTAATGATTATACTATGATGCTCAAAAAGGCTTTAAAGGAAAAAGAAGCTCTGGAAAAGATTATTTCAAAATTAGAGAAAGGGGATAAGAAAAATGACAGCTAAAGAGAAAAAAATGGCTGGCGTTAAAAAGCATAATGAAGCCGTTAAACAGAAAAAAGCTGATGATGTGAAGAAAGCCATCAACAAGCTAAGAAAAGAAGGCGAATTTACTCTTGCTGACCTTTGTAGGGAGGCAGGTGTAAGCAGAACTTACTTTTCCAAGCACCCAGATATGAAAGAATTGGCTGATAAATACATAACCCCTACTGGATACTGTAAAAACAGAAGTAAAGATTCAACCGATACTTATATTCAAATTCTCAAAAGAGAAAATAGGGATTTAAAAAAAGCTCTGGATAAAATAAAAAATGACATTGTTTCTGAAAATAAATACAAAGACAAATATGAAGAAGCTTTAGAAGAAATCAAAAAGCTAAAATCACAATTAGAAGAAGCATATAATCTTAATTTACCAGACCATTTATAATGGCTCCAACTTCACCGCAAAAAGGCAAGTGACTCAGGTTACTTGTCTTTTGCATTTAAAAAGCCTTTAAACAGAGGATTTCCTACAGGAATTATATAAACCCTGTAATAAAGACCGAAAATAAGGGATT
>CAJUHL010000107.1 GCA_910586425.1 uncultured Bacilli bacterium
TTTATCATGATATCTTGTGACATTTACGAAATTAGGGGGTTTGTCAACAGCTCGTATTTTCATCAGAAGTCCAATCGAAAAGATTTGCCCTCTCTTTTTTATCTTCATATGGTCTATCTGGCTCTATTTTGTTGTTGAGCTTGATTTGTAGCATTTCTTCTTCTGAGGCATTTTCTGTTATAGTCAAAACATAATCGTTGCCGACCTTTTCAAAAGTAACACCTTCTACAGAATTAAGGGTTTCCATAGATACAAAGTCAAAATACATATCATCTTTTTCTGTAATTATATATGTACCAAGAGGCACTTCGTTTACAGTAACAGTATTTTTATTATCTATTGGAACAGAAATTATGTTTCCTGTATCTCTGTTCTTCATAGATATTTGAAACTTATAGAGAGCATCCTTTTTAAGCTGCAACTTTTCAAAGGCTTCTTCTGTTCCCTCTACCTCTTTTACAAAGCTGAGATTGATGGCATCTACTCCCTCATAAGTATTAACTATATTGAATAATCCTTCTGCTGGTACATCGGAAGAAAAACTTCCTGTGTAATGCCACAACATATTTATATTATTTCCATAGTTACCATGATTGGGGGATTCTGGATACTCATTTCCTGTGAGTTCTGTTGTTGTATAATTAGGTAATGTTGCCGTAGAAAGTGTTGGTGTTTCAACATCAGTGGGTTCTATAGAATCAATAGCAAATCCATAATAATTGCATTGACTACCATCTGTTCTCCAATACAAATAAAAATCATTTGTCGGAATATATACAGTTTGTCCTGCAAGTGTTGTTCCTCCCCATTTGCCTAATTTGTATGTTTGTCCATCTTGTTTACAATAGATTTCAACGTAGTCATAGTTTACGCTTTCTGTTTTGAACTGGCTATTAAATTTAATCGCCAATCCATTACTTGGAGTTATATATTGAACGCTATATTTTTCAACAGGTACTTCCTCTACAGAATAAATACATTCTGTTTCGTCTGCATTATAAATGGGTACTTTGATAAATGAATATTTCCAATCTTTTTCTGCGCTTGTTGTGGTAGTTCTATAAATCTCTCCGTTTTTCAATAGATTAATAGTAATATTCTCTGGACGATCAGATTCTTCATCGTTTACCCACGTTTTAGTTCCAGAAATGCCTGTGAAAATGTCATCTTTCAATGTATTAGTAACTTCATAGCAATCGTCTATTTCATTATACTCTATTGATGCTTCATAATTTAAAGAAAATTCTTCTTCAATAGTATACCTACCTGAATCTTCAACCAAAAGATCTGTAAATGTTACCGACAAATTATCTTTCGTGATCTGTTTACGTTCTACTTCTGTTCCATCTTTTTTAAGAATTATATCAACACTATCTGGACGTAATCCCCATTTATCATTCTCATCATTCCAAATCTTATTAACTGTCAAATCATAATAATCACTAAGACTTACTTTTACGATATTAGAATTGATTCCAGTAATAAAATCTACTGGTCTATCATAATCATCAAGGGCTTGCCACTGAGTTCTGCAACCATTATAAGATAAAATTTTTCTATTTTCTTCTGGTGGAGCCTTCATCTTGACTAACACATAAGTCTGTGAATTTGCAGGCAATACTGCTTTTTGTGTTTCATCATCTTTATCCAAGTATTCAAAGGCAAGTGATTTCACTTTGCTCTTATCTACAGAATCAAAATACTCTTTCCAGTCAGTGTTTAAACTTCCATCCTCATTGTAAAGATTTCCTGCTAAGTTATTTTCAGAATAATATGGTTTCACAACATAGCCTTTTGCTTCAGCATATGATGTATCAATCCCTAAAAAGCTACCATTCCAGTGTTTTTTAGTTCCATAAGCTGTTATAAAACTTTGTTCGGCAGAATAAGGATCTTGTACATATTCTTCTATAGAATCATAAATAATAAAATTGGTAACATCAGCCGTCCCTGTTCTTGCTCTTAATTTATAAGTATATTCAGAACTAGGAGAGGCTTTTACAGTTCCAGTCGAATAATTACTTTTATCTGTTTGTACGTATTTTGTCACATCTTGATGAGTTGAAACAACGGAAGTTATTGTTGCAGTATCTTTAGCTGTGCAAACTTTATCATCTGTTTGGTCATTTTCATTTATATCTATTGCATCTTTGTCATAAATACCATTATCATCTATGCCATAAATTTTTTTATTTGCACTCATTGGTTGTTCTGTAAATTCAGCATAAACTCTATTTTCCCATACATTACCATATTCTAAAAATGAATCATAAGATACTGACCATTTATATGTATAGCATAAATATTGCGACCAACTACTATTGTCATTTTTCGTCATTAAGTAAATGGGTGTATCTTCAAAATCCGCTATAATCTCAATCTTTGTTCTTCCTGTATTTCTCCAGTTCTCATATATATTCACTGTAGAATTACTTTTTATAATATTTCTAACTTCAGCATAACTTAAACTTTTTAATTCAAAATCATAATAAGAACTCCACATAAATCCATGCCATGCTTCTTGAGTGCTGACTGAATTTATAATTTCTTCTTTTGTAGATTCCAACTCCATTCCTTCTGGAAGGAGATCATAAAGGATAAAACCACATAGCGCATTATCTTTATTAGGAATATATTGATCTTCATATTTTGAATTATAAACTACGGAACTTAGAGAAGCACCAATATCAAATTTTCCAATAAATTTTTCATTTTCAGCATCTTGTGTAATATTAGTTTGAGCCTTTTTATAGGCACCTAATGAAGTCCTTAAACTCACATCTTTATATGACCAATTTCTATATGATGTTGCTCGTTGCATATAAGTTCCATAGGTTTCCTGATCAAATTTCGCGATTTCTTCTTTTGACAAAAAACTATTATAAGAACTTAATTCAGGTTCATTTTGTAAAACAAGGTTTCCATCTCCATCTTTAAAATAAACTTGTAAATAATTAAAGTTATAAATTGTTCCGTTTTGAGGGATATCCTGTTTTATAAATCTCATATAGTGATAAAAGCTAACACCATAATTTCCACCTATTCCTTCGGTCATATCTTTTATCAGAAAATAAAAGCCTACTATCTTATCAGCTTTAGAAAAAGAGTATGATGAGTCTTTGCTTGCACTATTTTTACTACCAGGATTTCCATTTGTAAACTCATCATATAAGGTATATTCTGTGTTACCTGCATATCTTACCCAAAGTTCACAATTATACTTGCCTTTGGGGATAACATCATTGTTTCCATTTTTAAAACCACTAACAGGAAAGCTTATATCATTAAAATAATAATCATTATCAGAAAGTTTAACATAATCACCCTCATTATTTGTTGCATAAAGAATATCATCACCTATTTTTACAGTCATAGGTTGTCCTGTATATCTAGCAATTACATTCGAGTACCATCTGATTTGATTATTACTCATATCTTTTTGGATATCCTGATAAATGAGAGCATCGTCACCGCCACCTACTGTTGACTTTTGAATTCCATAAAGATTTCCTGTATAAGTAAAATTAAAGTCCGCCAAATTCACATTTGCTGTTGCCGTTTTTGCATATTCTAATTCTGCGCCGTTCGCCCAATGAACATATATATCAGCAGAATTAGTTATGTTTAAATTTTTGTTTTCCTCATTATAAATAGACTTTGGATATCCGACATATAACTTTTTGTCCGCTGTAATATAACTGCTATTGGATGTACCTGTACCTATTATTTTTATATATTCATTTTTTGCGATCTTCCCATCAGTCTCCATAACAATACATTCTTCTGGAAAGGTATCTCTAAGCTGAATCTCTTTATAACCAACAGGTACTACATGGGGGTATCCTCTATAAGGAATCTTTACAGAAAAATTATATATAACCCATATATAATCATTATGATCAGATGGCAAACCATCAAACGACGTAATTTTACTTGCAGTTTTTGTAAAAATAGTAGTTCTAGTCCAAGGGTGAATATAAGTTCTTGTATATGAAAAATTCAATGTATTAGTTTCTACTATATCTTTTAATTTTGCCTGTAAATTCAGATTATATGAATGTGTACATTCTTCCTTATATTGGCTTCTACACTCTGAACTATCCCCCTCATATATTAAATCTCGTTTTGGGGTAATTGTATAAACTATTTGAATACTTCCCTCAAAATTTGTCTTTTCTTCTATCGCTACAGCATTTGTAAAATTATATGTTTGTTGTGTATTCGACGGTGTTGACGCTGTTGAAAAATTCCAATCATATCCATTATGAGTCGAATCATTTGCTCCAACAATAACAGAACTATTCCAAAATGGACTACTTTCTTCTTTTCTAGTTGTATTATAAATCAAATTAGGGATTGAAAGTTCTAATTCTCCAGGCTGATATGTTGTTACAGCATTAGTATTTTTATAGTTTATTTGTACTGTAATCACTCTCGGAGTACCTTCTCCATATCCACCATCCGATGCATCCCAATCAATAGATGTAAGCGGCGTTTTTCCATTATCTACTGTTGAATCATAAAATACAAGTCCAAGCTCCCAGTTATCGGTGGATGTTTCTTCATCATCTTCTGTATTATCACTTTGTAGTGATATTTCATTATTTAGTTTTTCTTTAGAAGAATCTACATCATTAGAGGATATGTCTGATATAGATGTATCTTCTGTTGCATTTGAATCTGTTGCCACCTCTGTAGAAGTGGCATTAGATTCTTCCTTACTTGCTATGTTTTCTGTGTTTAATTCATCCAGCGTTTGCTGCTCTGTGTACGTTTCTCCTGCTGATAAAGCATTGACAG
>CAJUHL010000108.1 GCA_910586425.1 uncultured Bacilli bacterium
TTAAATTTTAAATTACTAAAGATTTTCGTGTCTAAAAACTTGACATAAATCCAAACATTAAATTGTAAAGAATTTTTATTTAAACAAATAGAAATAATAAAACCAGAAGTAATATTAACTTTAGGTTATTATCCTCTGTATTCACTTTCTAATATTTATAATTTTAAAATAGAAGAAAATTTAACAAAAACAATAGAAAAATATCCCATAATAGAAATAGAAGATTTTATTATTGTCCCTTTGTATCATCCAGTAGCACAGATTACAAAAGAAAAACAAATGGAACAATATAAGAGAATATGGAATTATATTTTATAAAAAAGCAAATTAGGAGTGATTAATTATGAAGAAAATATGTGTAATTGGTAATGGAGTTCATGCAACAAAAAATATCATACCTTCTTTAAAAGAGCTAGGTGTATCAATATCAGCAATTGCTAGTGAATATTTAAAAGATGAAGATACTTTTGATGGAATAAAAAGTTATTCTGATTATAAAGGTATGATGGAAAGTGAAATGCCTGAAATAGTAGTATTATGCAAGACAGCAGAAAAACAATATGAAATAGCAAAATACTGCCTAAACTTTGGTATAGAAAAACTATTTGTTGAAAAGCCAATGGGAATGAATGTAAGCGAAGCTAAGGAGCTTGAAGAACTTGCTGAAAAAAATAATTGTAAAGTTATGGTTGGGTTCATGAAAAGATATAGTCCTTGCTATCAAAAAATGAAAGAAATAATAAATAAGCCTGAATTTGGTAAAATAAAACAATTTAATGCAGAGTTTTATATTACATCTGGTAGAGCTGGATGGACAAATGAAATTTTTCTCAAAAAAGGTGGAATTCATTTTGTTAATATTTTGCTATGGTTATTTGGTGAAGTAGAACAAGTGAAAACTTACTCGAATTCTATTGATAATAATGTTAGTTTAACATCACTGATAAAATTTAAAAATGGTGTTGTTGGAAATATTAATTTTGTAGGATTAACTTCATGGAAAGGTAAAAGAGAAAGAATTACAATAACTGGTGAAAATGGATATGTTTATAATGATAGTGTAAGAGAAATCCATTATCACTTAGATCAAAATATTACAACAAGCAATCGTTGGCAAACAATAGATGAAGAAGAAACTGTAATAAAACCTTATTTAACAAGTGCATCGGGTGGATTACAAGATTTATATTTGCATGGTTATATTGGTGAAATGGAACAATTTATTAATAAGGATAGTTTTGATTCAGAAAATATCGCTACAATGGAATTAATAGAGTTAATATTAGAAGGAATTGAAGAATAAAAAACGAGAGGAGGAAATCAATGAAAAATGCATTAAACTATTTTGAAGAAATTATGCAAATTCCTAGAGAGTCTGGAAAAGAAGATAAAATAGCACAATATTTGAAAAAATATGCTGAAGAAAACCATATTGAATATAATCTAGGAAAATATAATACAGTATTTTTAAAGAAAAATAATAACTCCAATAAAACAATAATATTGCAAGCTCATTCTGATATGGTTTGCGTTTCATCAAATAATTATGACTTTGATAATAAAGGAATACCATTTTATATAGATGGTGATTATTATAAAGCAAAAAACACATCACTAGGGGCTGATGATGGTATTGGAGTTGCAATAATCCTTGCTATGTTACAAGAAGATAAAAATATGCCAAATATTGAAGTAATGATAACTACTCAAGAAGAAACAACAATGTTAGGAGCTGACAATTTTGATTATTCTTTATTATCAGCTAAAACTTTAATTAGTTTGGATGGAATAAAAGAAGCAGATATAGAATCTTCGAGTGCAGGAATGTGTTCACTAACATTGACTAAAAAAATAAACTATGAAGTATCAGATGAAAATAGTTATAAACTATCAATTAGAGGGTTAAGAGGTGGACATTCAGGTGATGATATTGATAAAAATAGATGTAATGCAATAAAATTAGTTATAAAAGTGTTAAGAGAATTAGATTATAACAATATAATAGATATTAATTTTGGTAAACGAGATAATGTAATACCAAATGAGGGTTATATTGTGTTTTCATCGGAGGAAAGTTTGGAAAATTTAAATGAAAAAATAGAAAATCTTAATCTCGATTTAAGTGATGAGGATTCTAATATATCTATTACTTTAGAAAAAAATGAAAATAAAACTGTTATAAAAGATAGTAAAGATATAGTTGAATTTGTTTCTAAAATTAAAAGTGGTCTTTTAGAAACATATCCAAACGATAATTTTCCATTATTGTCTTCAAATATTGGTAAAATAGCAGTCGAAAATGATAATATCGTTATAAAATATAGTGTTAGAAGTTCAGATTTGTCAAAAGAAAACGATTTACTAAAAGAGACTCAACTACTATGTAATCAGTATAAGTTTGATTTTAAAATTGATGCAAAGAAACCATTCTTTTCATTCAAAGAAAATTCTAATATAAGAAATATCTTAGCCGAAACTTACCAAAATCTATATGGTAAAGAAACTGTTGTAAAAAAGGTTCATGCATGTATGGAGGGTGGAATATTGTCAAATAACATAAAAGATTTAGATATTTGTACAATTGCACCAACAATTGATAATTGTCATTCAATAAATGAACGAGTAAGTATATCATCCATTAAAAGAGTATATGATTGGTTAAGAGAATCTTTGGTTAAATTTAATTTAGAAAAATAAGGGAGAGAAAATAAAATGGCTAAATTAGGAATTATAAGATATATTGATTCTGCTCATGGTAAACATATTCATGGACATACATTTAAGATAGAAATAAAATTTGTAGATAAATTAATAAATAATATGGTAGGAAATTTAGATTTTCATGAGATTAATCCTAAAATTGATTCAGTATTAGATAAAATTGATAAAGCATATATAGATGATGTTATAGGAACTAGAGCTACTGTTGAAAATATTGCAATATATATTATAAATGAATTAAAAGATATTGAGAGTTTGTATTCTGTTATTGTTTGGGAAGGTTCAGATAAATATGCTGAAATATTGAAGGATGAAATTTAGTTTATATTTTTTTGTAGAGAGGTAAATTATGATTTATAAAGGAAAATTTCATTTTGATAAGAAAGATCATCCTGGAGAGTGTGAGGTAGATAAAGATAATCATATATATTTAACTATTAATGAAAGTGATATAAATGGTTATAAAGAAAAAATAATTGGTAATGCAAGTAATGAAAGTTTAACTTTATATAGTTGTAGGTTAATTGGAAATGGAATTGGCTATTACAAATATCAAATTTCATATATGGTTAAAAACTCTATTAATGTAAAATATAGAAATGTTGATTTTAACAAACACATTCAATATTTTAGATTTACATTTGAACCGCTAGATGAATGGCTTGGATTTAAAACTATAGCAAAAAATGATGATGGGATAAAATTTTCTCTTCCAAATGATATTGTTTTATATAATAATGATGGTTTGAATATTACAATAAAATTTTTTGAAGATGATAGCGGATTGTATGAAAATACTATTAAAAATATTGAAGTAACACCATATATTTGTGTTAATTCTGATAAAGTTATGAGTATTGAAAAAATTATGACTTATATTCAGCTTATAACAAGATTTTTTGCAACTCTAATGGGATATAGTGGAAAAGTAAAAAATGTTTTATTTCATAAAATGTATAATGGAAAGAGTATTATGAGTGATTTTGAAGATGAATTAATAATAAACGCAGATTTTACTAATTGTTATGATATAAGAGTTGGATATCCAACATTTAATTTAAGAACATACTTTAAAGATTTATCTGATGATATTAGCGGTATGTTTAATAAATGGTTTCATTTGTATTTTGATAAGAAATATAAGGAAGCAATTATTTTTTATTTTAGTCCATATAATACTCATACAATTGAAAGTGATCTTTTAACTATAATGAAGTGTTTAGAAAAAATTAGTAGTGCTGAAGAAAATAAGTCAGAAAAACAAAAGAAAAATAGAACATTTAATAAAATTCTAAATGATTTTTATAAAAAACATAAGGAAGAACTAGAAAAAGAATTAAAAAATAATAACATTAAAAAGGAATATATAAAAAATATTGAAAAAATACATGAAGATATAGCTAATGCCATTGTTTATAAATATGATAATAGGATTACTTTATCTAAAAGAATAAAAGACATAGATCAAAAATTTATTTTAAAGAAAAGTTTCAATTTTAAACATTGCACAAGAAAAAATGAAAATTATAGTATTTACGACTATTTGGCAAATACTAGAAATTACTATACTCATTTAGATAATGGCGAATATATCATTAAAGATGAGTATATTCCAGGGTACTGTAGAAAACTAGAAAAATTATTTGTTAATAAGTTATTAAATTTTATAATTACAGACAAAAAATATATAGAAGAAAGAATTCGTATAGATGGCTATTTAAGATTGTACGATGATAGAGATATATAGTAAAAGTTTTATACATTTTCATGGCCACTCTTTAAAAGTAATTTTTTGATTTTTTTAAAAAGTGTGAAAAAATAATTTTTAAAAATTTCTGCAAAGCCTTATAAATAAAGGGCAAAACGGGTGTCATAAATTTTTGATTTTCCGTTTACCTTCCGCTTAAAATGTGTTATTATGATAATATAACGCGTTGTGCTAGTTAATTTTGAAAAATAGAAAAATCATTCAAAATGTGGTA
>CAJUHL010000109.1 GCA_910586425.1 uncultured Bacilli bacterium
ATTTCATCACTAATATTTTTAATGTTATTGCCTATTTTCTCATAATAGCAATTATACCAACGACAATATTTGCGATAAAATATATCTACCATAAAGAATAGGAGGAAAAGAATTATGGTAGAAAAATTTATTAAATATTTAAAAGTACAGAATTTATCTGTAAATACAATTTCAGCGTATGAGAAAACAATTAGTATGTTTTATTCAATGCACGAAGAAATAACAAAGAAGAATCTTTTAGCTTTTAAAGGGTATTTATTGGAGAAATATAAACCTAAAACGGTTAATTTAAGAATTCAGGCTGTTAACAAGTATTTAGAGTTCATCAAGAAAAGGAATTTGAAATTAAGTGCAATAAAATTGCAACAAAAAACTTTTCTTGAAAATGTTATTAGTGATGCAGATTACAGGTATTTTAAGAATCAACTTAAAAAGGATGAAAATATGGAATGGTATTTTGTGGTGAGATATTTAGCAGCAACTGGTGCTCGCGTAAGTGAGTTGATACAATTGAAAATTGAGCATGTCCAGATAGGATATTATGATATATATTCTAAAGGGGGAAAAATTAGAAGATTATATATTCCTAAAAAACTTAGAAATGAAACTATGGCATATTTTGAAAAAATCAAAAGAACAACAGGATTTCTATTTTTGAATAGGTTTGGGAAAAAAATAACAACAAGAGGAATTTCTTTGCAATTGAAAAAATTGGCAAGAAAATATGGATTAGATCCTGTAGTTGTATATCCACATTCATTTAGACATAGATTTGCAAAAAATTTTTTAGAGAAGTATAATGATATAGCATTATTAGCAGATTTAATGGGACATGATAGTATTGAAACAACACGCATTTATCTTAGAAGAACTTCGACTGAACAAAGGGAGATTGTAGACAAAATTGTTATTTGGTAAAGTTAAGAGTGATTTTTTATATAAAACAAGTGTAATTTTCTCAATATTCTCTTTGACAAAATAATAGTCGATTTTTATTGCATTATGTTGTATAATTATTATAGACAAATATGTAAGTTGGTGAGTTTTATATGGATTTGAGCAATAATTCTTTTCTTATAAAAAAATGGATAAGTAGTGGAAAAACTACAATTCGATTAATTTCTGTTTTAAATGATAAAGATAATTTAAATTCTTTTGTGAAAAAGTTTATAAATTTTAAAACTTTTCCTTATGTTAATACTACATATGGAAGAATTTTAGAAAATTCATTTGAGGAACTTCCTAAAGATGAGAAAATTGAAGTTTTATCTATAATGAATAAATATTTATATGATATTGAATCAAAAATAAAAGAAAAATTTGAGGCTTTATCTGAAGTAGAATTGAAAGAATATTTTGAATTTAGTGATTTAGAAGTTAAAGAAAATAAAACAAAACTATATCAGCAAATAGCGGGTGGATATTTTGGTGAAATTTTACTATTTAACATTTTGTTAGAATTAGGTTATAATAAAATAATGTCTAAATTATATATAGAATGGGGAAATTTATCACCCACTGGTATCGATGTACCTTGTATTAACATTGATTTAGATGAATTTGTTTTTGCTGAAAGTAAAATGTTTAAAAATATTAAGTCAGCATTAACTCGTGTTTATAAGGATTTAGATCAAATTATTAATCATAATAAACTTGATAAGGAAGTCGAAGAATGGTATGCTAAATTTAAAATGCTACCAAACGAAGTTAGAGAATATTTATTGAAAAAGAATATAAAGACTAAGCAAGACATTTATCATATTGCAAAAAAAATTTATGTTGTAGGTTTTGTGATTGGAAATAAGATAGAGGAAGTGACATTGCAAGATGAATTGAACAATTTGGAAGAATTTGATTTTTCAGATAATGTAGAAGTCATAATAGTAAGTGTTCCTATATTAAGTAAAGATGAATTAGTGAAGTGCTGCTTTGAAGCATTAAAAGAATTATGCGAGGATATAAAGAAATGAGAGATTCATTATTAGAAAGATTAGTTGAAGATGAAAAACTCAAATATAATGTTGATTTTTGTGATAAATTAGCGGCCGAATTGCATACATTTTACATTTGTGCCGATAATATGGAACATAAAATCATGAAAATCATTGGTAAATCTCATTTGGATCCTGATGTAGTTTTAATGCCTGTACAACTTGACATTTTACAAAAAATTTCACAAGTAGGGAATTTTGTAATATCTGCGCCGACAAGTTTTGGTAAAAGTTTTTTAGTATTGGAATACATAAAAAGACTAAAACAAAAATTACATTTAATAATATATATTGTTCATACAAAGTCACTTTGTAATGAAGTCACTAATAATTTTAAGAAATATTTTGGTGAAGAATATAATGTTATTAATGATTTTGAAGAAATTGACAAAGAAAATAATAATAATAATATATTAATTATGATTTCTGATGGTAAAAATGTTTTTGATTTTGATTATGTGGTTGATCTTTTAATAGTAGATGAGGCATACAATCTTGATAGGAAGCATTCTGGGACAAGGTTTTTATCAATTTACTATAGTTATAAAAAAATTCTTTCCAAAGCAACTAAGAGTATTTTGATAGGACCGTTTATTAAAAAACTTGTTGGAGATGAGGCCCAAAAATATAATTTGATTCAAACGGATTATTCTCCTGTAAGTTTTAAAATATATGAAGGAGAAAAGCTTTTTCATTTGAATCCTACCGATTGTTTTGTGGAAAACATTAAAAAGAGAGAAAATACCATTGGATTTATAAACTCTAAGTCAAAAATTTATCAAGAAATCAAAAAGATTTTAGATTTAGATTTGCCAGATGTTTATAATGATTCTTTTATTAAATGGATGGAAGATTACTTCCCATCTTTTTGGATGCTACCTAAACTTATGAAGAAAGGAATATCCATTTATCATTCGTCTTTCCCAGCATATATCAACTTATATACTATGAAAAAATTTAATGATGGAGTTCAAAAAGGATTATTGACGACGTCGGCTTTATTAGAAGGTGTCAATACATCTGCAAAAAATATAGTAATATATGGAACTAAGTATAATAATGAGGAATTAACTCCATTTCAGTTTTTTAATTTATGTGGTAGGGCCGGTAGATTAAATAGAGAAATAGTTGGCAGTATATTTAATTTTGGTGAAGGATATAACGATTTGTATGATAAAAAGGCATTAGAATTATATATAGGAAGTAATCCTAGTACTGCAGAAGAAGAATTTGATATAGGGTTGAAAAGTGTAGACTCAAATGTATACAAAGATAAAATTATTGAAGAGTTAAATAGAGTTAACATTAATTTTGATGATTGGTATGAAGATTTCAAGTTTTATTTCTCAAAAGGGGAAGATTTGTTGGCTCTTTTATCCATATATAATGATTTTAAAATAGAATTTAAAAAGAAAATTCATTCAGATTTATTAACTAAAGATTATAAGAGACTGAATAAGAATTTAGTGCTGGATTATATTTATAAAAATTTTGTTGGTAACACTAAATATAAATATCAGCCAGCATCTAAATATTATGTGCCAATAGTATTAGCTGAATTATTAAGAAGCAACAACAACGGAATAGATTTTAAATTAAAACAATTATGCACCTTAAAAAATATAAAAAATGCTTTAGATTCTTTTGAAACAATTGAAGAAAAAAATCAATATATTGTAGAGATTATGAGAACAGGTTATGAGTATATTCCGTATAACTTATTTTATTGTTCAACTATATTAAATGAATTTATTCAACATGATTTATTCTTTGATGAAAATGAAAAAATACAGTTTTATAACTCTTATTACGTTAGATTATTAGTGTTTTTAAAATGTGATACAAAAAAGAATGCAGTATTTAAACTTATGTCAGATAGAGGAATTTTGCCAACTATAATATCTAAAGTAGAAAACTATATTCAGAAAAATAATATAGAGTTGGAAAATTTATCCAAGAAAGCTGTAATTTTGTTAATAAGAAATATAATTCAAAGTAAAATTTTTTTGGAAGAATATGAATTACTAAATTTAGAAAATATAAAGATATAGTTATTTGAGTAATTTTTGTTTGCCTTTGATTCTATAATATATACCAAATAAACTTTCAAACATTACCATAATTCTACTCAAAAACTCATTGATAAAATGGAATAAAAGTATACTAAAGAAATCAATGAATTAGAATCTATGACATCTATATTATTTTTTTATCGTATCAACAACGCATATGGCAGGGACTATACTCCAATCGATGAACAATATCAAGCATTATTAAGAATTAGATTTGCTATTTGCTTTAAGATATATAAAAAGAAAAGTTTTATAAAATGCATTGAAGAGTTTATGGATGTGAATCGTTATAAGTAATTGTATATTTTTATCAGAAGATTTTATAGATATACAGAATAAAACTTTTAAGCACACGTTGAAACGATTACGACTTTAGTAAGAGTAGAAACTAAAAAAGATTAAATGAAATATATCAAGAGGTGAAATAGGGTTCTCTAAATTCTAGTGTATGTAAAGGGAAACCGAGCTCTAAAAAAGAGTGTA
>CAJUHL010000110.1 GCA_910586425.1 uncultured Bacilli bacterium
TAAGAATAATAAAAAACTACCAATACACACATTTTAATGCATGTTTGGTAGTTTTTATTTTTGTATATATGTAATACATATAATTAAAAAGAATTTAACAAAATCTATGTCATACACATATTATAGGTACTACATATATTTTAAAAAGTTTCACCCATTTCATGAATTAATTTTTTTAATATTTCCTCATTCGTATATCCCTGAAATTCATTATCTTTTATGCGTTCTATAATATCATTTACCCATTCATCAAAGTCGCAACCTTTACTTTCCAGAATATCTTCTACATCAAAATCGACAATATCTAAATATTCCTTAATAACTTCGTCCATTGCTTTCTGACCAAACTTATCATAAATGAACTGTATACTTTCAGCGTCAATCCATGAACACGGATAATATTCTTTTCCCATGTTCCGCTTTTCTTCTACTGGACTTTTAGGTATGTTTACAACATTGTTTTTATCCTGTCCGGACTCAAAAAAGTCATTAATGAGCTTTTTAATAAATCCGTTTGTGCTCTGTCCTGTACTATCAAGATAGTTTTTTAATTTCTGATACCCATTCATATCTGAAGGAGTATATTTAATTGATACCATCTTTGTTTTCTGATCATATTTCTTTTGTGCTGCTTTTTGTGACTCTGATACTATATTTCTGATTTCTGCCATCTTATACACCTCATGTTTCTATGTCATACCTATATTTATGGATTTTATATGTAGTACATATATCTAAATATAAATCTATGTACTACATAGTTTAAATCATTTTATATGTAATTTCAATATAGTTTTCATTATTATGTGCATATAAGAATGACTTTATTTGTTGGCAAGAAGTATATTATTTATGTGTGAAATTTATATGCTGCCGGGTGTGGATATTTGGACAATGAAATCATAGTTTTATGATGTACAAATTAATTTTATTATGCAAAGAGATTGACAGGAAACTGGTAAACAATAGTTTTAATACGTTGCTATTTCTGGAATCATGCAGGCTTAATAATACCTTCTTCATAATAGAAATCTTCTGTAACAGGTAATAATTCTATATTTTTATCATCATAGACCATTCTTATATTTGAATTAGACCATCCATCTCAACAATTTACATTCATAATTCCATTCTTTCTTTTATAAATTGATGTAATTTCATAACCATCTTCTGCTATCTTCTTTACAACTTCATTTGAACCTTCATAAGTCAGAAATTTATCAATTGAAATTTGCGTACCCCCGTATTCCTTTAATCCATTATCCCAATAGAAATAATAAATATTCCATGTATGCCCAGTTCCGTCTACACATGCATCATATTGAGAATCTGTCATGTACATCCTTCCTTGCTCATCTTGATATAACCCAGCACCATATCCTGATCCTTCAATTTCTGTAACTTCATCTCCATTAATTTGATAATAATAAGTAAGACCACCATTTGCAAAATATTTTGTTATTGCAATAATTTTATCGTTTTTTAAATCGTAAACCTGTCCACCATCCCAATAAGCGTTTTTTTCTTAATTACTTGCACTTCATTCCGTGAAACAAAATATAGTGTTCCAAAATAGCTACCATCATTTTCATAATACTTGCCACAAAAAGCTATCGCTTCATAGACTCCATCATTATCAAAATCATCATAAATAAAATTTAAGACTGTATCCGAAATGGATGATTTTAATAATCCATACAAATCATTTTCCACATTACTTTATTTAATTGTTGGAAGCAACATAAAATCAACTGTTTCTAATTCAGAAAAATATTCTTGCCCCTCTTCATGTTCTAGTATTTCCTCTGTTTTTCCAGTTTCGCATATAAAATAATATGTTTGCTCATCACTTGTATCTATATTAATAGTATTTTTTTCAACCGTAAACACAGAATTGAGTTTCATATCTTTAATAGTGTCAAAACTATATACCCCACATACTGTATCTGGTCTTATATCAGTATACACAATTGCTTTATTTTGTAATGAATATCTTATATCAGAAAAATGATAAATATCTTGTATGAATACAATCTCTTCTAAAAGCACATCATACGAAAAAACAAGTGTATTTCTCCATTCTATTTCAAGTTCTGAATTAATTAATAATTCTGGAATTCCATCTTGATTTATATCCAAGATAGCATATTCTATTGCTGGCATGACCCACTCATCAATATACCTTTCATATACTTTTTCATTTATGAATTCAATATACATATCAACGACACTATCATATTCATTTTCATGAAAATTATATATATTCAACAAATTATCTTGAATATTCAATATTTGATTAACTTTATTTTCATACCATAGTTCCGCCTCTTCTGCATTCTTTTTATTAAACCAAGATAATAATCCAGCATCATTCGCAACTACACTATAAATACAATATTCACCACGTATTCTACAACCAACCAAATATTGAGAATATAAAATATAACTTTCAATTACTGCTTCTTCCTCTTCAGATCCATATTTTTTTAAAAATTCATTGGATAAATCTATAATCTCACCTTGTAAAATAATACTTATGTCATGCAATGCCATCATTTCTAGCAACCGATTTATTATATTTTCCCCTCCTACAGCAACATTTCCTACTAATTTTCCTATCATTACCCCAAAATCCCAAGAACTCTCTAAAGTTCCAATCTTTGTTACAATATTATCTCCACAATCTACAAAAAATTTTATATTTTCATCCGAACTATATTGTGGACTTTGTTTTAATATTGTAAAAAACACATCCGAAAAAAAGAACTCACTATAATTTTCAAAATTTTCATTTGACACATCTATATATGTATTTAATTTAATTTCTATTGCTTCTGACATGCCATTTCGCAAAATATTAGCAGCTTCTTTTAATTCGCCCTCGCCCTTTTCCTCAATTAACTTCAAAAAACTGTCATATTTTTCATAATTCTGTATAATAGTTTCTAAATCACTAATAGCATTTATCCAATTATCTGTGTTCTTTGCCAATACAGATAATCCATCTATCGCTGTTACAATCGATGATTCTAATTGACTTGCCGTAGAGTTGTTTCCTATTATAATTGAAATTGCATCCTTTCCCATTTCTATAACATCCAATGTATAATCTTTAAATTCTTTCATATTATCCAAATTATTTTGTTCGGAAATAACTGATGCATTATCTAAATCATAAGTTGCAATAATATTTAAAAGAACTTCCATATATTTTCTTTTATCTGGTTCTGAGCCTGTTTGGGCAAATATATCTGACATTTCCAAAAAGTAAAGCGATTTCCAATCACTTTTAAAATTTTCAACAAAAGTCATATATCCATAGTTTTTACGAAGCAAAAGCAAATTATCGTCATTTCCTCGTATATACTCTAACATATTATCTCCATAGCGTGAATTAGCTGTTTTCTTTTCTGCAAAAGTAATCATAATTTGACCACATAAAGAAATCATAATAATTATTGAAATAACTAATTTTAAAATTCTTTTCATTCTTCTGCACTCCATTCTTCCTCATATACAATATTTGTTATTGCTGACTTTATTAACTCTTCCGCTATTTTATCATTAAGAATCGCTTCAATCGCTTCTTTATCAGAAAGATCATTTACAATAATTACATACTCTTTTTTATAATCTGGATACTCATTTATAAGATCATAAACATTTTCAATATTCATTTCATCTTCTTGATTATTTTTAATCGCATTATTTATAATTGTTTCAAAGTCAGGTGCTATTACCCCTATTTCTATTGTACCATCCTCATTTTCATGTTTTATTGAATAATCAGAAGCATATTTCAATATCAAATTATTAGATTTATCGCTTTCTTCGTCATTATTTGAACAAGCTATGGTCAATGTTAGTAATGTACATAGTATCAGTAACATCATTCTTTTTCTTTTCATCCTGATCCCCTTTTCTAAAAATATAATAATTTATTATATCATAAAATATAATAATACTACTTACAAGTCCCCAATATGATTTTGTCATGAATTATTACTTTGCCTATAAAACTATTTTTCACATTGCACCGAACCGTGATTTTTTCACAGCCTTTACCACCCCAATCCCCAAAACCCTTGAAAAATCAACCATTTCATCCCATCCACCCACAAAATCCCCTACCTAAATTAACCCATCAAAAAACTTCAATTTTCCTTGATAAATCAACAAAATCTCGAATTATCCACAAATCACAGCATAATACCATCATTTATACTACATTTGTAGACAGCATTATCAACAAGATTCCTTGAAAATAAAGGATTTTTTCAATTCTAAACATCTTCTACCGAACACCTAAAAATTTTTTATGAAGCATCTCCTTGTATTATGAATAAATTGTCAGAAGAATCTATATGATTCCTACTTTTTTACTATGTTTTAATCTTTTTATTTTTACATATGTAATATTTTGAGCGCTACTCCGAATATCAAACCGAACTTAATTTACCATATTCCCATAGAAACGACAAAATATCTCTGCTGCCGGAACGGAAAACTTTTCCGAAGCACACGAAAAAAGCACCATCT
>CAJUHL010000111.1 GCA_910586425.1 uncultured Bacilli bacterium
GCGGTTCTACTGCCATATCCCATGTTTTAAATTTTAACTAGCACAACGCGTTAAATTACTACAAATATATTATACAATAATTTAAAGCATATTAAAACTCGAATTTCTACAAAAATATAGAGAGTTCGAGTTTGGTATCAATCTGGTGCCGACGACGTAGCGGTCTACAACTTTTTTGACAAATATTTTATATATGAACCAATCTATATTTATTTTAACACATACATTGTATTTTTTCCACTACCAATCATGATTATTAATTCTTTTTCACACATATTATTTAGTATATTTTTTGCTCTAGTAGATGAAATATCTAATAATCGTTCTACTATATTCCTATTAATCTTGCTATTTTTATTTAAATATTCAATTATTTTTTCTTCTTGAGTTAAATTAGATGGTAACACTTTTTCGCTATTTTCTGAATAATTAACATTATATAATGTTACATTAAATGCATTATCTGTGTCAACAAATACTGGCTTTTTATCAAAATCATTATATGATTCTATTATTCTGCCTATACCTGTCCCAAAACTTTCTACATATTTCAACCTATAAAATATATTAGCTAAATTAGGATTTCTGCTTTCAGATATTCCTAAATATAAGTCATTTAAACTCAAACCTTTAACAATTCCACCTAATGATGTAATCTCAAAATGATCATCATATAATGAAATCAATATGCTTCCCTTATAATTATAATCTCTATGTATAATTGCATTTAATAATGCTTCTCTTAAAGCATATTCGGGATAATCCTTTGTATCTATTCGCTCTAATCCAATAATCTTGCCTTTAGTTTTATTAAATAATTCCAAGTATTCGAATACATCATTTACTTGTTTTAAAACTGAACCATTAAATTCTTTTCTATCCTTAAACTCTAATTTATTTGTTCCATTATAAATTGCACATTTTATTGAATAAGGACATTCGTCTGATAGAAGTAAACCTAAATTTGTATATTGACTATTCAAATTAATAATATTTAAACTCTTTAATTTATTATTATCCAATTTAATGCTATGTTTATTAAATATACTATTAAGAGTTTCAAAATTTAGATTTTGATTTTGTGAAATTAGTGTTTCAAAAGAATCTCCTTGATTTTCAATCAACATTTTCTTTATTACTTCTTCACTAGCAGGAGCACTAGTGTTACCGTATCTTAAATATACTCCTGATGACTTAATTCCTTTTTCAGTTAAATAATAAGGTTTATTAGGCGCTTCCATAACATTAATTTCTATTATATCTTTATCATTTATGTTTATTAAATTAACTGAAGTATACAGTGTTAAATCACTTTTAATTCCTTCTCTTATCATTCCAGAAAGAGATTCTAAATCTTCTTTAGAATTTTTCAGACCAATAATATTTCCATCATCACCAATACCAATGTATATTTTTCCACCCTTAGTATTTGCAAAAGCAATAATTTCCTTTTTAATATCTTTTGTTAATTCAATTTTTAATTCAGTGTACTCATCTTCAACATACATTTATATCACCTCAATTATAGTATATACAAAATAAAAAATGTTATCAACGCATTCGGTCACTTTTCGGCCACTTTTTGGTCATTCAAAATATAAAATTAAATATTTTCTTATATTCGAACAAAAAAAACGAACTATAAAGGTTCGAATAAATATCAATCTGGTGCGATATAAGAGCCTATTTTGAACTTTTATGCAAAAGATGTTTGATAAATATCAAATCTATTAATATTTTATCATGTAATAAATTTTTTTCAATAAATTTCTCAAAATTTCAAGATAGATTTCAAAATTTAAACTTCTATAATCTATTGTTGAAATGTTGTATGGATTTTTCCTAATATATTCTTCTAGTTCCGCCTAAATATTCTGCTTTTAATGAACTTATTATATTATGCGATTTTTTAAGTGTATATGCAAAAGCAGCACCATAAGTTAAATCTTCTATGTTATGACTAGGTAGTATTATTCCCTTATTTGGATGTAATTGATATATTTGATTTTTTATAATATTTTTATACCCATTATTAGGTATTTCATCTGGGAAAAACAAATTATATATTAATTTAGATCTTATTTCATCACTTGTAAAAGAACATATTTTTTTAGCTTTATGCAATTTATCAAAAGCTTCTTTTTCAAATATCATATTTGAACATGGATCAAATGAATACCATTTATTATTATAAAAAATTTCTATCCAGGAATAGTAACTTGGTTCATTACTATTTTCAAAAAATACAGTTCCTCTATTTAGTATAGCTTTTTCATATAAAGGTGTTAATAAAAAACATATTTGATCATTCCAATTAAAATATTCTTTCTTTTGAATAGATTCTATTGTTGTTTTACTAAAAGGTTCTTCAAAAGCGGTACATTCGTGTGTATCAAATTTTAATTTATAAGTTGCATCATAGATTTTCTGGACAACATTATTGTTTTCAATCAGATTATTTATTTCTTCATTTTTATTCATTTTCTTTATTCCTCCTTTAAAAAGTTTACTTTTTTAACACTAATGATTTATTTTTTACCATTAGGAAATCAAAAGTATTTGTATACATATTTGATATAAGTGTTTCATAAGAATATGTTGTATCAATTTGACAGTCTCCAGTTTTATTAGGATTTGCTACATAAAATTCATTATTAAGATTATTAACACTCGTAACTGCAATATAATGTCCATAATTAGAGAATGTTCTTGGATGTTCTATCTTTCTTTTAGGGCCAACCAATACTAGAGCCATATAATCACTTTTAATCATCTCAATAATTTGTTCCTTTTTTAATTCGGGATGTTCATAACTATATTTTACTAGTTGATAATCAAGATTAAATCCTTTAACTCTAATTAACTCTTGAAGTAAATATAAAAAACCTAATGTAGACATTCCTAATCTACCATTTTCTTTATTTGTATAAAAATCTATTTTATTTCCATAGTCATCTAATAATATTAATTTTGCTACTTCTACTGGATCTAAATCATATCCAATACTTGATAATATAGTTGCCATTGAACATGGTCCACAGCCAAAATCTTGTAATTCATAATTAAGAATTCCATCTTGGCCTTCTATATTGCTATACATATATTGTTTATATCTTTTAGTATACTTTCTACCAAATTCATTAGGCAAAATAATGTCATATTTTTCATTTATTGTATTCATCTTAAATCTCTCCTTACTTTTTCTAATTTCATAGAGTAATTGTAAGTTTCATAAATAGATTCTTCCATTGAATCAATAAATGTTTTTAATAAATAATAATTTTCTAACTTTAATGTTCTTATTTTTCTTTTTATCTCAATTTGAAAAGAATTAGTAATCATGGAACTTTGTCTAGTTACTTGTCCACCTAAATATTCACTACCATTATCAACAGATAGATTATAGTATCTAAAATTATTTTCAAATATCTTAATAACATTTGAATCACAAGTATTATAATTATTAGACCATATACTACAATCATATTCTTTGCTATTAACACAGCCATGAATATCTATTACTAAAAATTGATTAAATTCTTGAATATACTTTTTTAATGCATTCAAATAATCATTTTTTATATGTGATAATGTTGTTCCTAGAGGAAAATTAGGATCATCATTATCATTAAAGACTCTACAAAAATAAGAACAATCACATTTTTCTGCTAAATAAATTGCAAGTGCACCTGTCAAATAATCACTAGATTTAACTTGCGATTCTCTATATTGTTTCACTGCATGTGGTGCAGACAATAAAATTGGTATTTTACCAGTTTTAAATATATAATTTTTATTATCAATTTTTAAACCATTTTTGTTATTTGCTAAAAATTGATAATTTAGATTTCGTAATTCATTAATAATTGTATTTGCATCAATCACTCCTAATTTTTTTTATTTTATAATCAATGCATTAATACAATCAAATTTTAAATTATGATAAAGTAAAACTATACACTTTCTCATAATAATCACCCCATTTGTTTAGAATATTATATAACTTTTTTTAATAATGTCAAATTTTGTTTTTATAAATTTTTGAACTAAATTTTTTCTCATTTTTATTAAAAATGTATATTGAAAAAAGACAACAGGATATGGGAAAACACCACGAAATCTAGAAAGCCTTATAAACAAAGACTTTCTAACGATTTTTTGTGCACCAACACCTATTTCGCACTTGCGAAATGTATGTACAAATTTACCTTTTTGTATATACAAATTGGTTTTTATAGTTCTAAATTCCTTATTTTAAAAGAAAAACTTGTATATACAAATGTATTAACACTTAATTATTTTCTCTAAAAATATATTCATTACTTGTAATGTCATCTGTTGGCATAGTATAGAATAATTCTTCTTCATTTTCTACACGAGTTTCATTATCTTTTGATACACCAATCATTCCCATATTAATCTTTGTTTTGGTTGTATCAAACTTTTCTATTGGAAATATTCTAACAACTTCATCATTATCTTCTTTTTTATT
>CAJUHL010000112.1 GCA_910586425.1 uncultured Bacilli bacterium
TCGCAACTAAGCGACGCTTCATTTTAACTGAGGGCGAGCGATTTGACGCTTACATTGTGGCAAATATCAAGCCGCTTATGACCGTTGGAAAAGGAAAGAATCAGAGGGCAGTTACAGGTAGCGCAGTGGTTCCGTTATCCTGTTGCTTTGTTGATTCAAGATATCAGGGTATGAGAACGCATAAGCATTTGAACCGTCTAAAGAATAAATGGGATGAACGGAAATTGACTCCTATTATCTTAGTTCCACATCCAGAAGAATACAGATTTGCTGTTGTAGATGGTCAGGGAAGATGCTTGGTAGCTCCTGAGAAGGGAATGGATCGTCTTAATGCAATCATTCTCATGGATGCTCCTGAAGATCTGGAAGAGCGTTTGAAGTTTGAAGCGGAGTATTTCATTGGACAGGATTCAGAAGTGGAAAATGTGAAGCCACTTGAAAAGCATCTTTCAAGAGTAATCATTGGCGATAATGCTGCCGTTTCTTTAGATAAACTTTTGAACAAGTATGGAATCAAGTTTGTAGCAACAAAGGGGAATAGAGAAGAATCGGTACTTGGAAGCTATACAGATACATATTCAATTGTAAAAGTCCACGGCGAAAAATGCTTGGACTTTATTTTTTCTATTATCGATAATGCCGGATGGAATAAAGAAAACAATGGATATGCAACATTTGTAATGAGAGCATTGAGGGAAATTTGGATTGCACATCCAAATGATAGGAAGGAAATACATAGATATTTGTCAAAGGAATTAAGGCAGATTGATCCTGCGTTATTCAGTGCAGAAGCAAAATCAAAATATCCGAAACGTGATCACAGAGTATCTTGTGTTCTTTATGTGGAAGATTTGGTATGTGATGGACTTGGAATAGAGAAGAAGATATATGTAGAGAACGGGAAGAAAGTTAAAATCTTAAAATGATTTGATGAAATGGAGGAAATGTAATGAAAATAATTAAAGGTGCAGCGAAGGCAGAGATACATTGGACAGCGCGTCAACTTGTAGAATATGTAGAGGATGGAACAGTGAATTTTAACATTGATATTCAAAGAGGTTATGTGTGGAAAGATAACGATAAGAAATCTGCATTGATTCGCTCTTTGATATTGGATAGACATGTTCCTCCTTTGTATTTCAATAAAGTGGAAGATGTTTATGAAGGAGAGGATGGAAAACAGAGAACATTAACTGTTATTAAATTCTTGAAAGATGAATTTGAGTTGAGCGGACTTGAGGAATTTACAGTAATAAATGATGAGGGGGAGACAGAAGAAATTAACATCAACGGGTACAAGTTTAGTGATCTTCCTGAATGTTTTCAAAATGCCATTAAGGAGTATTCATTCACAATTTGCTATACGGACAATGCGGATCAGGAAGAACAGGCGGATACATTCTATAATCTGAATAATGGTCAGGCATTAAACGCTGCTACGATGAACCGTGTAAAGGCGAAATCAAAGGAACAGATTATCAATCTTGGGAAGCATAAGCTGTTTGCTGATGCTTTAAGTCAGACAGCTTTAGATGGACATGTGAATGAAGATATGGTGGCCAAAGCACATGCAATTCTTAATGATAAGGAAGTTTCTACGGATGCCAAGTGGATTCGTCCATATATGAGAAAGGCAGATATTACAAAAGATGATGAACTTCTTTTAACAGAAGTATTTGATCGTATTTACAATATTCATACCATGATAGAGGATAAGAAAATTGCAAAAAGGATTTATGCCAGAACACATATGATTAGTATTGTGCCGATTGTTGCAGAGTCGCTTAATGAAGGATATTCAGACAAACAGATGATGGAGTGGTTTGTAAATTTCTTTAGTGGAAAGAAATCTGCCACAACTTCTAAGGCGTATAATGATGCTGCCGGACGTGGAACAGGGAAGAATTCTGCTGTTATGAAGAGGGTGGAGGAAATTAAGAAGGATTATGATAAATATTTTGGAAGTGTAAAGACTTTGGCAAGTTGATTTGTATATTCCACGCTGTATATGTGTTGGATCGTGCTCTATACTTTTCCACGAAAAGAGAAGTAGTTTATATAAAATGATTGGAGGAAATAAAATGAAAGAGAAAAAGAAACAATATGTAATTAAAGAAGCATATACGGATAATTACCATGTTTTACAGTATATTGATGGAAAATTGGAAGGACATAATATTGTATCCTATTATGAATTAGATGGATATATTGCCACTTTGAAAAATATGGGGTATATTCGGGCATATTACGAAAGAGAATATCATGTAAAAATGCTGAGAGCGAAGGAAGATTATGAGTTTGCTTTTGCAGATTATGAAAAGGCAAAAGAAAGTCCGTTGACCCTATCAGATGAAGAAATTGAGAGATATAGGCGAATTACGCATAGTGATGATGAGTAATGTGTACTTGAAATCATCGTTTTAACTTGCACATTATATTGGTACAGAATATTGAACAGAATATTGTACAAAATATTGACAATACTAAGAGTATAGAATATACTATATTTAAAGGAGATGGTCATATGATAGCAACTAATTTTTCAAATGTAAGGAATAACTTCAAAGAAGTTTGCGATCGGGTTGTACATGATTCTGATATCGCAATAATTACGAGAAAAAATGATGAAAATGTTGTGCTCATGTCTCAGGCACAGTATGATAATCTGATGGAAAATCTTCACATAAGAGAAAGTAAGGTAAATTATGAGTGGTTGAAAGAGTCTATCAGGCAAGCTGAAGATGGAAGGCTTGTAAATTTTGATGTGGAGGATTAGTTTATGAATGTGTCTTTCACAGAAAATGCTTGGGAAGATTATCTTTACTGGCAAAAGATGGACAAGAAAATTGTAAAAAGAATAAATGAATTGATTAAGGATATAAAAAGAAGTCCATTTGAAGGTGTGGGGAAGCCAGAACCACTAAAATATGATTTGGCTGGAAAGTGGAGTAGAAGGATAACAGACGGACACAGATTGGTTTATCAAGTGGAAGGAAACAATTTAATAGTACTTACGTGTAGATATCATTATTGATAATTCTAAGTGGATTGAGAGCATTGACGAAAATTGTTAGTGCTTTTTCTTTTTGAATGTAGAAATAATAATTAAAAGGAGATTAGAAATATGGCAAGAAAAATTGATAAAATGAAAAATGATATAGTTGGAGAAGTTTTTTCTCAAACAGAATTAGAAAATTATATGCATGACTATAATTTTACAATAGTGGAATCAGATGAATCTGAAGATACTCAAAATGTAATTAAGTTTACCAATTATAAATCTCAAATATGGATTGAATGTGAAATGGATGATGACAATAATATTTTAATCCTTAACTTGAAAAGTATTTCAAAGATTAATAATGAATCTACACGGGTGGAACCATTTAGAACATATCAGGATTTGGAAAATGTGTTAAATTATTTTAAAGAAAATAGAATGTATCATCATTGGTTTACAAGTTGTTTAATGGTTTCACTCGGAAGACGTGTGGGAGATACTATTTCTCTAAAATGGTCAGATCTGTTTTTGCAGAATGGATTATATAGGGAACGGTTAACAACTTTAAAAGAAGAAAAAACAGGAAAAGTGGTCGGAGTAAAACTAAATGCTTTGGCAAAATATTACATTGAAGAGTATTGTGAACTTGTGAAAATAAAACCTATGGAGCATTATAAGGAAAGAATCTTTTCAAGTTCTGATGCCGCATTTCGAAAAATGTTAAAACAGGCTGTACAAATGATTGGATTAACATATCCAATTAGTACACATAGTTTTCGGAAGTATTACGCAAATACAATTTATAAACTGCATCCTCAAGATGCTGACAATCTTATGATTGTGCAAACTATGATGGGACATTCTGACTTGGAAACTACTAAGATTTATATAAATGAAATTGATAGAAAACAGGATGTCTATAATAATGATTATGCCGAGTATATGTTAAAAATGAAAGATGGGATTGATGTGGAGATATCTAATAGTCCGATATTTTCTGCTAAATGGGAAGATGTAAGAAGATTATTTAGTAAGTGCTGGGATATGGCACAGAATGGGGAAGATAAATTTGATGGAATCAATAATCTGATTGGTTTGGCAGAGAAATGTATGGTATAATGGGAAACGGGAGTGAAACATAGATGAATATCGCAACATATCAAACAACACCAGAGAAGCACGGAGAAGGAACCTTTTTCTTTACAGATTGTGGACACAACATGTATTCAATAAGAGATAATATGGCATATCATGGTTACCTGTGTCCTGGTTGTTTTTATAAAGGAATATATACAACATTGTATATTAGAGGTTCAGAAGAAGCAAATAAGTATTGGAATGAGAAATTGAAGAAAATGGAAATGAATGATTGATTTTATTGGAACGGAGGATCAGATATGAAATTTACAGACATACCACAGTTACTTACAAATAAGGCAAATTATAAAGTCGATGTTGGTTTCAAATATTTTAGCAAAA
>CAJUHL010000113.1 GCA_910586425.1 uncultured Bacilli bacterium
TCCCAAATTGCTTCTTTAATTTTTGGCTATTAACTAGCACAACGGGTTAAATTATTCAATTCTATATGTTTTTCCATATATGGTTTTAACTGTTTATTTATAAAATATGTATAAACTTTTGTACTTTTATGGCATTTCCAACATTCATAATTCCATCCATAAATATTAATTCCATCCTTTTTTAATACCTCATATAAAAATTTATTTAATTTCATTGTATTTCTACAATTAGGAAAATTATCACATGCGGCAAACAATCCATATTGCCCAAGTTTTATAATCATATTGCCTTTTTCACATTTCATACATTTCATAAAAACACCTCTATAAAATTATACCAAAAAAAGTTGAGTTTTCTAGCCTTTCACAATATTTTATATGGATATTTATTTTAAAGAATATAGAGACTTCTTATTCTTGCATTAAGAGAACCTAGTGCTTTGCAGTTAGAAAAACAAGGATACGGATATGTAGTTGCATCAGTTGGGGAACTAGGAGGTGTGGTTCCTTATACTGCATACAATGCTAAAAAATCATATATAGAAAACAATCCTGAAGTCATTGAAGGATTTACAAAGGCAATTCAAAAGGGATTAGACTATGTACATAGTCACTCTGCAGAAGAAGTAGCAGAAAAAATTTTAAACTACTTCCCAGATATCTCTAAAAATGACTTAACAATCATTGTGCAACGATATATGGACATTGACTCATGGTTTACCACAACCTATATTGAGGAAGCAGATTTTAACCATATACAAGAAATTATGGAAAATAGTGGAGAATTAACTACAAAGGCTCCTTATAATCAATTAGTAGAAACCAAATTTTCAAAAAAATGAAAGAAATATTAAACATAAAGGATTTAAGAAAAATCTATCATACGCCAAAAGAAGAAATTTTAGCACTTGATCGATTTTCTTATTCTTTAAAAGAAGGAGAATTTGTTTCCATTGTAGGTCCAAGTGGATGTGGAAAATCTACTATATTATCAATTTTATCCGATTTAATGGAACCATCTGAAGGAACAATTACCTTAAAAGAAGGCATAACCGTTGGCTATATGTTACAACAAGATTGCCTTTTTGATTTTAGGACAATTTTGGACAACTGCCTGCTTGGTTTAGAAATTCAAAACCAACTCACAACAGAAAATAAAGAGTATGTTGTTCATTTATTAGAAACTTATGGATTAAAAGATTTTATGTATCGTTATCCAGAAAATTTATCAGGTGGAATGCGTCAAAGAGTTGCTCTCATTAGAACACTCGCTACCAAACCGGATATTCTACTATTAGATGAACCATTTTCAGCTTTGGATTACCAAACTAGATTGGCTGTTTCTGATGATGTATATGAAATACTTAAAAAAGAGAAAAAAAGTGCAATTATGGTTACACATGATTTAGCAGAAGCAATATCAATGTCCGATAAGGTAATTGTACTATCCCAAAGACCTGGAAAAATCAAGCATATTTATGATATTGCATTATCCCATAAATCAAACCCTATTGAAAATAGGAAAGCCAAAGAATTTGCAACCTACTATGATATGATATGGAAGGATATTGATTTCCATGTATAGTAAAGAGCATCAATTATATCTCAAAAAAAGAAAAAGAACACGCTTTTGGATTCGGGTTGCACAAGTTTCTATCTTTATTCTTTTTGTTGGTATATGGCAAATACTTGCAGATCATGAAATGATTAATACATTTATTTTTTCAAGTCCTAAAAAGGTATGGAAGACCATTGTTGGATTGCATCAAGCAAATAATTTATACCACCATATATGGGTAACGACATATGAAACATTTATTAGCTTTGGTCTTGCGACCATAATGGGATGTGTCATTGCAACTATTCTTTGGTGGAATTCTTTCATTGCAAAAGTAACAGATCCCTATTTAACCATTTTAAATAGCTTACCTAAAGTGGCATTAGGTCCTATTATTATTATTTGGGGTGGTGCAGGCATGCGTTCCATTATTATAATGGCACTCCTTATTTCTGTTATTATTACTATTATTAATGTTTCACAAGGCTTTGCAAATACGGATTTAAATAAATTGAAACTCATGAAATCCTTTCATGCAACCAAAAAGCAAACCTTTTTTAAATTAGTTTTGCCAGCTTCTTATAAGACTATTGTTGGAGCATTAAAGATTAATATTAGTATGTCTTTGATTGGGAACTAAGACATATGTAGAGAAAACTCTATATTTTTTATGTTAGCTTTCACTAACATTCCAATATATCTTTAGTGTTTTCCCATCTACAACTATTTTATCTAGCAGTTGTTCTACGACATTTCTTTTTTCTTTAAATTCCATTCCAGTCCAAACACTTCCTAGATTTTTAATTTTATCATAAGTTTTTGTTGTTCTTTCTTTTTCTTTTATATTTTCTAGCTCTTTAATTATATTAGACTTTTCACTTGTTAATTTAGCAAGTTCGCATTTTATTTCTTCATTTGCTATATTATCTGAAAGTAACTGAATTAAGTTTTCAATTTTTTTCTGTGTCTTATCCAGTCTTATATTAAGTTCATCAACAAGATTTGTTTTAGATAAATCAAAAGTACTCCTAAATAACTCTTCATTTAAAGACATGGCAAATAACTGTTCTAAGAAGCTATCCTCAATTTCAAAACTATCCAGTCTTATATTATTACAATTCGGATCTTTGATTAATTTTGGTTTACTCTTTTGTTGAGAGTAGCAATAACAAATTATTCTTTGTCCCCATTTTTGATAGCGATACTTTGCTCCACAATTACCACAATATATTTTACCTGATAACAAGTAATGACTTGCATGTTGATTTTTGCTTCTTTGTTTTTCTATTGTTTGTAATTGATTATATTCTTCTTCACTAATTATTGCCTCATGTTTGCCATCATAAAGTTCACCTTTAAATGGAATCTTTCCTAAATTAGTTTTAGAACTTAATATACCTTGAATCCACGATTCATCATATCCTGTTACTTTAGAAAGTTCATTATAACTATATCCTTGCAGTCTTAATGTTTTCATTAAATCAAAGATGACTTTTCTTTCTCCATTAACAACAAGCATACCTGCTTCTTTATCGTAATCATAAGCGAAAGGAGTTTTTCCTCCACCTCGCCAATAACCATTTTCAGCTCGTTTTTTGAGACCAATTCTAGTACGCTCTAAAATAGTTTCTCTTTCTAATTGAGCAAATACTGATAATATTCCAATCATTGCCTTACCAAATGGAGTAGTCGTATCAAAACTTTCTCTAACAGAGATAAAACCAACTTCATTATTATTAAATACTTCTTCAATTAAATATAAAGTGTCTTTTTGACTACGAGATAATCTATCTAGTTTGAAAACTAAAACCGTATCAATTTTTCCATCTTCACAGTCTTTTATTAATTTTTGAATTGCAGGTCTTTCTAAGTTCTTACCACTAAATCCTGGATCAGCATATAATTCATAATCGGACCATCCTTGACTTTTTAAATAACCCTCTAATGATTCTATTTGAGCTTCTATTGAATATCCATCAACTTGAGCATCTGTTGATACACGAACATAAAGAGCTTTAATTTTTTTTACTTCTGCTTTTATATCGTTAATAGTTTTTCCTCCTTCTTTTATAAAAGCATTTTTTGTAAAAAAACTTGTAACTACATAATACCATTTTTATACAAAAAATGAAATACTTATAGATTATTACACTTCTTTTAGATACTTCTTTAGTAAAGTATATATTAATGCCTGATTTAAAATTATTTTTTTAGGTTCAATTTTATTTTCATTCTTATCATAGTTCTCAACAGTTAAATTCATATAAACAGCTCCCTCTCTAAATTATATTTTTAAGACACAAGACTGATTACATCAAAAAAAGACTAATTAGAAATTCTACTTTCTAACGAGTCTTTATAGTTCTCTAAATACTCAATATACTTTGTTCTAAAATACTTTTCATTTAACCATTTAACACCAATAGCAGAAACATAGACTTTTCCATACTTAACATATTTAAGAGGATAAGGAAAATGTTTCTGCATTCTATTTGTTGCGACCCCTATGGCATTTTTTGTTTTGTTAAAATGAGTTCTTAAATATTTTAATGGTAGATCACAATATTCCATTCGTTCATGTGGTATTTTCAAATAATCTTCTAGCACTTCAATATACCTTTCAAGAAAATTAATTTTTAAGTCTTTTGAATTACCTTCTTTGAATTCTACTTCTATAAACCAAATCAGACATTCTACAGATACAGAAGTAATAGTAGATCCGTCTACTGTTGACTTTCGATAACAAAACGCGCTCCACCAAATTTATTTACTACAAGTGGAAAACTATCTACTATTTTACATTCACTATTC
>CAJUHL010000114.1 GCA_910586425.1 uncultured Bacilli bacterium
CAAGTATAGTTTACAAAGAAAATGAGATTGTTTTAGACCATAATATGTTAAATATTGATAGTTTTCTTGTTTCGGATAATCAGATTTTGCTAGTAGATGGGGAAGCGGGTTCTGGAAAATCTGCATTGGTTAAGAGGATAATGGAGAACTTTAGTGATGGTACTGCATTTCTTGCATTTAAAAGTATAGATATGGATGTAGATGATATACTGAGGTTTTTAAGTTTACATGGTGTATTGAAAATTGATGAATTGCTTGGTGTATATAAAGATGCAGATATCCGTATTGTATATATTGATGCAGCAGAGAAGTATTTTTCAATGGAAAATCAGCATACATTTGAAGAACTGTTACAGACTTTTATAAAAGCAGGATGGAAATTGATTTTTACAATTAGAACAACATATAAAGAATCATTTCATAATATTTTGTTAAGCAAGGTTAAGGTTCAGCAATATCATGTAGACCCAATCCATTGCATTAAACTTTTAGAACTATCTAATACATATGGCTTTATACTTCCAGAAGATAAAAAGCTTTTGGAATTGCTTGGCGCACCATTTTATCTGAAGTTGTATCTTTCATTGAATGATTTGGAAGATGAAAAAAATATTATTCTTAACAGAGAAATTTTTGAAAAGAAAATATGGGAGGACATTATACGAAATAATAGAAAACGTAAAAATAATATGCCCACCAGAAGGGAAGATGCTCTTTTATCTATTACAATGGATATGTTGGAAAATGAAAATTATCAGTATGAGATACAGCCCAAAGATGATTATGATGCATTTGAAGATTTGGAGCAGGCAGGAATATTGAACCAAACAAATGATGCCAGAAAATATTATTATAGCCATGATGTATATGAGGAATTAGCCGCAAGCCATATTTTCACACAGCAGTATAATATGGATATTGGAGCAGACAAGTTTTTTACAAAATTTAGGACATCTCTTCGGGTTAGAAAATTGTTCCATGGTTGGATGACATATTTTGCAGCAACAGAAGAACATCAGGATATTATTTTCAACATTCTTGAATGCGAAGATGTTGATAGAGTATGGAAAGACGAGGTTCTTCTGACGGTTATCAGTAAAGACCATTTGAAAGACGTATATTACAAAATTACATCTGACATGGATAATGATAATTATGCAATGCTAAAAAAAATGGCATTTCTGATTAATACATGTTGCCGTGTAGCAGAACAAAAAGAACTATATTTCAAACGGGGAAATCTTATTCCGTTTCGATTGTCAAAGCCTTCTGGATATGCATGGAAAGCGTTATTTGTTTATATATTTGATCATAAAGAATTAATCAATTGGGACAAAGAAATGGTTGTTATTATAATTGAGGTTCTGGATTCATGGACAAAGCATGTTGAAAATAAAAAAGAAGAGAATACGGCACTTGCCGGGAAAATAGGATTATTTTTATTGGAACAATTATCAAATGACAAAGATTTACGATATGTTGTAAGGGATGAACAGATTGAAAAATTGCAGGATGTGGTGGTTAATTCTGCATGGATGATTAAAGATGAACTGAACAATATTTTTCAAATTGTTTTAGAACATTCGAAAGGCGATAAGAAAGATATTATCTGCGCTAAAATAAATTTAAATGCCCATAGAATATATAGTAATTTGGCGGAGCGTGCGGTAGCAGATATTTATCATTATGGACAAATACCGTTTGCAATGCCTGAAATGACAATCAGGTTGATGGAAAATTTGTGGGTGAATCAGGGTCAATCACCTGTTTATCGTAGTGTAGATATAGATGGTTATTTTGGGCTTGATTCACATCTGTCAAATAAATATTATCCAGCAAGTGCATATAAGACACCGATTATAAATTTGCTGCAAAACAATCAGAAAACAGCAACAGATTTTCTGATTCGATTTTGTAATAAGGCAGGAAAAGTTTATTTAAAGTCACATTTGAATAAAGATGACAAAGAATGCACAAAAATCATGATTTATGTGAAAGGGCAGGAAATAGAACAGACAGCATCTGTTCGTCTTTGGAAGATGTACAGAGGAACGCATGTGGGTTCAGATCTTCTTGTCAGTTTGTTGATGGGATTTGAAACATGGCTTCTTAAAGTGGTAAAAAATTCTGATGACAATTTGGTTATGGATTTTTGCAGAGATGTATTAATGAAATCTGAAAATGTTATGCTGACAGCAGTTATTGTAAGTATAGCCGAAGCATATCCAGAAAAAATGGTTGATATTGTCTGTGATTTTCTTAAAATAAAAGAGATATTTCACTTTGATTCGGATAGATTCGTGTCCGAAGGACAGGCATCATTTTTGCTGCATGGAGATAATATTTTTGAAGAAGAGCG
Source organism: uncultured Bacilli bacterium (assembly GCA_910586425.1). Next base: position 2,360 of record CAJUHL010000114.1, read on the forward strand.
GAGAGAAAGTAATAAACTTCCACATAGATGTAAAAGGTTAGAGGACATTATTCTTCAATACCAGACAAATAGAAACGGAATATCTGAGGAAGAGTATGGTGTGAGATTAGAAAAAATATATAGAGCTATTGATGAGGCAACAAAGGATATAGCTACATGGCAGACATCAGACAAGTATGCATATTATAGAATGGATTTACGGCATTACAAAAGAGTGGTTAATATTGAGCCGGAGGACAAAGGGAATAATATGTGCATGGTGATGCTTGATTTTACCGAAGATATGGAGGAACTCAGTAAAGAAAGCAGGGAGACAAGCAACTATCATTTTCAATATATGGATTTACAGTTGTGGAGTGATTATAAATTTAATGGAAATGAGAAGTTTAAAGAATATGATAAATATTCCAATATATTAATTGTATTGAAAGAATTGGAAGAACTGTGGGGATTCTTATGTAATTATAACGATAGAGATAATTCGGAATCTGAGGATCAGTCATTTCTGTTTCATCGGTATCTTTCGATCGTTCCATATACATGTGCAGTATTGCTTAGAGATTTTGGAAAAGATTTGAGAGATAGAGACAGGGACTTATGCAGGCATATTATTTTTGATCTTGGGTATTTGTTTTCAGAAATATCAGATTTTGAATTTGCACAAGTTGGGAATGGAGCAGAAGCGATTACACTTGGACTTATATTATTAATAGATGGGGAAAATATAAAAATAGCAGGTAATGAAAATCCACTATATTTGCTCTTAAAACTGGTTCTTAGAGACTGGGGTCATGATAGTCGTATTATAAAACAGGTTGCGAATACTATATGGCAAAAGAGCTCGGGTGATGGATGGAAGCTTGTGTATATGTTTTCATTGCTTGCAGATCAATATGAAGCACAAATGATGAAACAGAGGAATCTTTCTCTTGATGACTTTTTGGAAAGCTATCAACAAAATATAGAACAGGTTTTAATAAAAGATTCTATTGGTGTAACGAATATTGATTTTACAAAGCTTAGTGGAGCTGTGACGTTTGCTGTTATATCATTTATTTCGGTAGATATGAAAGAGGCATTTACGATTGCTGAAATGACGAAAGATAAAACAATAAGAATAACATTTGGCAATAACTATGATATGAAAGAAGAACGAAGAAATCTCATAGGGTATACATTGAATTTTATTGTTTGGTTTGCTGATGTACTGTTATATTGTGATAGTTACGAAAGAAAAGTTCTTATTACGTCCTTTACGGAAAGGGCAGATATTATTAGAAATGAATATGTACAGGAACTATTAAAATGGCTAATTATAGATCAGGAGGTATATGGAAAGACAGATGAATTTTGGAGTATATGGGAACTTCTGAAGTCAAAGATGATTGAGCTAGGCAATAAGGAAGAGTACGATTATTACGTTAGCTGTAATGTGCCTTTTGGAGGGGATAGGGTTATTACAACGTATCTGTTTGCAAATACTGCCTGGCAGAAAAATATTCATAGTTGTGATTTGCTTTCAGAGGAAAGAGCCGTATTTTTAACGGATTTTACTGAAAAATCAAGAAGTGTTAAAGCGATGTTTTTCGCTTTGGCTAAGCTGCTGAATACAGTTGGAATGGAACCTTATAAGGAGATTGGAATTGAGTGGATATATAAGCTGACTATGAAAGACCCGGAATGCAGAGTAGCATTTTATGACAATACACTATTTTATCTTGAGGAATATATTGGAAGTTTTGTCGCTCGCCATAGAATGGAATTTAGGGAGAATACAAAGCTTTTACAGAAAGTACAGACTGTATTGGGGTATATGATGAGTCAAGGTTCCCAGATAGCATTTTTTTTGAGAGAAGAAATCTGATTGAGAAGGAGTGGAAATGTGACAGATAAAGAAAAGGACATTAAAACTAATATACAAAGTGAAATTATCATATACCAGACAGAAGATGGAAATACAAGAATAGACGTAAAATTTCAAGATG
>CAJUHL010000115.1 GCA_910586425.1 uncultured Bacilli bacterium
CTTGACGGAAAATGCTGTTGAAAAACGGGGGATATGATACAAACACGGAAACTGCTCGGAGTTTTCGTGATAGTATGGAGTTTTGCGTATTTGTTTGCAAAATTTGTGTTTTTTGGATAGTAAATGAAATGAGGATATGGTAAAATATTAGCAATATAGAGTCAGGGAGAGATACCATGAAAAATATATTGATTACACCTGAAGGAATAAAGAAAAATTTGAAAAATGTAAAACCATTAGATGCAATATGTGAATACATATGGAATGGGTTTGATGCGGGCGCGTCTCATGTGAGAGTATATTTGCATACTAATGAAATGGGTTTGATAAATATGGTATCTATTATAGATGATGGTACAGGTATTGTATATGATGAATTACCACATAAGTTTCAACCTTTTAATGAATCTAAAAAGGCTGATTTACCTAGCAGACTAAATCATTCATTGCCACATGGGCGTAAAGGTATAGGACGTTTGACGTTTTTCTCTTTTGCTCAAATAGCAAGATGGGACACTGTTTACGAGAAAAACGAAAAGAAATATAAATATTATATTGGAATGAATAAAGATTCTCTTAATGAATATGACGATAACGGTGGGTTAAAACCAACTGAAACAAAAGATTCAGTTGGAACTAAAGTTACATTTACACAATTAATTGCATTATCTAAAGAAGAAATAATTGAAGAGATAAGGAATGAATTTTTTTGGTTTTTAGAATTAAATGAAAGTAATAAGTATGAGATATCCGTAGATGATCAGCTGATTTCTTATGAGGATATTGTGATAAATAGAACAGAGTTAGATTTAGTTCAACTTAAACTAAATCATGAATATGAAGTAAAGTTCGTGCAATGGAGTAAAAGTTTGGGGAAGGAGTATTCAAAATTTTACTTTATTGGATCAGATAATAAGGAGTGTTATAAAGAGGCGACTAAGTTAAATAAGAAGTCGGATGAATTTTTTCACAGTATATTTATTAAGAGTTCCTATTTTGATGAATTTAATTTTGATAATACTCAGATTGAGGGGCAAATAGGTTTATTCCCTAATAAAAATGAATCAGAGTTTAAGATTTTGATTGATGCTATTAATCGCTATTTAATAAAGTTTAGAAAAGAGTATTTGAAAGAGGCATCTGATAAATATATAGATGCGTTAATTAAAAAAGAAGTGTATCCAAATTTTAATATGAGTAATTTTATTGACATATATAGAAAAAGAGAACTTGATAATCTAGTTGAAACACTATATACAGCACAACCTAAAATATTTACAGGACTAAACGATGACAACAAAAAAATAATGATTCATTTATTACAACTCATTATGGATAATAGTAATAAACCAGAACTTTTTGAAGTGCTGCAACAAATAATAGACCTTGATGAGGATGAAATAAAAGAATTGGCGGATGTATTAAGATATACTACATTAAACAATATTACAAAAGTTATTAAATTATTGCAGGACCGTTTAAGAGTAGTTCAAGGATTAAAAGAAATTGTACTTGATGATAAGAAATTCGCAAAAGAGGTAGAACATTTACAAGAAGTTATAGAAAGACATTACTGGCTATTTGGAGAGCAATATAGCTTGATAACTGCCGCAGAGCCAGATTTTGAATTGGCATTAAAGGGGCTTTTAATAGCAACGAAAGGTGACGATTCTAAAGTTACTCTCGATCATGAAGATAAAAATAAAGAGATGGATATTTATATGATAAGGCAAGATCGGAAGGGTAATGTCACTGAAAATGTTGTAGTAGAATTAAAACGACCTGTTATTCCTTTGGGAGAAGAACAACTTTCTCAGGTTAAGAAGTATATGCGTGTTATTAAGTCTGATGACAGGTTTAATGCAAGTAATGTCAAATGGACCTATTTTTTGATAGGTAACAGATTTAATAAAAACGGGTTTATTCAAGATGAGTTAGAAAGTCATAGAAATCTCGGAGAGCCACATTTGGTTCATGTAGATGGGAACGGAAATAACAAAATCTATGTTTTGACATGGAGCGATATTTTCGATGAGTTTTCCAAAAGACATGATTATTTAATGAGTAAATTGGAAATAGAAAAAGAAATTTGGTTAAAGAAACATGATTCAGTTGAAGAGGTAGTGGAAGATATAAAAGAAAATTCAGCTACATTGAAGGGCGCAGTTATTCCGAAACGCGCATCGAACTAAAGGAGAAAATTATGGAAAATATGGATATTATTTTTGACTTAAATGGAGAAGAAAATGAGGAAGAATTAAAGGTAGATTTAGGGAAATTTAATCAAGCTGTTATTTGGGGGACGGATTGGACTACAGAAACAATTGCAAGACAATTGGAGAAAGGGAATATTGATTTAAATCCTTCATTTCAAAGAAGGGATGCTTGGAGTGAACAGGAGAAAAGCAAATTAATAGAATCGTTAATGTTAGGCTTTCCAGTTCCGCCCATTATTTTAGCAGAGAATAAGCAAAAAAAGAATTCATATATTGTTATAGATGGAAAACAAAGATTATTAAGTATTCGTAGATTCTATTCAGATATTTCCGAAAAGGAATTTAAAGAAAAAAGTTTACAAGAGAAAGATGTATTTAAGCAGCTTAAATTGAAGGGGTTAGATATATTAGAGGATTTCAACGGAAAAACGTATAGTCAATTAGAAGTAGAGAGTACAGATTATATTAATAATTTAGATAATCAATCAATACGAACAATAGTCATAAAAAACTGGCCGGATGAAGCGTTTCTTTATACTGTTTTTTTGAGGTTAAATACTGGTAGTAAAAAATTATCTCCTCAGGAATTAAGGCAAGCATTAAAACCTGGTCCATTCTTGGATTTTTTAGATGATGAAACGGCCAATAGTGAAGTAATAAAAAATATGTTAAATAACAAAAGTGCTGATCCACGCATGAAAGATATAGAATTGGCTTTAAGATATTTCGCATTTAAATGTTTTGCGGATAAATATGAAGGAAACTTAAAAGAATTTCTTGATTATACATGTGAAAATTTAAATAAAAGTTGGGAGAAAAATGAAAAGGTACTTCGAGAATTGTTTAAGGAATTGGAAAATGCAATTCTTTATTTAACTGATTTGTTTACACCCAATTCTGCATTTAGTAGGTATACAAAGGGAAAATGTAACGGGAGATTTAATCGTTCGATATATGAGGTTTTGACGTATTATTTTTCAATAAAGGAAATAAGATTTGCTATAGATAAAAAGAAGAAAGAATTTGTAGAAGAATTTGTAAAAATGAATGATAATAATGAGTTTATACATGCTGTAAGTGATACTACAAAGGATATTAATCGAATTGCTTTGCGATTTACAAAGGTATCGGATATTTTAGAATTGCTAATTAATGTTGATGAAAACCATGTGAAAATTCCTAAATTGAAACTTAATGAAGGCAAGATAGAAGTTATGAGCGAAATGTAGTAGAGGTGCCTTTATGAGTGAACAAAAGAGATCTAAAGAATATAAGCATTTAGAAAAAAGAATTTCACAAATTGAGAAAAATTTCAAGTTCAATCAATCTATAAATGGTATTACTAATTTGCAAGCAGATAGACTGAGAGGTTTGAGGCTTTTATGTCATGCTGAATTAGAAGATTATTTTGAAAGTGTCGCATTAAAGTTGTTAACTAAAGCAGAAAAAAGGTGGGTAGAGAAAAAGATTGCAAATTATAATCTATCGTCACTTTTTATTTGGCATGATAAAATAGACAAGAATGACACAAATGATACGAAAGCAAGGATGATTATTGCAGATTATAGAAAAGAAATTAAATCCAATCATGGAATAAAAGAGGATAATATAAAAAAATTATTTGGTCCTTTAGGGTATAGAACAGATGATTTTGATTCAACATTTATATCTACATTATCGTCTTTTGGTGCTTTGAGAGGAGAAACAGCACATATGTCTGCAAATAAAACTCAACAGCCATTAGATCAAAATACGGAATTAAAAAGAATTAAAGATTTGTTAAAGGGAATTGCAGATTTTGAGGATGTATTAAATTCCAAATAATGTTTGATTGAATAGAAGTTTTTAATAAAATCATAGGAGCAATAATCTTAGCATCCAACGGTGTCTCCTTCCCCGGCAGATACGGACACGGAAAGCCGGGAAAGCCCGTAAACACGGCACTTTTGGCACTACATAGATTTCAGAGTCACATTATTTTCGTGTGCTTTTAGGGGCATTTTTACATTAGCGAGGGTACGAACTTCTGTTCTGGGGTTGTTTTGCCTGATAGTGTATACTCGTAGGCAAAAGT
>CAJUHL010000116.1 GCA_910586425.1 uncultured Bacilli bacterium
GATGTGATTTCAACCTATAATTTTTGTTGCCTATACCCAAAGTTCAGAAAGAACCAGTGTTTGCAGTTGTTTATGCAGGAGGAATTTTTGCGGAAACTTTCAAAATCTGGTTATGAAGACAATCTTATTCTGAAAGGCGGATTGTTCATCTATACGCTTACTAATTTTGAAAGCCGCGCAACGATAGATGTTGATTTCCTGCTTCGTGGATTTTCCAATTCCATAGAAGATGTAAAAAGTATGATTGGTAAGATTATTGAGACATCAACAGGAAATGACTTTGTTTCCATGACAGCAAAGGGATTTGAAGAAATTTCCCCACAGAGGAAATACCACGGCATCAGCACTCAAATTATCGGTCAGATAAAAAATGTCCGTGTGCCGTTTAATGTGGATATTGGTGTGGGAGATATTATTGTGCCAAAAGCGGAGGAAAGAAGAATCAATACACAGCTTCCAGATTTTGAAAAGCCAGTGATAAAAACGTATTCTTTGGAAAGTACGATAGCAGAGAAATTTGACGCTATTTTGCAACGATTTGAATTGACTGGCAGGATGAAAGACTTTTACGATATATATTATCTGGCAAGAACATTCGATTTTGAGGGAGCGAAGCTACGGGCGGCAATTTTTGAAACATTGAAGAAAAGAGAAACGCCTTATGACAGAGATAGCTTTAAGCGTATTCTGGCACTTTCCGAAGATGAAGATATGCAGAAGCGGTGGAGATATTTTTTAAAAAATATTAAAGATGATACGTTGGAATTTGCGGTGGTTATTAAGGAGATGCAGAAATTTCTTGAGCCAGTGTTTGATGCGATAGTGGATGAAGAAGAGTGGAAGAAGAATTGGACTTTCAAACAGAAATGGAACAGATGAACAAAGGGGGGATACAGAATGGGTAAAGTTCTTGAATTGGAACAGAGGGAACAGGCAGGTTCTAGTTCATATAATCGTTTTGAGTATCAAGTTCACTGGATTGTGTGTCATATTATAGGTCAACTTGAAAATAACGCAGAATGTATTGTGTTTTGTGAGTTTCATGACGATATGGCAGAATTTATACCAGAGAAAGAAGAGTACCAATTTTATCAAATTAAGACGAAAGAAGATTCTTCAGATTGGACGGTTGCGGAGTTATCAAAACGAGAAAAAAAGAAAAGTGGAGGATATAAAAAATCCTTTTTAGGGTTTATATATTACAATTTTTTGAATTTTGGAGTAGAATGTTCACATTGCTATTTCATTTCAAATAACGATTATGATAAAGATGTTCGTCTTTGGCAGTCATATATTGAAGATGGAAAAATAGTTGCGGTCGAAAATAATGAACTCTATCAAAGGATTAAAGGAAGAATTAAGGACGAATATGTAGATTCATTACCATCTAATTTTGATAGTGTATTTGATATATTTATTCAAAATACTTTTGTACATAAATCTAAATTACAATTATCAACATATACGACGCAAACATCAGGTATGTTTTTTGACCAGTTAGCAAATAAAAATATACCAACAGATACGGCGCATCTTATTTTTCAACAGCTGGTAAATGACGTGAGAAAAAAGAGTACAGAACAAATAAAAACGCCTATTAGCTTCAAAAGTTTAGTGGATAAGAAAGGAATAGAAATTTCCAAAATAAATGATAAAATCAATTCAACAATTAGCAAAAAGGGAAATTATACAGATTTTTATAATTATTTATCAACGCAAGGATTAACGGATAAGGAATTGCATTATTTTGAATCTGCAAAAACATTACATGATTCAAGGTGGCTTAATGTGAATGATATTAAGTACCAAGAAATTGTCATTACATTACGAAAGGTTATCTCTACATATATTGAATGTATGGGGGATTTTTATGATGCAAGTGTTTTAGAGAAAGAATGTATGCATGAGTTGTTAAAACAAGGGCTTTCGTCGCAATCATTAGATAGAACATTAATAGAGGTATTGTATTATGAGCAAAGATTCAGCAAAGAAATTTGAGACAGAACAAAAATATCGACTTTTAATAAGATATATGCGAAAAAGAGAGGAGGAAAAGAAAAATGAAAAGGCTGATAATAAAAAAACTGATTGTAATCAGTCAGAGTGAGTCACGTTCATTAGAAGTTCCTTTTTCGAAAGGATTGAATATTATTTTAGGTGGGAATAAGACTGGAAAATCTTCAATCATTAAAAGCATTTTTTATACTTTTGGGTGTGAACTTAAAAGAATAGAAAAGGATTGGAAAGAGCTTATATCTTCATATTTAATCTTTTTTCAATATGGGAAAAATCAATATGTCATAATACGGCAAGGTAAAAAATTTCAAATTTTTGAGCAGTCGAAAGGCGAATATTTATGTATAATTGAATCAGATGAATTTCATAAATATAGCAATTCCTTAATGGATATTTTTGGAGTTAAAATGCCGTGTATTTCAAAAGAGGGGAAAGAGTTTAATATAACACCCCCTTTACTTTTTAGGTCCCAATATATCGACCAGGATGAAGGGTGGAACAAAATAGCTGACGCTTTTGATAAAGTGGGATATATTAAAGATTGGAAAAAGAATACAAATAAATATGTTTGTGGTTATCTTGATGATAAGTATTATTCTCTTCAAACCCAAAAAGCGCAACATATAATGGAGAAAGAGGAAAAGAAAAAGGAATTAAATCACAATCAGAACTTTGTTGAACAGATTTCTAATTCTTTGTCACAATTGGATAATTCAAAGTCTATTGAGGAAGCAACTAGAGAAATTGAGAATCTAGTACAACAAGCAGATGCTTTACGAAAAGATATTTTTTCTATAAAAGCGGAAATGACAATCTATGAAAATGAGACGTATATGAATCAACATAAATTGCATATTGTTGAACAAAATCTTATTGAAACAGAAAAAGATATAGAATTTGCAATGAAACAAGAAAATGAATTAGTTTGTCCAACTTGCGGTGCTGTTTATTCTAATGGATTAACGGAGCAAATGAATATAAGTTCTGATTATGCTCATTGTGAAAAATTAAAAATGGAGCTAACAGAAGCATTAGATGTGACTGAAAATACTTTATCTGATTTGGCACAAAAATATGAGCAGATTAGTAGGCAATTGGAGTCGCTTGAATTAAAAATACAAAAATCACAAGAGTTTATATCATATTCTTCATACTACAAAAATAAAGGTCAATATGAAATGTATGAGGCGTGTGGGCAACAGTTGGACATCCTTGAGAAAAAAGTGGATAAAATTTCATTTGAAATTGCAAAGTTAGATGATGAAATTAATGAAATGAAATCTAAAAAAAGGTCAAAAGAAATTAAGGATAAGATTGAAGGAAATTGCCGTATATTGGCAGATAAAATTAATGTACCAAAGACATTCATAAAATTACGAGATTTTGTGCAAGTAATTGACCACACTGGTAGTGAAACACCTCGAATAGTTTATATGTATCAATCAGCATTATATTTATATAATCTTGAAAGAACAGACAGTCCTTTTAACTTTTATATAATTGATACTCCAAATCAGCAGGGACAGGATACAGATAATTTGGAAAGTATATTTAAGTCTCTGAAATTAATCATGTCAGACGATGGGCAAGTTATAGTTGGTACGGAACGTGAAACGGGTATAGAGGATAAAGCTAATAATGTGATTAGATTAATAGAAAAACGTAGATGTCTATCTTCTGAAAAATACAATGAACACATTGAATTGTTTCAAAAATTACAGAAATTAGCTTTAAATTGGGTTGCAGAAAATCATAAGAAACAAAAAGAAGTTAAGGACAAGATGATTGAGTAATGATGAAGTGTGCTATTTGAAAAATTTTCGACCCAGAGAAGCAGCGGTAATGTTCCATTATCACAAAGTAATGAATCATCTGATTTTACAGGCTTTTTAGTATATTCATTAAAGACTTCGGATAAGGTGGTACGGTATGGTGAAAATAATCAAGTTGAGTTTTCGGAACATCCGACAGTGGTTCAACGAGGTAATGAACGTACAATTAACCTTTTGGTATCTACTCCCGATGTTGCATAGTTGGACAAGTAAGGTTGGTGAAATTTATGAGAGAAAAGAAAAATCATTTGTATGTGGATAGTGAAGAAAGAAAGCTCCTGTTACATAGCCTTGTGGAGCTGAAAAATCAGCTCATTCAGCAAGGCAGATATACAGACTGCGTTGACGAGCTGATATTCAAAGTCGTAAACGCACCAGTCAAGAGGATGAAAATTGAATATGTCTAAGGCACATCACAGAGCCGCTTATTCTTATTGATTT
>CAJUHL010000117.1 GCA_910586425.1 uncultured Bacilli bacterium
AATTTTTATCAAAAAAGATTTTTACCCATAGACACAAAATTTTTTACAGCCTCCATTAATTCTTCTAACGTCTTACCCATAGAAATTCCTCCTATCATCTGATCATTTCAAAATCTTCCATTTCCTTCTGTGTTAATTCCCTGTTATAATACAACTCAGCCCATACCATACGCCCGTTTATTTCCATCCTGGTGTCATAGTTTATAAAATCCATTATGCCATTTTTAGGGTGCGTTCTGATGCTTACAGGCTGAATAATAGAATAATATTTGTGCCAATGGTATTTTTTGCGCTACATGTCTTATATAGTCGTTTGTACTCATGGTTTGCCTCCTATATTCCATTTTCCATAAAACTATAATAACCATCCCCTACGATAATGCTATCTAACACATTTATTCCTATAAGTTTTCCAGCATCTTTCAGGCGTTTATATGATTCTATATCTTCTTTAGATGGCGTTACATCTCCACTTGGATGATTATGCGTGATAACAATTCCACTCGCTCCACATAACAACGCTTTTATAAAAATTTCTCTAGGATTGCATATTGTCATGTTTACTATTCCATGAGATATTTCAAATATACCTAAAGGTTTTTGTTTACCGTCCAAAGCAATCATATATAAATATTCCTCTGTTTGTTTATTTAAACGAAAAACAACATTAAACATTTCCGCTATTAATGATGGTGTACGTAATGTTTCAACTCCTGTGCAATTACAAGACTTTTCTTTTACTAAAATGTTAAGATTATCTTCATTTAATTCCGTTCTATATGTTGTAATTCTCATGCTATTTCCTCCATTTTTCAATAATAAAAGCAAGCAACATTTCTACTTGTCACTTGCTTAAGGCTTTAAATGGACTTGTATAGTAGTTTCATTGCTTGATTTCTCTACCACTTAACAAAAAATGATAGTTTCTACTTGTATATCCATATTTAAAGTCCATATACAAATAAAAATCTTCCATAGATTCAAATTTTCCATAATTTCTATGGACTTCTTCTCCTGTCTCTTTATTAGACACTGCAAAACATAATTCAATCATAGTTTTCTCCCTTCTATCCATGAAATACACGATTTATAAAGTCTTTAAAATATTTTCTATAAAATCATTATCTATCATTTTCATAATTTCAAGTGTATCCTTGGACATTGTCCGAAAATAATATTTCCAACAATCTAAAACTTTTTTATTACTCTTTATACTCTTTTTAACCTGTTTAATCACACCAATAACTGATTTTCTTTTCCATTCAGGCACATTTTTCATTATATAAGGTCCTCCTTTTAAAATGTCACAACCTTCTCTTGCACCATCATCAAAAATATTCCCAATGGCACTGCAACAAATGAAAATGTTACGTCTCCATCCAACACAAACAGTGCTACAATTCCAATAACTGTCATTATTGCGCCCGCTATGCGTTGCTTGATATAATATAGATGTTCTGTCTTCTGCATGAGCCTTCGCTTTGTTTCTCGGCGGTTATATTCTTTGAGCCATTCTTCATAGGTATATACTGTTTCTATTGTTTCAGTTCTGATATTGTATTGCGCCATCATTTTTTTGTCCTCCCTTATGCTATGTAATCTAAAATTTCTTCCATTGTCCCGCTTTTCATAATGAAAGCATCCGCATTTTCTGGATAATTCTTCATAAAAGCAATATACTTCCGCATATTAGCCATATTGCAAGTTTTAAGCATGTTATATGCCTTTTCAGTATGAGTTTTGATAATATATACATCATCATAATCAATAAGTGAAATAAGCCCTTTTTTGTCACAATATGATACTATGCGGTCTTTATTTTCCTGTTGTATCTTTTCTGCTTCTTCAATTCGTTTCTTTTCCTCTTTCACTCTTCTTAGTTCTGCTTTTCTATTACTAATTGAATAGTTAAACAAGCAATCACTTTTACATAATGATTTATACACTTGGTTTTCTATCGTGTATTTGTCTGGATGGTCTTTCACAATCCACCACAAAAAATTATCAAGTGTATCATCAATTCTACATTGCAAAATACAATTGTTTCCCATATTCATATAAAAAATATCGTTTCCAGAATTGTCTACAATTCTAAAGGTAACAAGTGCATTTTCCATTCCGTAGTTATTAATTCCCATCCAGTCATATTTATTGATTTTTCCATATACGATTAATCCGTATGCACTCATGATTTGTGTTTCTTCTACTTTATAATCAAATATAATACCCATCGTTTTTCCTCCCATTTTAGGTTTCAGCACAATTTATAAGCACTATAAAACGGCTATAGTCCTATATTCTCCATAGCCGCTCTAACTGCTTACAAATATGTATTTATGATTAAATCCCATAAGTTTCAAAGAATCCTCAGTCGAAGGATTTTACAATTCAAATTACAATTTCAAGACTATACCTCTACAATAAATTGTCTTCCTTTTGTCCAGTTAGCTTTTTTTAGTGCTTCTTCATATGTATTAATTCTTACTGTTAAATTTCCATCTTTATCAACCCAATAACTTGTATTGTCGTATTCCTGATTGAATAAAACACAAAATTCTTTCTTCATTTCCTCAACTTTTTCTCTGCGCTTTTTTGTCAATTCCGCATCATAGTTGAATATATCCCCGAAATTATATCTTTCAGGCGTATTATATTTTCCACTATCCCTATGTACTCTATAGCCGGCAAGATTATCAAGTACAACAATTTCATCAAAATCAGCGTTACAATACTTGTTTACAAAAGCAAGTATATTTTCCTTTGTATACTTTACTTTTTCGATTTTCTGATTACGTTCGCAAGTTAATCTTGATTGATTGCAATCATCAATTTTCGGATTCTCTGTTATGTAATAGCAAAAATCGCAAGATAAATAACCATCTTCTGAAATTCATTTTGGATTTTTTAATTTTCTGCCATTTTTCCCATATTCAACTTTTGTATGTTTGTATCCACTCAAAAATTCAATATAGATTTTCTTTCCATCTTTATTTGTAAACGCCGTTCTGATTCTACAATTTTCCACATCATTACAAGGTACACATCCAGCACCTTCAAAATATAATGTTTTCTTATTCATCTTCTTTCCCTCCATATCTCTAATCTGTCTATATACTTCTTAGTTTATCCCGACTACCCGTTTGGGTAGTTTAGTCTTAATTCTCAAAGACTCCTCAGGGGATTTACTTGGTATTACAGATGTTTGAATACTCTTCACATTCCTTTTGTTTCGGGCATTTACTGCAATCATCTTCATGTTTCTCGCATACGGTTTCTAAGATTTCTTCTAATTCCTTAATTCTTTCATTTAACATTATGTTTACCGTTTCAACCTTTCTTTAATTGTCTATATATCAGCATCAATAACTATTTCTCCATTGCTTACTTGTTACCATCTGCATTTAACAGGCTGTGGACTGTCTGAAAGTTGATCAAGCTTTCAGGCTGCATTATAACAAGCGTTCGCGGCACCGCTTACCCCTATGTCATTCCTGCCCTCCCCATTACCTTTTTGGGGCGTGTCGGGCGTGTCGCTTACCCTTATATTGTGGTACAACTCATAATTCTGTTGTATCGGTTCCCTATCCGCTAATGAAGGCAATGCAGACAGGAAAGGAAAAAGTATACCATAAGGCGGTTAATGTCGGCTTTTATGGTAGCCTGTTTCACCAATGTACAAGTGCCATATGCTCACCGGACTTACAAGGACTTATTGGGTTTACGAGTTATCACGACTTATTTTTGCGTTGCGTGATGCGGAGTGTTGCCGCCTTTGAATGCCCAAACGGGAAGTCGAATCCCGTGTATGTTGCTTGCTCCTGCTGGGCTGTTAATTTTTGTTTAGACGAATTTCCATCCCGTGAATCTGTGGAACAAATAAATGACTGTATTAACTTTTCTTGTCCCCTTTTTAAAACTAAAAATAATATGTTTCTTTCTCATTGTATTTACCTCCGCTTAATTTATTACTATTTATTTGTTTTTAATTCCTTTATCGTTATATTTACTATATCATAACCAGACAGTCATGTCAATACTGTTCGGAAATTATTTATAACTTTTTAGTTATGTTTTTGAGCATAGAAACCTGCTAACAAAAGTCAAGACTTTTTAGCAGGTTTTTTATAAATTTTTAATA
>CAJUHL010000118.1 GCA_910586425.1 uncultured Bacilli bacterium
AATTTATTCATAAGAAAACCTCTAGAAAAAATTTAGGGGTTTGTCTATACTCTGACTCGTTTTCATAAAACGAGTTGATTTTACGATTCTCTTTTATGTAACCAAGCTGGTATTTCGGTTTGGATTGAAATTGTTTTTTTAGTAACAGGATGCAAGAATTCCAGATGATATGCATGTAGGGCAAGTCTTGGAAAAGTCTTTTTATTTCCATATTTGGCATCGCCTAAAATAGGGTGTCCTATTTCTTTCATATGAACACGAATTTGATTTTTACGTCCTGTCTTTATATGAACATCAAGTAGTGTATGGTTGGTTCTTCGTTCAAGAACATGATAATGGGTAATTGCCTCTTTTCCTATCCGGCCTTGATTCGAATACACCATTTGAGTTTTGGTTTCTTGTAACCAAGTATGAATGGTGCCTTGTTGTTGGAGATTGGTCCCTTCTACCAATGCATAATAACCTCTTATTTTTACAATATCATTCCAATTTTTTTGCATCTTATTTTTGATTTCAATTGTTTTGGCAAACAATAAAATGCCTGATGTTTCTTGATCCAAGCGATGCAAAATGAATACGTGTTTATGTGTTTTTTGCTCTATATAATCATTTACAATATGGTATGCGGTTAATTGTGTTTCGCGTGCAGTTGCAACGCTGAGTAGTCCTGCTGGTTTTTCAATGGCAAGTAATTCCTTGTCTTCATACAAAATTGGTATTTCATAATTTCGAAACTTTATGGGTTTTGGTTTTATTTGAATCAACTGTTTTGGATAAATAAGAAAATTGGCCTTTGTTACAATTTCGCCATCTACAGAAACACAACCCATTTGGATAATTGTTTTTAATGTATTTTTAGATTGATTTTGTGTTTCAATTAAATATTCTAATAACGTTTTTTTGCATACTTCCATATTCATTTCTCCTTATTATTACAATATTGGTGTATTTATTTTACTACTTTTAGTTCTATCTATTAACTAGGTAACTGTTTCTTATACCCAACAAACGGGTTCATATCACTTTACCAGTATAATTATCTGTTTTTTTTGAAAGACACGACTATTTCCTTCAGGTTCTTCGTCATTATAAATATTACTAATATGTTTAACTGTCGCATTAACATTTAGCCAGACATCTTCAACAAGTAACCTTACCTCAACTTTTGTGTTACTAAATTCATCTTCATAAAAGATTGTATTATTTTCGCTACCTATTAATTTATTATTCATATATTTCTCGTTTTTACCTATTCAACCATTTTACCAAAGTGATATTAGAAAACATGCAATCCTCCATCAACCTTACTCATATTTTTTAATTTCTTGAAAATTTTGGTTTTTTCTAATTTTGCTTTTTCTATTGCTTTCTTATGGCTAATACTGCCAGCATCATTTAAAACTTTTGCATCTAAAGAATTAAGTATTTTATCTAGTTGATTAATATAATCTTTCATTCTCATTGGTTTATGTTTCATTGCTTGAAATTCAGCAAAATCAAAATATCCTGAAACTAAATTATTAAGCATCATTAACTCCTCTTCAGTTAAATAGTTTTTTGCTACTTCTATATCATTGATACTTGGTAATTCGCTTTTAAAATTCGTAAGTCCCATAAAAGGTTTATTTGAATCGGCACGATTATAAATTACTTCTGCAGCAGTATTACCTATTAATGAATACAAATGACATTATTTGTCTAATTCTTTCATTTCTATATTCATAATTTCTAAATAGTCTTTTTCAGCACGGGTTAAATGATTTCTCATGTACTTATCATACTCTTCATGAGCTTTTTTTAGCGCTATTTCATGAGATATTGAGCCTTTAGACTCTAAAATATCATTATGAGTCATAGTTAAAAAACTATCTAATTCTTTTATCCAATCTTGCATGGTCATTGCTCTTCTTTTCAAAGCATTAATTTCGGCAATATCTAAATAGGCTGAAACTAATCTATTTAATATTTCAAGTTCATCTAATGTTAAATAATTCTTTGCTATTTCTGTTTCGGACTTTGTAGGTATGTCTCCTTTAAAATTAGTAAGTCCAATATTATTTTTATTACTATCAACTCTGTTAAATATAATTTCTGCTGCTGTTTTTTTTGAAACCGCAAAGTGCATCTTGTTTTGTACAGTTTTGAAAAAATCTATCGTAATTTTCTTTTTGGGATTATAATCAATACTTGTTGAATATATATCAAGTATTTTTCTCCAAAAAACTTTTTCACTTGATCTTATATCTCTAATTTTATCAAGCAGTTCTTCAAAATAAGGATCATTCCCATTATTTTTAAAACGTTCAACATTTATATTATATCCTTTTACTAAATATTCTTTTAATATAGTATTTGCCCAAATTCTAAACTGTGTCCCACGATTTGATTTTACACGATACCCAATTGCAATTATCATTTCAAGATTATAAAAATTAGTTGGTTTTGTAGAAAATTCGGAATTACCGAATTTTCTCATTGTATCTTTTTCTTTTAATTCCTTTTCAGCATAAATGTTCTTTATATGTTCATTAATTGTTGACTTTGCTTTATTATATAGTTTACTTATTTGTTCTTGTGTCAACCAAATATTTTCATTTTCCAAGACAACTTCAACTTTAACAGCATCATTAGTTTCATAAATCAAAAAATTAGTATCTTTCAATATAAATTCCTCCTTACAACTTCAGTTTATTAAACACTGATATTGGTAAACCAATATCATAGTGTATTACTAACTTGACAAAAAAATTATTTTTTCATATTATTCCCAAAAATATCAGCATAATTTAAATATAATATTCCATATCTTTAACTTCAAATTTATATTTTTCGTTAGCTAAATTTATTGCATCATTGATTAATTGATTACCCGCTAAATCTTGATAATTTAAATATTTTTTTACATTAATTTGTTTTGCCATAAATCTTCTATATATTTTTCCATTATCAATATCAGGTTTAATATCACCAATATTTTTTATCTTTGCAATCATTCTAACTTGTGCATATTTTTTTTGCTCTTCTTCTACTAATAAATAACCTAAATAGTGAAGATCCTCTAATTCTATATTTAATTCTTCTAAATATTCTCTTCTTAATGTATCAGAAAAATCATTATCATCAATTTCTGGTCTGCCTCCAGTTAACTTGTATTTATCGTTTTCAACTCGTAAAATGACATTTCCTTCAGAAGAGAAAACAATTCCATATACTTGTTTTACTAAAATTTCTTTTGGTACTGCTTCTTTAACCCATGCATATTGAACCATAAATCACTCCTATTCTACTTATTGTCATAAGTGATATTTTATTATTTTTCTTTCAACTTTTCTACTTGATTTTGATGTCAAATGTATGCAGTTAGCCCGTGTGCCGCATAATGAAACTTGTTTTGAACAATTTTAAAAAATTTAATTGTTTCTTCAGCTCTAGGATTATAATCAATAGCAGTAGAATATAAATCAAGAACTTGTCTATATAATACTTTTTCGCTTGATCTTATATCTTTAATACGATCTAAAAGTTCATAAAAATATTTGCCACCACCAAGATTTTTAAGACGTTCATCATCCATAGCATATCCTTTGATTATATATTCTTTAATTCTCGCAGTTGCCCATTTTCTAAATCTTACACCTTCTAATGATTTAACTCTATAACCAACACTTATTATTACATCTAAATTATAATATGAAACAAGTTGTTTTACACCATCAACACGCATTTTTTGCGTGTTGTTTTCTCTATCTAATTCTCCATCATTAAAAACATTGTTTATATGTTTTCTAATAACTTTCTCATCTCTGTTAAAAATTAACGACATTTGATTGGCTGTTAACCAAACTGTTTCATTTTCTAAATTGACATCTAATTTAATATTTCCATCTTTTGATTCATATATTATTAATTCTAATTTACCTTTTTCTATTATTTCATTTTTCATTTAATTCGCTCCTCGTATAATCAATCTTATAGAAATTATTAATCTATTTGATTGATTCTTT
>CAJUHL010000119.1 GCA_910586425.1 uncultured Bacilli bacterium
TAAGAATAATAAAAAACTACCAATACACACATTTTAATGCATGTTTGGTAGTTTTGATTTGAGTTGCTTTATTTTGTGATTTCACCTGTATCCAACAATTCTTTCATTGAATCTGTGAGATTACGTTCTATTCGTAAGGCTCTCTGAAGATTACGCTTAGACATGTTGAGTTCTTTGGCAATTTCATCAAGAGTAGAAGTGCCATTTTGGCATGTCTTCTTTCTTCCATTCCCCATTTCTCCATGTTTATATCCTTTTAACTCAACATAAGTCTCTAATGCCTTCCTATCTTTAGTTGGATCATTCTTTCGTCTACCAAAATTATTAGATATCAAAGCGCGAAGTTTCGATGTCCGGGTGTGGATATTGGGACAATGAAATCGTAGTTTTAAGTTATTCATCAAATAGTAATTATTAGAATTTGATGTGAAAATGACTGTCTGAAAATACTTAGAGAGTTGGATTCTCATTATTCGAGTGTAAGTCGAATGTGTTACCGTCTAAAAATTAAGCTAGAATAAAATATAAATAACTTTAGTTATTTATATTTATATGCCGATATACAAAAATATAGGTATATTAAATATTTTTTAAGGAGGTAAACCATGTATTTTGTTAATTGTATTCTTTCTATTCTTTCAATTATAGTTGCTTGTATTTCAGCAATATTGTCATTTCTGACATATAAAAAGTATAAAAAAGCAAATGAAATTGCAGAAGAAGCAAATGTAATTGCCAAGGAAGCACATAAGTTTGCCAAGGAAGCAAATAAGTTTGCCAAGGAAGCAAATGTAATTGCAGAAGAAGCAAATGTAATTGCAGAAGAAGCAAATAAGTTTGCCAAGGAAGCAAATGTAATTGCAATGAAATCATTAAATGCTCAAATAGCTCCTGAAATTAAATTAACTAAATTAGGAGTAGACCCAACAAAAATTAAAGTGTATGGTGGAGAGAATATTACTTGGATTGGTAAAACTAATTTGCCTGATGAATTATATCAAATAATTATTAATTCGGCTAGAACTGATTCTATGGTGATAATAGATAATACTAAATATTTATTAATAAATTTATGTTATAAAGATACTACTAAAGATAACATAGGAATAATATTAGATGCATTCTATTTCGAATTAGAATGTTCAAAAAATCAAGTTTCTGAATTAATGATTTTGAAAGCGTATTCATTGTTAAATTCTAAAACTCCATTTGGAATTGATATTAAAATAAATGCACATACTGATGTACAAACTTCAACCATTACCATACCAATAGCGTATGCTTGCCCCGAAAATCTTGAATCATCTTTAATTCTTGGAAATATAGCTAAAATGGCAAAAGAAGCAACTAATAAAATTAATTTGATAGATTCACCAAGTATGGCAGGTAAATTTATTGGTTTTATAGAAACGGCGTATTTAATAAAATGTCGTACATTCAGTAATGAGGAATTTCTATTCTCACTATATATGAAAAAAGATGAAAGCGGGAAATTGCAAACGTTATGTATGCGTAGAGGTGATGAAATATATAATGAGAAGTACGAGAAAGCTAAAAAAATCGTGGGTAAAGAAATACAGCAATTAGCATCAATCTTTTAGAAATTTACAAACACATAAAAGCTAGTCTATCAATTCAGGCTAGCTTTTTATGTGGTCACTGAATTACCCTTAAATGTTGATTTTTCAGCATGTTTTTTACAAAGAATGCCCAATAAACAAGGATTGTATCTGGTCCATACCTGAAACACTTGAATTTAAAGGATTTCTTGATAATATATGTGCTAAAAATGGCTTGTTTTCGTTTAAGTGTGTCCCATCTGGTCACAGTAATTATTCCATTACTTTATTTATGTAATTATCTCTAATCTCAATCGCTTTGGCATATATAAGATTCTTTTGATATTTAGGTGATTCAGACTCCCTATTATTTGCTATATTTTGTATCGCCATTGAAGTATTAATGTGCTTATAAAACTCTTGTATGCTATCTTCCAAATCGTAACTATTTAAACGGCACACAAGCATCTTTGACCCTCCATTAACCAAATATAAAATATGATTATCACCTATATTCTCATCTTTTAATACAGCTTCACGTTCTTTTAGCAGCTTGTCTATTTCAGTATTTAATTCTGATAGTTTTTTCTCTGATTCCTGTAAAGTCATATGCTCACTCCTCTTTGATATTTATCGGTAAAAAAAGTATATATGCTTTTGGTATAAAGGACAACTGTTATCAGAAATATTATTTGCAGATTTGATTCGCCCGTTTTGGCGTATCAAGTTATATTTCTATATGTATGTGATCCATTTAGACTGATTTGGCTGGATGGTACTGAGTAGGTGTTTTGGTTTGTTAGGTGATAAACTTTATTTGAATATAGCTATTCACATAATTTGCTTTACTGGATTATGTTTCTTTTCTTTACGTTTTACATCTTTCCATTGGCTTATGAATCTCTCAGCACTAACACATCCAATACACCTAAAATGCATAATACAAAGAATAAGTGCGCTTAAAAAAGCTATACCAATACCAACCATTAAACAATTAGTTATATCAATATTGACAAAATACAAAACAAAGCACAAAGTAGCACATGCATAATATGGAATTAATTGAACATTAAAATTTTGTGTATCTTTAGGATCTCCTAACATATAATGACGTGTTTCCCAACGAAATTGCCCATCTGATTGCTTCTCATGGAATACCATTAAATATGTAGCTGCTCTCACCACGCACTTCCAATAATCAATTGCTATGATATATGAAGGTATTATTATCACTAAAGGTAATAAAAAAATATAAGCTGGCATTTGCAACACTTCCTTAAACCCTATAGCTGTAGCAGTTACAAAATACATCATATGCCTAACTGATTGATACTCTTCAATATATTGTAATATTTCTTGTCTAATCATTAAATACTCTTTGCTTTTATCTTTTTTCATTAATTTATACCTCTATTAAATACAAAATTGCCTATATAAAACGCCTATATTTTGTAAATTTTTTCAATAGCTGATGCATCTAATATTCTATATTGTATCAGGTACTTCTTGTATACTGGAGATAACATCAAATCCACAAAACGTGGTAAAGATTTCTTATTCTTCTGTAGGTATTGAGTTAAATTATCTATATTCTTTACTCTATCAAAATCACTTTCTCTCGTTAAGCCGAACATATTATTCAAATCCAACTCCACTGCCAAAATAGTTTCATTAACATTCAATTTAATATTTTCAGTATACTATTGCTTCTATAGCCTTACTTTCTGGTACTGAAACATAACATATTTGTTGCATTGACAGATTAAATTTAAGTTCTGACATTAGTACCACCCTCCTCGCCTAAAAATATACTCTATACAATTTTGTAATGTATGCGCTTGTTTCTCTTGTTTTATATATATTATATTTCCAATTTACACTCTTGTAAATATATTTTTCTATATTTATGTTTTACACATCCACTCGAACCGTGATTCCTTCATACATATTTTCTCTCCACTCCCCGAATCCCTTGAAATTCAACCCTTTCAGCCCCACCACCACAAAATCCACTACCAAATTCCCCCATCAAAAAACTTCAATTTTCCCTATAAAATCAACAAAAATTCGAACTATCCACAAATCCACTATAAATAACCATTTTAGACTACACATGTAGACACATTGATTATCCGCAAGCCCTTGTAAACAAAGGATTCTTTACAATTTCACCCCATCCCCCACCGAACACACAAATTATTCCATGATATAGCCACACTCCAATCTCATCAAAGCACCATTAATTCATATAATTCCTACTTAGTTACTATGTATTATATATTTTTATTTCTTACATATGTAATACTTCGAATATCAAACCGAACAAAATTTACTATACTCAGATAGGAATTGTATAAAATCTCTGCTGCCGGAACGGAAAACTTTTCCGAAGCACACGAAAAAAGCACCATCT
>CAJUHL010000120.1 GCA_910586425.1 uncultured Bacilli bacterium
TCAACTGATATTTTTCTGCTGCATCTAGTATTCCATTTACCGATTCAATGGCTGCTCCTCTTCTACTTTTTTCTATCACATCCATTATCATGGGTGTTGCGATTAACGCTATAATGGCTAATATTACAATGACTGCGAGTAATTCGATTAGTGTAAATCCTTTCTGTTTCATTCCTACATCTCCTATTCTTTTTTATTATTATACCCATTTTTCTTTCTTCATTCAACCACTAAAAAGAGGGCTTACCCCCCCCCCGTTTACAATTCGCAAACTATTTATTTTCTTCATTTTTTTCTAATTTATTTAATACTTCTTTTGTCACATCGATGGCTTTTTCACGAATTGCTTCTGCTGCTTTTTCCAATACTGGTGTTCCTTTTTCTATCGCATATTCTACTAATTCTTCAGCCATATTTTGGATATCTTTTGCCTTCTTCTTGGCAATCTTGACTACTTTTTCTTTATCCAAATCAGATAGTCCTTCTTTGATTTCATAAATTTTATTTTCGATATTTTCTTTGACTTCTTTTTTATCTAAATTTTTTACTTTATTTAGCATATCATCAAATTTTTGTTTTAACTCTTTTCTTGTATCAGAACCTTTTTTAGGGGCAAATAAAACACCTAGGCCTGCACCTATTGCAACCCCCGCTAATAATTTTCCAAATCCTTTTTTGCTTTTTACTTCCTTATTCTTCTTCATTTCCATCCTCCACTTTCTTCTTTTTTTTACGTGCAAACAACCCAGTAACAGCACCTGCTACAAAATCAACTACTTTATCGCCTATATTAGAAATTACATCCGTTGTATTATCAATTAGGCTAAATACACCATTTAATTTACTAGCTTTGTCAGTTACATCATCCATAACCATATTAATTTTTTTGATAGTACCCATGCATTTGATTACCAAAATGATAAGGGTCACTAATAATACAGCACCTAGTATATATAATATGATTGGAAATACTGTATTAACACATTCCATTATTCTTCATCCCTTTTCTCATACATTGCATCTACTAAATTCAGTAATTCACTTTCTGTCAAATCCTCATTATTTGTTGTTTCTGGTTCTTCTTTGGCATGTTTACTTTTCTCCTCTGAAACTTCCTTTACTTCTGTGCTATCCCCTTCCGTAGAATTTTCATTGATGTACTCATTGATTTCTTCTAGTTTTTTCTTTTGTTCCTCTAACTGCTTAGCAAGTAAGATGGTATCTTCATCTATGTCTTCTTCTTTTATAGTTGTATCAGGAAAATCTATCGGTGATTCCTCTTCTACCATCTTATTGTTCAAAGTGTCTTCTATTTTATTTTCTTCTTCCATTTGTAATTCTCCAAAGATATCAATTCCTGTTTCTTCTAATTTATCATCAGTTGGTATTTCCTCACGAAATAAAATAGAATTTTTCCCAAATAAGGTATCTTCTAAATCATCTTCTAGTGTACCAAAGGCTTTATTACGAATATCATCTACTGTAATACTTCTTGGTTTTCTTGTATAGTCACTCGGTTGTTCTTTACGAGTAGGAATGTCTTCCTTTTTATAGTTTTTATCCAATACACCATATACTGGGGAAATGATTGGAGAAGCTTCAAATCTACGTTCTACCTTTTGAATCCTTGCCCCTTGGTATGCTTCTGGCTTTGGTACTTCTTTTTTGATTGGTTTCATTTCTTTTTTTGGTTTTTCTAAATCATCAAAGTCTTTATCATCAAAATAGAGCGGAAAGGAAACTTTTTCTTCTTTATTCATAATTGCACGATCGGATACAGTCTCACTTGGTTTTTCAATTTTTGTTTCTCTTACTTCTCTTCTTGGAGATGGAATTTCAACATGTCTGACCTCTTTTTTGATTGGTTTTACCTCTTCTTCCACTTCCTCTGTGAATAGATTTTTAAACTTGTCCATTAAACCCATATACATCACCTCTAATTTTCTTGATTTTCTTCTAACTCGATTTTTTGATTTTCATCAGTTATATTGTCTTGATTCTTTGATATAAATAAATCATATTTTTCTTCTCTATTTGTAAAATAGTCTTCTTGTAACATCAATTCAATCACATTATCATTGAATTTTACAGTAGAAAGAATATACGATGCATTTAATATCACATTTTCAATTTCATTCTTATTTACTAATGCTTCTATTCTGGCATAATTATACACAAATTCAATGCGATATTTGTCGCCTTCTTTTGTAATTTCCAAATATCCTTCTTTTTTTCCATCTATTTTTTTAGAATAATAGAGTGTTTCATTTTCTTGATACTCTATTTTTGTTTTATAAAAATAGGAAACAGCATCAATGTAAAGGTAATAATACACACCATTTGAGTATAATTTATCATTCAATTCATCAGTATCCATGTAGGAAACACCTCTTGGAACGTAGTACTTATACCCTTTTCCAATTTGATTATATAAGTCATTTTCTTTTGAGAGTACTACAGATAAAATGTTATCAATACTCTTTGTATCTATTCTAACAATAGTACAGCCTGTCATACATAGGCATAGGAGTAAAATTATTAATTTTTTCATCTTTCACCACTCTTACTATTAGTATAGCAAATTATTATATTTTACAAAAGACTTTCTTTTTCATAATTGTATACTTTTTGTAAAATCATTTTTCAATTTCCATCCGATAAATTGGACAACCTTTTGTTGAAAATTTAATTTCGTATTCCGTTGCGATATTGTCTTCTATTTCCTCTTCATATAAATTCAATGATATTTGTTTTATATGATACCCATAATCTGTACAAGATATAATAGAATATTCAAATAATTTGCGATTATCTGTTTTCATAATAATATGCTTTTTATTCCGAAAAATAGTATCGTATTGTTCTAAAAATTTAGAACTAGTCAATCTTCTTTGTTCATGCTTGTTTTTGGGCCATGGGTCAGAAAAATTAAGATATAGTGTTTCAATTTCTTGTTGAAAAACACTTTCTATTTCTTTGGCATCCATTGGGATAATTTTTAGATTCGGAAGGGTTTCATTTTCTAATGACTGTACAGCCTTAATTAATACACTATAGTATTTTTCAATTCCTATAAAATTGATATGAGGATACCGCTTTGCATTTTCTATTAAAAATCTACCTTTACCCATTCCAATTTCTAAATGTATCGGATGATTATTTTGAAAATAGGTATTCCATTTTTCTTTAAAAAAATGGGGATTGGCAATGACATAAGGTGATTTTAAAACAGTTTCTTTCGCACCTTTGATATTTCTCAAGCGCATATTCATTCTCCTAACTCGTATCTATTATAGCATATTACCTCATTTTTTTAAAGTTCTACATAAAAAAGATGGATCAAAGTTGTTTGAACCATCCTTATATTATTTTGTTTTATCTAAAATAATCAATCCTTTAAAGCCGACTTGTGTGACTGCTTCTAAATTACCATAACCTTCCAATTTCAAACTTCCATTGTTAGTATAAGTGCCCATCAAATTCACATAGGAATTAATCCATTTAGTACTATCATGATTTAATACCGCTGTATCTGTTACGATTACATAACCCAGATATTTTGGCAAGTTGTTCTTGGTATAACTAAAAGTACCAGTATCCAACAAACGTAATGCACCATTAAAATAATAGATATCCGTATTTTCAGAAGAAATCAGCAAAATCATTCTCATACTTGACCAGCTATCGGTGGCTATTCCAGAAACCTCATCCCATAGGTATGTTGATCCAGCATTAAGAATGGGAAGTAGATTGCTGTTTAAATGGGAAAGGGCACCTGTAATGGTTCCATCCCCTATATTACTAATGTCTGTTGTTCCTATCTTTGTTTCAAACTGGTTAATTTTACTATTTATGATTGCTATTTGGTTTAAAATTCCATCTAACACTGTATCTTTTTCCAAAGCATATATGGTATCTTTTTTTAATGCATCTAATAGCGTTT
>CAJUHL010000121.1 GCA_910586425.1 uncultured Bacilli bacterium
TAAAAGTCAGTAAAATCAAGTGTTTTAAACCTAATCAGCAGACACTATTTAAAGATAGATGTGCTGAGTTCAAAAAAGAGTATAAGTTAAATTTTGGAGTGTATTATACACCAGCAGAAAATTTATGCTTTACATCTATGAAAAAATTTCAAGAAAAGTATGGTGTAATTACTAATGTATCTGATAAGAAATTTTTCACAAATTCGATTCATGTTCCTGTATGGATTAAAATGACTCCAACAAAAAAGATTGACATTGAATCACAACTTACTGGTTATAGTAGTGCTGGATGTATAACGTATGTTGAACTTGAAGGAAGTGTTAAAAATAATTTAGATGCGCTTGAAGCTATCATTAATTATGCGATGGATAAAGACATTCCGTATTTTGCAATAAATGTTCCAAATGATATGTGTACGAATTGTGGATATTGCGATGATATTAATAATGAATGCCCCATGTGTGGATGTAATGAGATTCGTAGACTTCGTAGAGTTACAGGATATTTAACAGGCGATTACAAAAGTGCATTTAATTCCGGTAAGCAACAGGAAGTAGAAATGCGAGTTAAACATCAAAAGTTGTAGGAGAGTACATGAATTATTTAAGAATAGACAAAGAAGATGTATGCAACGGGGAAGGTTTGAGAGTCGTTCTTTGGCTCTCAGGCTGCTCTCATAAATGTAAAGGATGTCAAAATCCTCAAACATGGGATGCTAATAGTGGTATCCCATTTGATGAATCAGCAAAAGAAGAATTATTTAGAGAACTTGATAAGGATTATATTTCAGGTCTGACACTGACAGGTGGTGATCCGCTCTTTGAAGGTAATCTTGATGGTGTATTGGAGTTAGTAACTGAAGTAAATAAACGATATAATACACCACAAGATAGAGCATATGTGAAAGATAAAAACAACAATATCTTGATGAGTTTCCCCGATAAAATCCGTCTTTCAAGCCCTCATAAATCTATCTGGTTATATACGGGCTATACAATATCTACGTGCAAATATTTCGATGATATTATATTTACATTTCATCCATCGTATTATCATCCCAATCCTTTAAACGGAGAATATATTAAAGTGGATGATAAGGCATATTTTATAAAACAGGATAGAAAGCGAGTTGAGATTGTTAAAAACATAGATGTATTGATAGATGGACAATATATAGAATCGCAAAGAGATATTTCACTTCCCTATCGGGGGTCTTCCAATCAGCGTTTAATCGACATTCAAAAATCATTACAAAAGGGTGAAATAGCATTATGGCAGACATGATTTTAACAAGTGAATGTGAACAATGCATTCACTCAGTAATTAATGAAGAAAACAAAGCAAGAGTAAAGGTATATTGTAGTGTCAAAGATAAAACATATTTCTGGGGACAATGTATTCCATGTGATTACAAAGAAATTAAAAAGAAAATGGGAAAGGGAGATGGATAAATTTGAAAAAAGTAAAATCAATTCATGAAGATCAGTACATAATTTTAGATAATACTACGAAACATTTATTAGATTTAGGTTTTAAGTATGATAGTGATGAAGATAAGTACACATACAATTTTTCTGCGCTAAAGTATGAAAAAACGACTGTTCTTCGCGGCATAATAACAGCATATACGAATACGGACAAAATAAAAATTGATGTAAAGGATAATAATTTTATTCCATATGCTCCATTTTACAATATTGAATGCGGCAATTATGATGTCATATTAAATAAAATAAACAAGGCAATCCTAAATGAATTTAGCAAGTTTAAGATATCAAAAAGAATGCCAAGAAAGGATGACATAAATGAAGATTAACATAAAGAAATTAACAAAAACAGCACAAATACCAACAAGACAGCACGAAGGTGATGCTGGATATGATCTATATGCAGATATTCAGGAACCAATAACAATTGAACCGCATACAACAGAATTCATACATACTGGGATAGCAATTGAAATACCCGACGGATATTTTGGCGCAGTGTTCGCTCGAAGTGGACTTGCATCAAAACAAGGGTTGCGTCCGGCGAATTGTGTAGGGGTGTGTGATTCGAGATATCGTGGAGAATATATGGTTGCACTACATAACGACTTTGATATAGCAAGAATTGTTTGCCCGGAAGATAGAATTGCACAGCTTATTGTAATGCCATATTTGTATGTGGAGTTTAATGAGGTAGATGAGTTGCCTGATACTGAGAGAGGAGATGGTGGATTTGGAAGTACGGGAAGATAAAGGTACAAATTATATTAAGAGAAAGAAGTGATGAGATGGATCAAGAGAAAAATTTAAAAATAATAACAAGCCACGAACTTCTTGAAATGTTGCCATTTGGAAAAACAAAGTTTAATCAATTGTTAAAAGCTGGTGAACTTCCCCTTATGAAAATAGGGAATGATTATATTACAACTGAAAGCGCGGTAGAAAAATGGATAACCGATAATATAGGACAGGAATTATTTTATTAGGAAATAACTTGAAAATTACAAGGAAGGGGTGCTATAATGCATTTGTATTATCAATTAGCATTCCTTTTTTGTTATGAAAAGGAGTGAAAATATGAAGGAAGGAAGTATAAGAGAAAGAGGCGGACGAATTGAGCTTCGAATCAGGATTGATGGGAGGCAATATTCTTTTTATGGAAAGAATGAAGCAGAAGCAAGAAAAAAATTGCGTGAATTCCGAAAAACTATGAAATTAAATGAAGAAAATATTAAATATTCTGAAGAATACCTTTCAGGATACATCGAAAACTGGCTTACCATGTCTAAATTTGGCAAGATAAAGGATTCTTCATATGATATTTTAGAAAGAGTATTTAATAACCAGATAAAATGTTCTGAGGTTGGACAAAAAAAGATGAAAGATATTACGATAGATGACATGCAAACATTTATAGATGATATCGCAAAAAATTATTCTGTTTCTATCGTGAAAAAGGTAATGGAGATATTAAAGCCAAGTATTAAAAAAGCAGTTATAGAACAAAAAATGCGATTTAATCCGTTAGACTTTGTGGTTATGCCAAAGAAGAATGTCCTCCTCATTGGAATGGAAACAGAAGAAAAAGAACAAATGTATACAATTGAAGAAATTGAAAAGATTACAGAAGTCTGTATGAATTTTTATGGGACAAACACGCGCAATACCAAAAGATATCGTTATGCACCAGCTTACATACTACTTTTAAATACTGGTATGAGGGTTGGAGAACTTGCAGCATTAATGTGGAAGGATGTTGACTATACCAGAAAAATTATCCGAATAAACAAAACAGTTTCTTCTATTATAAACAGAGGTCGTTTTGAAAGTGAAAATAAAAAAATAAATGTAATAACAACGACAAAGACCAAAAAAAGCAACTGGGTAATCCCAATGAACGAAACCGCACTTTTGCTTTTGAAAGAACTTGAAAAACGACAGAAGGAAATGGGGATCACATCTGATTACGTTATAGCGACAAAAGAAGGAAACCCAATGCTGGTACGGGTATTAGAACAAACATTCAGCAGGATATGTGAGGAAAATTCCATTAACTATAAAGGAGTACATGCATTAAGGCATACATTTGGCTCTGTCCTTGTTAAAAAGGGTGTGGATATAAAAGTCATAAGTGAAATACTTGGACATAGCACAGTACAATTCACATACGACAGGTATATACACGTAATTAATGAAATGAAAGCAGAGGCAGTAAATTTAATTCATGTCTCTGATGTAAAAAAGCATATGGGAGCAGTGTAAGCGTGTGGGTAATTTGTGGGTATCTATGAATTGATAACTATGAAACAGCGTAAGTTAAAGGCTTTAAGAGATAGTGTGAATTTTCGATTCCCCTACGAGCTGCTGACTGTTTTGAACAGCCCAACCCGATAAGAACACTGTGAATACCAAATATTTGGTGGTGCAGTGTTTTTTGTTTTGCA
>CAJUHL010000122.1 GCA_910586425.1 uncultured Bacilli bacterium
CCTAGTATACCATTACTAAAGTTTTTTGTGTCTATATATCTATACTAACACCAGTTGAACATTTTAAATTGATATTGTTTCCTCTATAATTATTTCCTTTTCTTCCACACATAATAGCATTAGTAATATAAATATCATTAATAGAATTAATTTTACCTTTAGAAGATTCTATTAAATACTTTGTAAGTTGTTTCTTAGTTAAACTCTTTTCATCTTCTATTAGTTTAACCCAATTTTCTTTTTTTGGATTCTCTAAATATTTTTCATTTAGCTTTCTCATATCTTCAAATGGACCCCAATCTTGTCCTATTATCATAATTTTAGAATCCAATCTATTATACCAATCAGTCCAGATTGAAGGTATTTCTTTAGCAAATTTTGTGTTTTCATAAATATTAATTAGTGAGCAATCAATATTGTTTTTAGTATGCATAGATATACATTTTTTGCATTTACTCATATCAATTATTAATTCATCAAATAACTTAACTTTAATGATTACCACCACCTTAATACATAGACTAATCTTAATTCACTGTTCCTTTCTACATACATTTACAGTGTTTTTGTATGTAGAAGGGAACATTATTCTTGTGATTCAATATTTTTAGTTTCTAATACTAATTCATCAAAATCTGATATATACTTTTGATCTTGTACTACACGATATTTTTCATATTCATCTAATGCCAATTTATCTGCAATCTCTCTTTTAATTTTACCATTATCTTTCAAAATGTTATATTCATTTAAATTTAGAAACATTTCTAATTTTTCTTTCCATTCTTGCATGGAAATGATATGACCTAATTTGACCTGTCTTTCAGCAAAGTCTAAATACATAGATACTAAATTATTAAGTTCTGTAATTTCTTCTTTAGACAAGTAATTTTTAGCAACTACAACATCTGTTTCAAGTATTTTACCATCAGGTGCATTTTTCCAAGTCTGAAGCCCCATGTAGTCCTTTTTTGAATCAACTCTATTATATATAATCTCTGGTGCTGTCATTCCTGTGATAGCAAAGTGAAGTTTATTCTGCACATTTTTATAAAATTCTTTTGTTGTTTCACTATTTTTATCATAATCGTAACTACATTCTTTATAAATATCCGTAATCTTTTGATAAAATCTTCTTTCACTAGCTCTAATTTCTTTGATTTTAACTAATAATTCATCAAAGTAATCTTTACCAAACTTAGGTCCATTTTTTAATAACTCAGTATTTAAAACAAATCCTTTTTTTATATATTCTTTTAAAGTATTTGTAGCCCATATTCTAAATGAAGTAGCTTCTTTTGAATTAACTCTATAACCAACAGCTATAATTGCATCTAAACTATAAAAATCTACATTTCTTTTAACATTTCTATTTCCTTCTTTTTGAACTACCGAGATTTTCTCGGTAGTTGCATCTTTATTTAATTCTTTTTCTTTGTAGATATTTTTAAGATGTAATCCTATGTTATCAGGTGTACATCCAAATAATTCAGCCATTGTTTTTTGAGTCAACCAAAAATCTTCATTATCATAAAAAACTTCAACTTGTACATTGCCATTTTCACTTTGATATAAAATTAAATCTTTTAACTTATCTATTTGCATTTGAATTTCCCCCTGACAATAATTCAAAATCGATATACTTACCATAATCACAATGATTATAAAATTCTTGAGTTGAAATGTGATATTGTGGTCTTTTATATTCATGTAAAACAAGATTCTTTTTTTCATATTTATTATCTAACTCATATTTAATAAATTTATCCCTAATATCTAATAATAATTCTTTTAGATTTTTATATTCATGAATTCCTCTAAATCTTTCCCATGAATGTTCAAACCAATAATATTTATTATTTTTTTCATAAGTTAGAAAAGTGTGAGTCGGGCATTTACCACCATCATAATGAACTAAAAAAAATGTTTTTACATTCCAATCGTTCCCTTTAAAATAGTATCTTTCTAATTCAACTTGATCCCAACATATGCCTAACTTGTTTTTTATAATTTCTTTTGGATTTTGTAATATATAATTGTTTGAATATGATTCATCAACAATATTATGTTTGTTATTATTTTTATCAATCCAACCATATTCTATATCTTTCATTAATTCCATGACTTCAAATTCATTATAAAAATCCCAAATATTCAATTGTCCTTTAGCTTTTATTGGAATTTTTAGTGGAGTAATGTTTTCTAATATCCATGCATAACGCCCTTCTTTATATTCACCACAAATATATTCTTGATAATTATTGTCTTTCATTTGTTTTACATACTCGTTAGTCATATATATGCAGTCTACTAAATTACACTTACAAATTATATATCCAAAATTCATTTTGCTGTTTTCAACTAATGACATCAATTCATTATCTTCTAAATCATTTTTAGAAATTTTAGTCATACTTGCATGAATATATAATTCACCTCGATATGAGGTTTTCCAACTTCTAGTTTCTACACATTTACTTCCATTTAAAATCAAAGTTGCAAACGGTTCAGTTAAACTTAATACTTTCATTCAAACCTCCTATAAAATTGTAAATAGTTACCTATATTATACTATTTATTTATTAATCTTTAAATACGATTCACTAAATTTCTATTTCTTCTTCCATATCTTCCTTAACATCTTTAAACCACCCTAGTTCCTCATCCCATTCAAGTTCATTATTTTTTAATCTATCTATATTATTTAAAATAGAGTTTTTTAGATATCCAAACTTATTTGCTATTTTTTCGCCATTCTCATCAATAAAATCACGATCTAGTACTCTTGATATTATATAATGCAAAATCATCAACAAATCCTTTGTTTCATACTCATTTAATAGGTTTTCAAATAACTTGTCATAATTATAAATATCAGTATCATCTTTTGTAATGTACTTTCTATCTATTAAATCAATAGTTAAAAAATTATGATTACATTCAAAAATTTTATTTTTGGTTTTATCTACTTTATCTGTTTGTTCTTCGATACTTTGTTTATTAGTATTTAGTTGTATATCATTTTCAAGAGATTGATTATCAAGGTATTGGTTTTCAGTATCTTGCTTTTGTATACTTGGTTCTAAATGAGGTTCTTCGTAGATATTATAGATATATTCAATTTTCTTACTTTCAGTTTGATTAGGATATAGTTTAGTTACAGATAGATAATGATTTTCTTTTAATTCATTTAAAGTATTTCTAATTGATGTTTTACTTTCTTTAGAATTAGCAACAAGTCCTGCAAGTGAATAGTCCCAATCCATAGGCAAAGATAACATATAAGAAAGAAGTCCTTTCGCTTTTAAACTTAGATTTTTATTTTGTAGATGGTGATTACTCATAATTGTAAAATTCTTAGTTTTTTCAACTTTAAATACAGCCATTATAATCACCCTTTCTATTGTTTTTAAACATGAAAAAAAATCCTAATTTCTTAGGACTTTAAATCAAAGATATTACTCACAAATATTTCTTTAAATGGTTTAACAAAATGCCTCCAATTGTCAGGCACTTTATCATTACCACTTTTTACATAATCAACTCCGTTATAATAGGTACATTTTAATATCCAATAGTATTTATCATAATCATAATTTTGACCATAATGACCATTCCAAATATTAGGTTTGTAATTCTTAAAACTAGAAAGAATTTTATTTTTGTTATCAGTTGTAAGAGATTCATTTTCTTTAATGGATATCCAATTGATCCTTAAAGAATATTTTGGATTATCCTTATCACTAAAATCAAGGATGTATCTATAATAGTTATTGTTAATACAAATGATAAAGTTAAT
>CAJUHL010000123.1 GCA_910586425.1 uncultured Bacilli bacterium
ATCAAAGCATTAAACTGTAAACAAACAGCTTTCTCAAAAGAAGATGTTCCCATAATCTCACCCCCTTTCCGCAAAAGCCTAAATATATAAACGGAAAATATTAAATACCGTTTATACCGTTTTAGAGGATATATAGAAAAGAGTGGTGCTATGAAAAAAGCCCGAACAAAACATATAGTTTGTACGGGCAACACATTATTACATTATTCTTTTTTTATTGTAAGGTATTTTAAAAAGCGTGACGGTACGCTTGTAAGTTCTTCAAAAGTACCTCGTTCAATAATCTCTCCATTTTCCATATAAATAATATTATCGTATAATTCTAACAGTTCTTTTTTCAAATTATGAGTAATGGTAATGATTGTCAAGCCCTCTATCTTTAACAAATGATTTTCAATGTCATAGGCTGTCTGCATATCAATAGCAGAAGTACCCTCATCTAATATCAGAATGGGTTTGTTTCTTATTAAAGCACGTGCTACTGCAATCCTTTGCTTTTGTCCTCCTGAAAGATTAGAGCCGTTTTCTCCTGCTTCATAGAGTAACCCCTCTGGAAGTTTTTCGATAACGTCATTTAAACCACTGGCTTTTACAGCCTTATCTATGGACTCTTTGGAATAGTCTTCATGTAGGCAAATATTATCGTAGACACTCTCATTAAACATATAGATATTTTGGTGAATGATAGAAGATAGTTGAACAATATCATTTTCATTCATCATATTTAAGTCGGTATTGTCATAAAGGATTTTTCCGCTATATTCGGTGTAATATCCAGCCAAGAGTTTCACTAAGGTTGTTTTCCCACAACCACTTTTTCCTACGATTACATATTTTTTTCCTTTTTCAATATGAAGATTTATCTTGTCTAAAACTCTGTTTTGTTTCTCATAAGCAAAAGATAAATTGCTGATGGAAACAACGCTGTTAAATGTAGCTGACTGCTTTTTTGGTACTTCATTCAATTCATATTTGGATAATACTGTAAGCTTTTCTATAATCGGTTGTATGCTTTTGATTTTTGGTATATTCGTAAATATCATAATCAACGGATTAGCTAGATTACTGCTTACTTGTACCATACCCAACAGAGTTCCCACAGTTATACGCTCTGTAATGATAAAATAGGCAGATAGAAACAGAACAACTATTTGAACCATGAGTGCAAGAAAGGAAGATAAGCCCTCATTCAATGCAAATAATTTGTCAACACTATATTTAGTATGGATTGTATCACTATTTTCTTTATCGAATTTTTGTATTACATATTGTTTCATCGAATAAGATTTAATAATTTCAAATCCAGATAAAATATCTTTTAATTTGGTTGTAAAATCTGCTAATTGTGAAGAAAGTGTATTTTGCCTTTTTTCCAACTCTTTACCTAATAGACTTGGAACAAGAAACATCAAAGTAATTGCAACAAATACAACGATAGTTACAATAACATCAAAATAAATCATCAATACAAAGGAAGAAATAAAAATAACAGTATATTGAACTACTTCAAAGAATGGGAGTAAAAAGTTATCTTCTATCATTTTTACGTCATTTGTAATAATGGATAGATAATCGGCAGTATTCCTTTTTCCGAAATCTCCCATACTTTGACTAACTATCCCTTTAAATACATCAGTTCGAATTTGCTTAATGATTTTGCAAGTAATCCTTTTGCTAAGCAAGGATTGAAGATATAGAAAAATTCCCAGCATAACAAAATAAAAAATGGAGAACAAAACCATTGGAATAAATTGTTGCATATTCTTTTCCACAGCTATGTCTAATAATTTCTGTAAGAGTACAGCCATAAATACATACCCTAGGGAAGCAATTATGCTTGTTAAAATAGTGAAAAGAAGTAATACCTTGTTTTGTTTCATGTATATTTTCATAAAATCCTCCTTAATCATAATTATACATGGTGTATGTATGTATAATTCTAAAAATAAAATTGCCTTTCGACAATCTTATTTTTGCTAAGCGTTTTCCTTACATAATCTAACTACTTCATCATCAATTATCGGAAGCCCCAAATTATCCATGATTTTTTTAATCATTAAAAATTTTTCCCATGCTTCATCTTCTGTCACCATATATATGGTGGGTATTGACCAAAAGTTAGTTAAAAGGACAAATAACTCTGCTAATAGTCTTGAATGTTTTGTTTGTATAGAACCGTCTTTTATTCCTTCTTCTATTAGTTCTTGATACATAGGAACTAGCTCTTTGTTACTTTCTATCAATTTCTTTAAAAAAGCAGGACTTTCCATAAGCTGCATAGAAGCAATGCTTAATTTATGGTGTTCTGTATCATCAAAAGATGTCTTCATAACAAATTTTAGTTTTTCTAAACCATTTAGCTCTTTATGTTGTTTTGCCTTTTCAAAAGGATTTATTTCATCAAAAAGTTTTTCGCATAACGCTTCAAATACTTCCTCTTTGGACTTAAAGTGATGATAAAAAGCACCTCTTGTTAAGCCTCCCATTTCTGCTATAATGTCTAATACTGTTGTTTCTTCATAACCTTTTTCTAAAAACAATTTTAAAGAAGCATCTAAAATTTTTTGAATAGTTTCTTCAGGATATTTATTACGTGGCAATCTTGCACCTCCTCATACATACACTTTACACGTATACATTATCATGCAGTATGCACGTATGTCAATATTTTTTTGTTCAATGCAACATTCTTATTCTTTATTCCTCTTGATTACCTCAAAACAGTAAAGAAAAAGTCCTGTCAAGAGCCTTGCCACCGTAGGTGGTGCTTGCACTCTTGATCGGACTTTTTGTTTGCTGTATCTTCTGTGAGAGGATAAAGGCTATTCATCTTCATCATCAAAATTCATATTTACGATAACCTTGCCTTTGCCGAATGGAACATAAGGGTTCATGTGCTTGTGTCCCTCAGTGCTTTCCCCGAACATATCAAGGCTGTAAAACTCATCATAGCGGTCTAAAATCTTCTGAAATTTCAAATGCTGGACAAACTCTTTGATTGGGTAAAGGTCAGACGCTGTGATGTCTTTGCCATTGATGTAATCCGTGATATACTCCCGTAACTGCTCTAATTCATAGTCCAGCCATTCTTCCTCGCTGTCAAAGAAGTTATCATAATGACCGTGTTTCAATTCAGCGTTTAATCGTTCTTCCCCTCTGACAAACTGACAGACTTCTTTCTCTATGTGAGAAGCAAATTTCCATGTGCCTGACAGCATTTCATTCGGTGCAACTTCTAACACCGCCATTATCTTTTCCAGCGTTTCAAAAGTAGGATAATTCACACCTCTTTCAATCTTGGAAAGGCTTTGTAGGTTGATACCGATAGCGTCAGCAAGTTCTTGCTGTTTCATTCCCTTTAGTTTTCTGACCGTCTGTATATTTTGTCCCAAATGCTTATAATTCATGGAATATCTTCTCCTTTCAATCACTTTATAAGCCTATCATACTTATTATTTTTGAAAAAGTCAAGAAAAAGTTCTTGACAAGTAATTCTATTGGCGTTATTATCATAGCAGATAGAGTGATTAAGCACACTAGGGTCAATCACACGCTTGAGTAAGCATTTAAAGAAGATATTTTCACTTTGACAGCATGAATGAGCATGGACTGTCAGACTGAAAATCGTGGTTTCCAAAAAGGGCTGGCTGGACGGGGCACGTCCCCCAGACGTGTTTCGGACAGACAGTTCCTTTTGGAAAGGCAACGCCGTAGGCGTTGGGCAA
>CAJUHL010000124.1 GCA_910586425.1 uncultured Bacilli bacterium
GGTTTAGGTGCATTACCACCCGTTGATGAATATTTAAAAGAAAACTATAAAACAGTCAACAATAACTTTAGTAAAACTCAAAATAGTTATTGCACATCAAATAATTGTTCCCACTGTAATGCATTAATTGGAAATTACTATATAGTAGATGATCCACATGATATTTTCAATGATTGGATAGAAGGAAATTTAGATAAATATATTGTAGAAAATATTCCTTTTCATAAATTCGATATAAAAGAAGAAAATTTGGTAGGTTTAGAAAATTATTTTGTTGAGTAAATTATTTTGTTGAGTAAATTATTTTGTTCAAATATTTTATCGATAAAAAAAGGAGATTGATTAGCTAAAAAAACAATATATATAAACTATCAATAGATTTTTTTCAAACTGTGCAGGATAAAAGACATCCATATATCAAAATGAACCAACAAAAGTGATTGATATGAAATATAAAATAACTTTTGTTGTATGATTACCCCTCAATTCTCATAAATTGAATTGAGGGGTTTTATGCAAAAGAAAAATCAATTCATTCAAAATATATTATTGGAAATTTCGCTTTTTCTAAATAAAGAACTACTAGAAAATCAAAAAATATCCTATGCTATGTTTCAGATGACACAATCCTATTTACTCAAACAAATCAAAGGGTGATATCCATGGATTTATATACCATAAGAAATCAACTCAACATGGGAATTTCCCTATCAAATATATCTTTACGTGTTACTGATTATGCGAGAGTATCAACGGACCATATGGAACAAAAAAAGTCATTACAAAATCAAATGGAACATTTTGAAGAATATATTAAACAAAATTCCAATTGGACTTATGTAGACGGATATGTAGATGATGGTATCACAGGGACAAGTGATGTCAAAAGAGAAAAGTTTATGCAGATGATAGAAGATGCAAGAAAAGGAAAGTTTGATTTAATTGTTACCAAAGAGATTTCCAGATTTTCGAGAAATACATTAGATAGTATTAAATATACAAGAGAACTTTTATCCTATGGGGTCGCAGTTTTATTTGTCAATGATAATATTAATACAGCTTTACCAGATGCCGAATTAAGACTTACAATTATGGCTTCTATGGCACAAGATGAGATTAGAAGATTATCGGAACGCGTTAAATTTGGAATGCATAGGGCGATTGAACGGGGAGAAATTTTAGGAAATGATCATCTTTATGGCTATCAAAAAGAAAACGGTATTTTGAAAATTATTCCAAAAGAAGCAGAGCAGGTCAGGCAAATCTATGCTTGGTATGCAATTGATCAATATTCTCTTTCTAAAATTGTGAGACGTTTAAATGAACAAAAAATTTCCACAGGAAATCAAAAAAAATGGTGTACATCTACAATCTCTAGAATGATTGAAAACCCAAAATACAAAGGGTTTTACTGTGGCAAAAAATCAGAAATCATTGATTATATGACCAAAAAGGTTCAATATTTTGAAAAGGAAGATTGGATTCAATATGAAGATCGCGAAAAAATTCCTAAAATTGTGGAAAATGATTTATGGGAAAGAGCAAATGAACGGTTATCCATAAGAAAAAAATCTTTTCAAAAACAAAATCATGAAAAAATAGAGTATCATACATATCCTTATAGTGGAAAATTATATTGTAAGGAACATAATACTGTTTTTCATAGAAGAAAATTTAGAAAAGCAAATGATGATATCACTTGGGTATGTGCTACTTATTTAAAAGAAGGGAAAAAATCCTGTGATACACCAAATATCCGTGAATCGGAATTACAAGTTATCATGGAAGATATCATTGAATTTTTAAAAATTGATGTGAATAAAGCAATCAATATTTTGATAGAACAATATCATATGCATGGAAAAAGCAGTAATCAAATAGAAGAAAACTATCAAAAGGAAATTGAAAAAATAAATCAAAAAAAAGATAAATTATTAAATCTTAGATTGGAAGATAGTATATCAAATGAAGAATTTATTTCTAAAAAAGAACAACTCAATCAAAAACTAGAGGAATTAAAAATAATGGAAAAAGAGAGTTCTATGGAAGAGAAATTTTCGTTTCCATCTTTAGAAATATATTTAAAAGAAAGAATTTTACAAAAAGACATACAAGATAAAATAATCTCTTCCCTTCTTCACCGAATTGTTGTTTCTAAAATCGATAACAACAAGCAAAAAATATATTTAAAGGTATACCTTTCTTATGAAGTTAACCAAATAGAATCTATTTATCATAAAATCTATACATTTGAAAGAGGATATGATACCAAAGGGACCAAACGTTATCAAGTTTATTACCAAGTAGATTTGTATGGGCGATATAAATAACGGGATTGTCATAAACTCATATGTTATACTAGAGGTGAGTTTATGAATTTTGACTATCATTTTGGCAATCAGTATTTTAATTATTATGATTCTATTGGGGTAGCTAGTAAAGAATATCAAATCATGGCTCCTGAACAATCACAAGATGAACAACCAGGAGTGGAATATTTGATGAATCCATTGCCTATTTTTGACAATCCTAATTATCAAGGCAGTGGAAAATTAAAAGGAAAAGTTGCGATTGTAACAGGTGGAGATAGTGGACTAGGTAGGGCCTGTTCGATTGCTTTTGCCAAGGAAGGCGCTACAGTTGTGATTGTTTATTATAATGAACATAGGGATGCTGATGATACCAAGACTTATATTGTGGAAAAACTAGGTGGAGAATGTATGATGCTACCAGGAGATTTATCAAAACCAGAATTTAGTCAACAAATTGTGGATGAAACTTTAAAAAATTTTGGCCAAATTGATATTTTAGTTAATAATGCGGGTGTACAATATCAACAAGATTCATTGGATTGTATTAGTGATGAACAATTTGATTGGACTATGAAGGTAAATGTATATGGAATGTTTTATTTAACAAAAGCAGTTCTTCCTTATTTAAAGGAAGGGGCTTCTATTATCAACGTATCATCTGTGACAGCATTTTATGGTGATCCACAACTGATTGATTATGTGACAACAAAGGGTGCGATTGTTGGTTTTACAAGAGCACTTGCGAGAAATCTAGCTCTTAAAAATATACGAGTCAATGCAATTGCCCCAGGTTTCTTTTGGACTCCTTTACAACCAGCCTGTTGGGTAAAAGAAAAAATACCTTCTTTGGGAAGTAATTCAGCAATGGCAAGAGGAGCTATGCCTTATGAATTAGCGCCTACTTTTGTATTTTTGGCGTCAGATGATTCCAGTTATGTAACAGGGCAAGTCATTCATAACAATGGTGGGGAATTCATGGGATAAGGGTACTTGAAAGGTATCCTTTTTTATTTAATATATATAGTTTCTATCATAAACTAGAACTTTCCTAAACACAAAATTTTCAAATCGGAAACTTGCATAAAACAAAAGAATCTAATGTATATAGATGGAAGAAGTTCCATACAATAAAAAAGAGATACGTAGAACTTTGGTTGGGTAATCGTTGTTTCTAATTGTTATATTAAAGAAAATGCTATGACAAAAGTTGCCAAGCGTTTTCTTTTTTAGTCTTAGGTCTAAAAGCAAAATTAGGATAACCCAATATTCCATAAATACACCCATGGTTGTTGTTAGTACCAGTTTTTAAGTTAGCCGTTTGAATGAAATGAGTTACGGATAACTTATGCAACCGAAAAAAGTGAGGTTGTAAACCTTAAAAATATTGATACTCTTAAATACA
>CAJUHL010000125.1 GCA_910586425.1 uncultured Bacilli bacterium
AAACTAATGAATATTTATTCCATCAGTTCACATCTTAAAGTATACATGATATAATTGATGTAGGAGGTCTGATTATGGATACAGAAGATTATAAGAAGATTGAAGAATTTTTTAACAAAATGTCAGAAAGTGATAAAAATAAGTTAGAGGAATTTTTATTAAACCATAAAGAAGAATTTCAAGCTGATCCAGTAGAAACAGTTAGAAAGGGGCTTGAAGAAATAGTTAAACAAGCAATAGCACAATTTACTAATTATGTTAATGAGGAAATAGAAAAATCAAGTAGTCCAGAACCTATTGATTATGCAAAAACATTTAATGACCAATCAAGAGTAGAAAGTGGAAAAGCTATTTATAATTCATTAATAACTGATGGAAGGGTTCAAAAAGAAATGTTACAACAAAAAAGAGAAGCTATGTACATTGATAAAGAAATTAAACCTGTTGAACCAACATCAGTAAATAATTATATTGATAATGATTATATCAAAAAAGATCCACATCTAAATGAAATTAGAAATGGAAATTCCAGTGATAATATAATAAGTGAAAAAGGAACACATAAGGAATTACTAGAAGATCTAAAATCTAAGTTTGCAAGTATGAGTTATACTGATTTATATGAATTTGTTAAAGAATTCTATTTTATACAAGATGATGATAACTATCAAAAATTACCTGTAATGAGTCAACAAATGGCATGGAATAATGAAATGCACACTCAAAATTTATCTCATTATTTTGATTTCAATTATTATTTAAAAAATGGCATAACACCTGAAGAATTTATTTCAACAGCATTTGAAACTTATAAAAAACATGGTGAACTAAATAGACTAAATAGACAAGGTAAAACAATGTAATAAACAATGATGATAGCTTAAAGTGATAAGCCATCGTCTTTTTCTTTATTTTTCTTTGTATTATAAAATTCTTTAGCAGCTTCATCCATTTCATTATTTAAATGTTTGGTTGCTTTATCAATTTCTTTTTTATTAGATAAATTAAGTTTGCTTGATACTTTTTCTCTTTTTCTTATAATTTCAGGATCATATTGTTGCTTAAAAAATTTTATATTAATGTTATTATAATTAAATAATCTGTCAATTAGATTCTGTATAAACACTGGAAGTTTTTTAATTATTTTATTTAAATGATAAATAAGATAATCAGTTTTTTCTTTTAAATCGTTGTATATAGTTTCAGTTTGATAGTTAATACTCTTTAAATGTTCATTTTCTTCTTTTAATTTTTTATTTTCATCTAATAATTGATTTTTTGTCTTAAAATGTCCATCCTGCGAAAGTTTAGTTCGTAGTGTTCAAATAGTTTTCTAACTCTGATATTTGTATCTTATTTGTTAAATT
Source organism: uncultured Bacilli bacterium (assembly GCA_910586425.1). Next base: position 1,368 of record CAJUHL010000125.1, read on the forward strand.
TCTAATATAAATATCAGTAGAATAATTAAATACAAGAAATGTAACACCTTTGATGATAACTCTATGAGGTTCTATAAAGTTTAAATTAGATTTATCAATCTTTCTAATATTGCCATTAATAAATGTTGGTTTGGTTTTACAGAACTGACAGATAAACTCTAATCTTTGCTTTAAAGAATTTTCAAAAGGTATTTCTTGTGTGATAAATTTAATCATAACACCATCCTTCCTTTAGGATGATTTCTTTGTAACAACAAAAAAACCAATCTTTCGATTGATTTCTATATATCAATGTCCGAAAAGTTCGAACAGATTCGTCAATGGAGCCTTAACGATACACGTATGCGAAAAATTAAGGTCAAAAGTCGATTAAATCAACTGATAACTAAATTTTATAATACTTATACTTAAAAATCAATATTAATTATTTAGGAATCTTGTTTTTCAGTAATTGCAATAAGAGCATTTTGAACAATTCTATTTAAATATCTAAAATTTTTAGTATTGTTAATTGTCTTGTGATCTATTAATTTTAGTACATTCTTATAATCAATTCTTTTATGATATTTCTCATTATATATATTTACTAAATCTTTTGCCTTTTCTGTAACATATTTATTCTTTATTTCATATCCAACTGGCTCAAATAAGGCTTTCATAGTAAATCTAGATAATAATGGGGCAGGAATAACATCTTTATAGTTTTCCTCTTTTAGATTTGTTGTAAATATAATTAAATATCCATTAAGGTCATATTCATTTTCATTTAAATCCGTAAATTTTCCATCTTCTAATAATTCATAGAAAAAATTAAAAATATCAGCATCTGCTTTTTCAAATTCATCAATTAGAATAACTTTAGAGTCACTATTTTTAATTTTATTTGATAATTCTCCTCCACGTTCACTACCATAATAGCCTTTAGGAGATCCTATTAAACTATTTATTGCCCCATGAGTCCTATAATTTCCTAAATTTATTTTTATTATATTAGATTCATTAAAAAAAGTTTCGTGTATTATTCTTGCTAATTCTGTCTTTCCTGTACCAGAATCACCACATATTAATAAAGACATTATTTTTATTTCACCAAGGTTATATAAAATTGAATAATTTTTTATTTGCTTAATTAATTCTTCTTTAAATGCTTTATGTCCATATAATTTATCACTTAAATTTTTCTCTAACAAATCTATTTGTGTTTTACTTAAACTGCTAAAATCAAAGTATGATTCTGTGGTATTATTGTATATATTTTGGATAGGAATTACTTCTTCTATATATTGACCAAAATCTTCTTTAAATCTTGTGAGTGAATTATAATTTATGATGATATGCCAATTGCTTTTCGTTCTTATTTGCGAAATTACACTTTCGATAGCTAGCATATTTTCATTAGAACTTCTATATAAAGTGGTTATGTCAATATACACTTTATGTTCTTCTGAGATTAAAGCTAAAAAACTGTTATTATTATGTTGTGCAATGTCCAATGTAGAGACTATTAGATCTGTATCCTGTTTTTGTTTTTTGAATTCGTTTAAGCGTTCAGTTGTATATGAATAAATAGTTATACCATTATTCATTTTTATCATCTCCAGTAATATCTAAATCTTGAATTATTGCAATTAAATCAATATATATTGCATTATTTGTACCTTTTTTATGTTCAGTTTTGTTATTTATTTTTGGAGTGTTCGATTTCAATAATTCATCACCTATAAGTTGTTCATTTCCCCCAATTTCTTGTAAATAATTAAAGGTACTATTATTCTTATATTCATATTCATTAGTTCTATATATTCCTATAATATTTACTTTTCCTATTTCTAAATCGTAAATTGAATAATTATTTTCAAATTCATTTTCTGCTTTTATAGGTATCGATATATAAAATTCACTATCATTTATTGTACCTTTTAGACTATATTTATAGTCTTTTAACAAAATATTACTGATTGCATTTACATCTATATTAAAGGTTTGACCATCACTTACAGTTGAAATACTACTATCTTTAAATATTCCAGACATCATTGAATTTATTTGTGCAATTTCATCCTTATTCACTATTTTTAATTCGATATTATCGACTTTTATTAAACTTCCATTAGTTAAATTATTATTATCAATACTTTTACATTTTTTTATTATTTCGCTTAAATAAGTTGAGTTGGTATCTTTAATTTCTTGAAGTTCTTTGTACTCATATGTTTTAATTGTAGAGTTTTCATTTGAAATTGTTGGTGTTAAAGAAACCTTATTTTTGGTTAAACTTGGTGTTAGTATAGATATATAGACACAAAAAACTTTAGTAATGGTATACT
>CAJUHL010000126.1 GCA_910586425.1 uncultured Bacilli bacterium
GTTTTTCGGATCAGCGAAAAACTCCTCAATGGAGAACAGGGCCATGCCCTAACAAAGATAGAGAAGATATCAAATGAGATATCTTCTCCAATCAAGATAAAATGTACGTACATACTTCTCAGTAGATTGGATAATGGGCACAACTCTACTGGCAACAAAGTTAACAGTTGGTCATTCAAACGGAATTCTTATAAAGACTTTTTCGTTCCATTATAAGCTGTTTCATTTGAATGAAATGTGATCTTTTGCGATCACGACATGTTTCGCTCCTGAGTCCTTGAGAAATTTCAATTCTTTATACCTCGCATAATGCTTAACACAATACTTGGCAAAAGAAAAGAAACTTACAATCGCAACAGGAGACACAACAAAAATTAATTGAGTCATATACTCCCCTTTCATGGCACAATACCATGATTGGAGGGTAATACCTAAAGATGTAATAAGTATGATGCCACGTCCTTTCCGTACCTGATTATATCAGTATGTTTGTGGTTTTGTTAATGGGCAACGTGATGCATCAAGAATATTATAACAATAAAAAGATATTTTGTTAATAGCATTACTACAAAAATAAAGGAGTCTCAACTTATGACGACTACAGTGGATAACAAAAATTTACAAGCAATAAAGGAGAAAATTAAATATATATGCCAGAAACATATTACAGAACAGGAAGTTATAAAGTAGACCACTCAACATTTGGAGGTGTGATATTACCCTCAGATTATGATACTGGACATTCAGGATCAAGGAATATGGCTACAAGAATTGTAGCAGCATGGAATTTTGATAACCAGTATAGAAACTATACAGGAACTAATTACAATTTGCCAAAAGGAAGGAATAAGAGAAATGATTAAGTGTAGAAATAAGAAAACTACATTAACAGTTGATTTACCAGAGGAATGTGGATATGAAGGTTATTCTGTAGACTGCAGTTATTCTTTTGATAAAGATAAAAAACAGTATTTAGTATCTATGGAATTATTCAGAAACGACATTGGTGACAAGCAGTCTATTGATAGCCAGTATATTAATGGCGACAAAACTACTATTGAATACAATATTCAACATATTGTCGAGTATGCATTCATGAGTGGTTATTTCAATAAATATATTGAAAAATACGAATATACATGCAAATGCTTTGACAAAGGAAACGAATTTTTTGAAGAAGAAACATTGATAAAAGATAAGTCCTATCCAGTTAAAGAATGCGAAATAACCAGAAAGGCTTACTATTGTCCTAATTGTGGGGTTTATGTAGAAAATGAATCTAAAAATTGTCCACATTGTAAAGTCAAATTGGATTGGAATAATGTTATTAGCGAGGAATTGACAGAATGATTTGTAATACAGACTATAAATTTTTTGATAAAGCAAGACAAGCCGCATTGATATCTGATTTTCATAAAACTCACATCGGATGTGTTGCTGTTTATCAGGGAACTGTTATTGGCATTGGATGTAACTGTAATAAAACGCATCCAATGCAGAAAAAGTATAACAAGTTTCGGAAGAGATCAGATGGGCTACTACCTAAATTGCATGCTGAGATTAACTGTATAAACTCAATTAAACATCTGGATATTAACTTTTCCAAGGTTAAATTGTACATATATCGCATCAGGAAGGATCAGCCTTATGGATTAGCCCATCCGTGTCTCTCCTGTATGGCTGCTATTCATGATTTGGGAATTCGAGATATTTACTATACAACAAATGATGGGTTTGTTCATGAACGATTGGAGAGGTATGAATCAGGAGGTGTTGCATAATTGTGCATGATTTGTAAGCACACGTCTTGTTTGGCAGCTTGTCCAAATTTTATACCTCCAAAGGCATATCACTACTGCTCTATTTGCAAAGAAGGAATATATGATGGTGAAAGATATATTGAAAATGATTTTGGAGAATATATTCATGAAGATTGTATTAAAAATACAACACAGCTTTTAAAATGGCTGGGTTATACTGTGGAAACTATGGAGGATACAAACGAAAGAGATCATTAGAGTTATAAAGAAATTATTTGGTATATATGAACGTGGATGTGAATATTGGGTTTATACAGATGATATCAAAGTTCCTTTAAGATATAAACAGTCTAAAATGGAAGTACCAAATGGAATCGTAAAATGAACTATTATTTAAGAAATGGTGAATTTGAATCTCCTATTATCCTGGATAAAAATTTTAATTTAGTTGATGGATTTAGCAGTGTAAAAATAGCACATATAAACGGAATTGATAAAGTTCCTATACATTTTGTGGATTAAATAGAAATTTCATTGATGTGATAGAGAAGTAATAACTATAAAAACTTATTATACGAGGAGGAATTATATGAATGTTTTTGAATATTTGCCGCAACTGATCGTTGCTTATGATAGTAACGATGAATTTGCCAATCTTATTCATATAAAAAGAGCAAAGCAAGACGAAGAGTATTATTGTCCGTGTTGTGGTGGAATTGTAAAACCGAGGGCGTTAGATAGTACCAAGGAGCAATCGCATTATTATCATGTTACAGGAAAATGTACAAAAGAAAGTCAATTACATTTCTTCTGTAAAAATTGGTTGTTTGAAAAGGGAAGTAAATTTTATTTAGATGATGATTTGTTTGAAGTTGATTCTATAGATATTGAGAAAGCATGGGATACCTCTTTTGGTAAATATAAACCAGATATCACGATATATACATCGTCTGGCAAAGCAATTTATTTTGAGATTTTCTTTTCTAATAGGAAAACAGGGGATGATTATTTTTGTAAGTGGGATGCTCTTGGAAATTCTGTCGTGGAAGTCAATGTTAAAGAATATATGTGTAAAACTGACGCAAGTATTATCCCCAAATTTACATACTTGTACCATGATGGCATTTGTTATTCTAAAACATATGTTAAAAGAGACTTATATGCCACAACAATTGCAAAGATAAAGAATGAACTAACAAGACAAAAAGTTCTTGATTATAAGGCAAGGATAGAAAAATTAGACTGGTTCTGGCAAAAGATTATTGAAAACAGTTCAAAAAAAGATATATTAAAATGTATTGACGATATGCCATATGAAGATATGGTTTCATGCTTTGAAATTATAAAAAGAAAGCAATGTGTGTCTCATTTAAAGGAAGATGTATTGGACACAATTAATAAAAAAGTAATGGGTAATATCAGGAATTCCATTGGTCTTCCGTTTGATGAAAATGTCTATTTCGATGTAAGACATTGCAAAGGGAGGACATATGAAATTGGCATCAGGCTAAATATACATACTGAACATATTATATATAATAATTTTTATGTGAGATGTAAACATAATGGATGGGATTTTGAAAAGTCTACTGGATACCCTAAGATAATTTTCAAAAGAAATATATTTAGTGCACCAGTTTACAACTTTTGGATTTTTTTGAACCCTGATAAAACGTACCCCTCTA
>CAJUHL010000127.1 GCA_910586425.1 uncultured Bacilli bacterium
CAATTAATATGTCTTATGTCAGTTTTTGAGTTTACACAAAACTTGAAACAGTCTCCTTTTGTATTTACAATCTATAGATTTTTTATTTTTGGAAAAAGGGTAAGATTAAAGTTTGCTTTATGCCCTTGATTTTTTTTATTTGCAGTTGTCTTTAAATATTCTATTTTTTCTATGACTTCCTTTAACAATGAATTTTTTGCAGAGGCATTGTCCAGTTCCTGATAGACTTCAATAATATTATATACTCTTGGCAAAAAAGATTTTATTAAACTTTGCTCAGAGAAGGTTTTTTCATAGTCATTTTGGGCTTCTTTAAGAGCTTTTTGAGTAGTGGAAATTTCATCATTAAGCTGCTGGCTTCGCTTTTGAAAAATTTCTACAGTGTATATTTCACGTTCAAGCAGGGTATATGTTTTATCTAATTGTTTGTTCAACGAATCAAGATTGGCCTGAAGAGTTTTCAGATGATTTTGTTTAAAAGAAAGACTGTCACTGATTTTCATGGTTTTATTATGTACTGTCCAGTCTAATTCATTTGAATCAGCCCATTCCTTCAAAGAAAGCAGAACATGTTCTTCAATCAGTTTAAGAGGAGCAGATATATTGTCGCAATATCGGTTAGGGCATTTTAATACTGGATAGTTTATTTTTGTATTAGAAGCAGCACGAGTCATAAGTGTACCGCATTTCTGGCAGTAAACAAGACCAGTAAGTGGATTTTGCAAAACGGTGTTTTTCTGTAAGGAGACATGTGTGTTTGCTTTTAAAATGGCAGCAGCTTTTTTAAAAACAGATTCTTCTACAATTGCCTCATGAAGACCATCAACAAGTATAAAGTTATTATTTTTTCTACGGTATTCCTTGGCTGAACCAGCTTTTTTGATAGTTTTATCTTTGCTCCAGCGAATCTTACCTATATAGACTGGATTGGTAAGAATATCTTTTATGCTGGAAGGGGACCATGTTTTCGCGATACGGGGTTTTATTCCCATAGAATCAAGTTCTTTTGCAATTAAGGACATTCCCATTTGTTTTATAGTATTGTCTGGAAGATGTTTTCCGTTTGTGTATAAATCAAAAATGAGGCGGATAACGTTAGATTCCTCTTTGCATATTTCCAATGTATAGCCTTTATCTTCAGCAATTTTTATTCTACGGTAGCCGTATGGAGCAGTGCTGGCGATATATTTACCCTCATTGACAGAAGCAATACGACCGCGCTGGATACGCCGATTGATGGTTTTATATTCACGACGAGACATAAATAAACCAAATTCAAAGTATTCTTCATCAAATTCGTTGTTTGGGTCATAGATTTTTGAAGGAGTAATAATCTTTGTATCACTATATTTAAAGACAGAGGATATGTAACCTTGGTCCATAGTATCACCACGGGCTAAACGTTCGACTTCTACAACTAATACTCCGGCGTATTCTCCGGTTTCCACGTCCTGAAGAAGTTTTTGAATTTCTGGTCGGGCGGCAATGCTTTCGCCAGAGACGATTTCCTTATATATTTTGGAAATATTCAAATGGTTCTTTACAGCATAGTCAGTCAGAAGCTTTTCATGCCTGGCAAGGGTTTCAGATTCGCCACGGGCTTCCAGTTCATGGTCAGCGCGACTTTTTCTTAAATATATTAAGTATTTTTCGGACAAGGTAAGTCTCCTTTCGGTCGAGTTTGATAAAATTCTGCAATAGTCTATTGTTATCGTTTTCTTTCAGCTCTGGGAAAAGCTTTGGAAGCTCAATTACATGGAACTCTATCTTGTCTATATAAATTCTGACATAGTTCCTTTTTGTTTTAACAATAATAATAGATTTGTCCAAATGTAGAAAACCAATTGAGTAATGGTAGTATTTTGAGATTCAATAATTTTAATAATTGTGTTTAGTGTCTTTTTTGGTATTTTGGAATGGTTATTGCATAAAAGACATTTTCCACATTTGGTAAGATATTGGCTTATCGGTATTTGCCTGTTCTGTGCTTTTGGATTTGGTATGGTTATCCTCAAAAGAACTGATATTCGAGTATGAAATTAACGATACACACATGAAAATTCTTAGTAAAATAAGTAGAAAGTTTTTTCATGGATTTAGGACCCCTTTTTGTATTCTTCTATATATAGTTCATATTGAACATCTCGCGACTTTAGTCATGAGATGTTCAAAAGTTCAAAAGTTGTAGGTGTTTTGATTTTTATACCAGCCATTCGCTTTAAGTATATAATATGCTTATAGCATAAGAGAGCCGGAATAATCCGGCTCTCTCAAGTATACATCCGCAAATGTATACCCCAATTAATACTTATACTATACAACAAATATGAAAAAAATGCAAGTTTTGCAAAAAAATTTTTCAAAATTTTCATTCTTGTTGCCAAATCTGGATGAATTACGATGGCTACAACATTCTTATTAACAGCTTGCCTATAATTGTCTGTTATTTTTTCAAATTCTCTAATAAAAGCTTTTATTTCTGTCTTTGATGTCTTCAAAAGTTTCATATAATAACACATAAGGATTATATAATCCCCAATGCTTTTAAAATTTACATATGGCAGTCCAATATCAAGTTTCAAACATTGCTTCATCGCATTAGTTGGGTCAATATTTCTAAATCTGGTATCAAAAACTACTGCGTTATGTGCAATCGCATTTCGTAAATCTTTTAATGTATAGATGTACTTGTATATCAATTGCCTGTTCGTATCGCAAGAAATATTCAGTCCTAATTTTTTGGATATATCATTCCGTACATCATAGATAAGGCAGGACAATAAATATCCCAAATCTCCCATTGTCATAATTTCAAACAAGAATGAAACTAGATAAGGATAAAAATTAAGTATGTGTTTAAGACGATACGATTGGGATTATATATGTTGATCTTCTCACAACCGACAGGTTCAATTATTTTCTTTCTCGGAAAGTAAAGACACGACGTAGGATGTGCAGAAAAATTGTCCTGTGATAGTGTCCACAAAAATAGCGAGCATCGGATTGTATCAGCCACAATCCCGTCTTTCAATATATTTCTGATAAATAATATAAAGAGCCACTTGAAAATCAAGCAGCTCTCATGTATAATCTACTTAGAAGTGATCGGAATTGAATCTCCGATTGCCCTCAGTAAAAATGATTATAAGAAATAAGCATCCAAACTTGGGCGGTAGGGATGCTTATTTCTTTTTATGATTGTCTATGTAAGACAGAGCCGCAAACAATACAAGTAATAATGTAAGAACTTCCATTATACTCATAGGGCATCACCCTCTTTCGTTAGACTAGAGGGCATCCATCGGAAAATCGCATCCTACTTTCTTTTCAATTACACGAGTTCATTATAACATATGGAAAGCTGATACTCAATCAAAAGAACCTATGTATAGGTCAAAAAATTTATCCTTATCTG
>CAJUHL010000128.1:0-1418 GCA_910586425.1 uncultured Bacilli bacterium
TTCAGCTCCACCTTATTTTTAGTATTAAATTTTACGATTTCCAAATATACTTCTACCATTCAAAAATTAACAGTCTAATAAAATTTATATCTGAAAATCATATCTCAAATCTATTCTCTCCATAATCAAACAACGACATTTGCCCATTGACAAATGATTTTACATTTCTTTCTTTAATTACATCCTTTTCTTGTTTTTCCCCAGATAATAATGGTGATTTAGAATTATGCTTTGCAAAATTATTATTTACGCTCGTATTACTGTAATTTGCGTAACAATATAGACAACAATTTTTACATGTATTATAAGCTCCAATATCAATACTTTCAATACATCCGCACTCTTCTCTCTGATTTTTATCTTTTCCAATATCTAATTTGTATTTTCCTATTCTTTCAAAGCGTTCCTTGTCAATACAATGAGCAGACAAAACTCCTAACTTCCTAAAATCATAATCTTCTGCACAAGTATCTATATATATACTATATTTTTTTGCTATTTCAACAAGCCTTTCCAACAATTCCGTCTGCTGTTCTACAGTAATCATCTGAATATTTAATGGCTTCACATTACGTTCTGTATTTCTATACAAATCAACAAAGCTAATTGTACATTTTTCGGTATATTGTGCAAGTTTTGAAGCTAATATTTCAAAATATTTACAATGGTAATCTATTGTGTAAGTGTTACTAAAAAATATCGGGTCATATCTCCAAACCACCTTTTCTTTCCCAATCTCCTTTGACAATCGTTGAAATGTAGGTATAATGATTTTATTTTTTGATGGTATATTTTTCTCAACATCTGGTCCATATGCAGTTAAAGTAAACTGAAAATAATAATTATACTTCTCAAGTTTGTCCAATTTGTTTAACATTGGAGTAGGATTTTTAGTCCAAAATACAATTCCATCGACAACTTCTGGCAACAAGCTTATTTTACTTATTTGATGAGCATTCATGGGATTCCTCACTAAAACATAGCCTTCTTTTATCCTATTAAAAAACCATTCTGAATAATATGACGGAATGTCTGTTCTTCTACTTGCACTTATTATCATCAGTATACCTCCAAAATAAGTTGAGCACTTTCACAAGTTATTGCAACACAATAATCTTCTATAAAATTCTCAGGAATATAAAAAATATTTCTTTTTGTTTCATATTGCTCGGAATCTTCATAATAATTATGATTTTTGAACCATCTTCTTGTTTCATCAATAACATTTAATCCTACTTTTTTAATCTCGTCTACAAATATAGGAAAAGCATCTCTACCAGTATATACACTATCTGCATCATTTATTATTAGCATTGGGGATTTCTGTGGCTTATATTTAACAATATTATTTGCTAGCTGCCTAAACCATTTCTTTAATCCATTTTCTCCTATAGTATCATAAAAAAAGGATATAAGGT
>CAJUHL010000128.1:1518-3330 GCA_910586425.1 uncultured Bacilli bacterium
TTATGTATTTTTTCCCAATACGGATTTAAATCCAATCCACAATATGATATTTTTTGTTCATATTCCATATACTCAAATGCCATCAAATCTGGGGCTGCACCACATCCAAGCGACAAAATGTGAAAATATGGATAATCTGATAAATCTCGTTCACTAAGAGCATAAATCATTTCTGAACAATACTTATAAGAATATCTGCACACATAATAATCTAATAATTTTTCACAATCATAAAAATCTCTAAATTTGTTATGATGATAATGAATGTCATCAAGACATTGTTTACATCCATCACAATTTTCGTCACATGCTATTTTTGAATTGCATTGAATACATTCTTCATTTTTATATTCCATATCACAAAATTCTACAACACTATCGATTAACATACTCTGCCCCCATTCTCATTCGTAATGAAATATTTCTAAAGTATCCCAACTTGCACTTTTTCTTTTAATATTCAACTCTCTTCATATTTTGATCATCTTTTTGTCCTTAACTTTGATAAGGTTCAATTCCATATTTTTCAGAAATCTTCTTTAAGATTTCTTCCTGTCTTTTAGGCTTTATAAAAATATAATCAAATAATTCCTCTATCAATTCCAACATTACATCTGCTTCTCCCTTTTCTACATCAATAATTTCTTTACTATTTGTACTCTTTTTAGGATGTGCCCCAAAATTTGCAACCTTTCTAAAAACCTGTAACATTGCAATCAAAGTTGATGGAATACTTTGCATTTTTTCTAACTCGCTTATTTCATCCGCTAAATTTCTTTTCTTGATTTTCAATTCTTCATGAAGAATATTTTGTAATAAATATCTACTCAGTGTAGCACTCGCTCTTGGACTTATACTATTAACTTGCAAAGCTTCTTGGAATAAGGTTTCATACCTTTTGGGAACATATGTATTAATCTGTTTATTTATAGGAAATTTGGGATAAATCAAAACTTCATTATCTATTTCTTGCAATTCCGCACCATATTGACTGTCCGTATATCCATTTCCATGCTGTAATCTCACAATAAACCGTTGGCAATCTGGACAAAATCCTGACACTATGTTATAGCCTTCATCATAATCATCCTCTTTACTTGGGACAGGATAACAATCCTCATCCCATTCGTCCCAATTAGCACTAATTCCAATTCCACAATACGGACATATCATACACATTCCTCCATCATTTTTTATTTATAATTGTCATTTATTTATTCATACATCGAAAAGTTATGTATTGGAAAGTCCACCGTATCATGCTCGTCCTCAAATACAATAAGCAGAACATTGCCGATGCTTCTCTGAGTACTAAAATTATATCTCTTGATGTTCTTTGCACCACCACAAATTTTTAATGGATGTTTTCGTAATTTTGAAACTCATTAACACAATTCGTATATCTGCCTGCTGTAAGCTGATTTTTTAGTTTCACAAAGCTATGTAATAAAATGCTTCTTTCTTAGCTTCACTATATATTAAATTAACGATAATATCCAAGGATACAAAACTATAAAAAAGCATCCTACCATTGATACAATCAAATCATACGAAAATGCTCCAACGCATCCCTTATAGCCTTTTCTTTCTCTGGTGGGCATTTTGGCTGTCTAGAATTTTCCGATTTTGGCAGATTATAATTTGCCCTCTCAATAATACCACATTTCTCCTTTACCTGTGCTATATATAAACTGCTGACTTTCAATCCCGTATACTCCAACACATAATCCTTGATTTCCTCATAGGTAGCTTTACTCTCCGCAGCCGTCAAATCAAGCTCGTCCATCTGAAGCTCCACCTCGATATGTTGGT
>CAJUHL010000129.1 GCA_910586425.1 uncultured Bacilli bacterium
CCTAGTATACCATTACTAAAGTTTTTTGTGTCTATATATCTATACTAACACCATTAATATCTTTATCATTTAACTTTTCTATAAAGGCTGATATAGCCGTATCATCTAACGAATATCGTATAAAATCAATATCTAAATCTTGTGTGGCTCTTCTTTCATCTTTTGAAATAGCCATCATTACTACCCCGCCTTTAATTGTTACATTTTTGCTTAAACCTTTGCTGTTTATTTTTAATAATATAATATCTTGACAAGTTTTTGATATAGCATTTGCATTAGAATAACCATTATTTATATAATCATTAAATATTGAGTTTAAGTTCATTAGAACACCTCTTTCATAATAACATCATATAAATAATTTTCTATTGCAAATTTACTTATATATTCAGCAATTTTTTTAGTATTTAAAGAATCTTTTATTTCTCTATAGTTTCCGATAATTTCTTTATAATAATCAAATCCTAGTGTTTTTCTATTCCTTATTAGTTCTATTAACATTCTCTCTTTATCATATATTTGAATATCGACACCATTTATTTTTAAAGTAGATTTACCAATTTCGAAAAGGTTATCTTGATAGTATACGGCTTTAACTCTATCATCACTAATTTTGGTACTATTCCTTTTTAATGCAAGACATTCCTTTTCGGGAATAACATCTGTCAAATTATGATAATAAAATGCACTATCTAATGTAAAAATTGCATTAGGATATTTTTTAGTTAATACTTCTAAATAATTTACATTGTTATTATCACTATAAATTCCCCTTTCAATTTTAAATATTTTACCTTCTTTAATTAATTGTTTTATTTCATAATCGCTTTTATATTGCTTAATAAGTTCTTTATAAAGTAATATCAATCGAATCACCTCTCGATACACAATTTTAAACTAATTTACCACACAAGTCAATTGAATGTGGTAAATTAGTTTAATTCATTTTATTTCAACTACCAAAAATTATAGACTTTTTATAAACTAATATAAACTTCTTTAAATTTTAGTAATTGTATAATAAATTATTATAAACTGAAATACACAAAAATGGAGCCATAAGGCTCCTTCAGGAAGCTAAAATTTATTACATATAAAATTAATTATTGCTAATTAGTTTCTTATATTTTAAGCAATTTTTAAATCATTTTAGGTTAATAAAAATTAAAATATATTATTAAGTTTTATAGTTTGAGTACCTATTTGGGTACCTAAAAGAGATAATACTACTACTTATATTCTTCCTAAAATCGAAAGGAAAAATATTATGGAAATAACTTATACTAAATGTGGTGATTATTTATTACCAAACCTTATTTTAAAACCAAGAAAAGAAGAAAATCTAAACAAATATGGATTAATGAGATTGGACTATCTAAAAAAGAATAAATCTGCCTTATATCAACAATTATTGATGCAAGACAAATTATTCGATCATCTTTTTTCAGTAAGTATTGAAGCGGAAGATAAAATTAATTATCTAATTGATAAACTTGTTAGACTAGATGATTCTATTACTGAAGAATTGAAAGCAACTAATCAAATGTTATGGGCACAAAAAATGAACAACTATAAAAACATTGCCGAAGAAGTAGTTTTAAAAGAACTTATCTATGGAGATACAATATGATAAAAGGTAAAGAAGATATAACTGACAAAGAATTTGAAGAGATACTCCTACCTTTTTATGACAATTACAATGAATATATGATTAATTATGTTATTCCAGACACTATAGCATTTTATCTAGCAAATGGATATAGCAGAGATTGTCTATCTGATTGTCCATTGTATAATCATATTAATTCTGCAATCGATATATTTAATGTGAATTGCGATATTGAAAGCTTGATACCTCCAATTAAGCAAATTTTAAAAATTAAATATAATCTCAAAATAGTAAATGATAATCCACTGAAAATTGAAAAATATATGTAAAAAATAAGCACTTTCTAAATAATAGATTGTGCTTATTTTTATATCTATATTGTCCTAGCCAGCACTGAAAACTTACTCCCGCAAAGTTTTCTATTATGGGAGATTCCAATCCTATTATTGATTATGTTTTTTTAAAGTATCCACAATATATTTATTCAATTCTTTTAAATTTTCTTTAAAATCATCCTCATTTATTAAATGTGAAATACCTATTTTTTCAAGAAGTAATAATCTATATAACATTATAAGTTTGAAAATATATACTGCTGATTCTGTCCCAGTTAAAGTATCATTTTTCTGAATAGAATGTGAAAATTTATTTCTAGTATGTACAAATTTATTTAGCAAATTTTCAAATGAATTTTTATCTTTAATTGGTAATTTTTTTTCATATTCAAATACGTCAAACTTAGTTAAGTTAATTAAAAATCTTAATTTATCTATATAAGTAATATCTCCTATTTTTCCCATATATCCTTTAATATTTTCATATTCTTCTGTACTTATATTTTCAATATCCGAGCCATCTAAAATATCCTTAATATAATATAGTTTTTGATTTTTTATTTTTTGTTTATTTGTTTTATTACTAAATATTTCCTCATATAATCCATCCAATGATTGTAATAAATAAATTACCGCAATTTCCGGATAATGAGTACTATCCATCATAGATATATTAAACATAGAAATTGTGAAACTTGCTTTTTGATATATTTTTCTAAATTCATTAAATGATTTTTTAAACGTTAATTCATCAATAATCTTTATATATTGTTCACTTGCTCTAACATAACATTCTTTTGTTTTATATTGATCTGCAATGTTATTCAATGTTTCCTTAGACATAAAAGAGTTTTCCTCAATTATAGGAAAATATCCAAGCAAAACATTTAAATAAGAATAAAAATTCCAATATATTTCTTGAATATGATCATTAGTTAGTATTGTTGATGTAATAAGAACTTCAAAAATATCATTTGTATAGTTGAATATCATTTTAAAATCGCCAAAATCACATTTAATATTCTCAAATATTTTTGGCATAACTACAGTTGAATGATTGCTTTTATTTATTTTATTTTTTACTTTAATATTCATCATTGCACCTCCATTTTCAACTAAAATTATAAAATGCTAATATTCTAGCATATTTCAGTCATTTCTTTGTTCACTACCATTGACAAATACTCTTTTATTTACTATATTTAGTATGTAAAAGCAATTTAGTTTGCTTGGGGTTCGTGGTATCACGAATGGTAGGAACTGAGAATAACTCAGTTTTTATTTTCAACTTATTATTTTATCAACTTTATTTTTAAGTGCATCACATACTTTGGTGTTAGTATAGATATATAGACACAAAAAACTTTAGTAATGGTATACTAGGT
>CAJUHL010000130.1 GCA_910586425.1 uncultured Bacilli bacterium
CTGCTCTCCTGTCATTGTAAGAATACGATCTAAATGTTCCGCCCAATCTTTCATGGTCATTGCCTGTTCACGTTCTGCCTGACGTTCTGCAAAATCTAAATATCCAGAAACAAGTTGTCCCATAGCACGAAGTTCTTTTTCATTCAGGTAATTTTTCGCAACAACAGCCTCTTTCAATGTTGGCTGATTTCCGACAAATGTTGTAAGACCCATAAACTCCTTTTCAGCATCTGCTCTTGTGTAAATAACCTCTGCAGCCGTTTGACCATGAATAGCATAATGAATTTTATTCTGCACTTTTTTAAAAAAGAGAATGGATATTTCTGCTTTGGGATCATAATCAATGCTAGTAGCGTAAATCTCAAGAATTTGTCTGTAAAACACCTTTTCAGAAGCACGAATGTCTCTGATCCGTTCAAGTAATTCTTTAAAGTAACCACCGCCACCCAGATTTTTTAATCGTTCATCATCCAGTGCAAAACCTTTACGCATATATTCTTTCAGTATATTAGTTGCCCAAATTCTGAACTGCGTACCACGTTTGGATTTCACACGATAGCCCACAGAAATAATGACATCCAAATTATAATAACAAATCTCTCTTGCAACCTGTCTGTCACCTTCCATTTGAACTGTTGCAAAAAATGCAACAGTTCCCTCTCGAACAAGTTCACCCTCTGAATAAATATTTTTTATATGTCTGGAAATCGTCGATTTATCTCTCTGAAATAATTCAGCCATTTGATCAATAGATAACCAGACCGTATCTTCATCAAAGGTTGTTTCAATCTTAGTCAGACCATCTTCTGTAGTGTAAATAATCATGTGTGATTTTTGATTTATATTATTCTGGTTATTCACTTTATTCCTCCCCAAAGTTTCTCGATTTTCCTAATACCAGAAAAATCACTTTATTTGCACTCAATGCTACAAACACGTTTTTTATTTTTCTATGAGCTAAATTGCTTTACAAATTTTTTTACTTCATCATAAACCTCATTATCTAAATCAGGATATGTTTCCAGCACAGTATTTGCCCATTCTGGTCCATGACCTCCTACTTCTTTTACAAAACATTCAAGTTCACCCACCGAAACCATGTAGATTCCAACAGTTCTTAAAATACCATCCATCTTTTTAAATGAAACCGTAGCATTTCCTGCTGGCAACGATGCACACCCTGCTTTTTTTATATTATCCCACTTTGAAATAGTGGCAATTGCTTCACGAATACTTTTAATTTCGCCTTTTGATAAAACCTTATTTGTGGAACTATCCAACACTCTATTTATGTTTGTCTTGGCATCATTTCTCTTAATTTCTTCTTTAGGACTATGCAAATTAGAAACCACCGTATTATAATCTTTCTGAATAGATGTCCATTCCACACCAAACGCTTCTACTATTCCTTTAAATACTTTCTCATCATTCATTACATCTATATCCGGAACAAGTTTTACATTCACATTCAATGCTTTTAATGCCGTCGCCGTTTTAGCCATTCGGTGTTTTCCTCCGCAATGAATGAACAATGTTTCTGAATATTTTCCTTCTAATTGCTTTATGTAATTTTCAATAATTGAGTAGAACTTACAATCTGAATCGCTTTCACACAATATTACGTTTTTGTGGAATAGGCTCGTCATAATATTCGAATATTTTAAAAGTGGATCATTCCAAACTTCATTAAATTTCTCATTTTCCAAAACCGAAAACTCATTTACATCTTCTTCTCGTGTAATTCTAACAATTTTTACTCTTTCAGGACAAACATCTAATAAGCCTTTAATTATTTCTTCACTATGTGTTGAAATAAATGCTTGTTGATTTTCTCGTAATGTTTTCCCAATTATACGTCCCATGATATTTGCCTGTGGTGGATGCAAAAATGATTCCGGCTCATCGATTAAAAATGTACAATAATAATCCAACATTAAATAAAGTAATATACCCGTAAAACTTTTTATTCCGTCGCCCTGTTCCTGTACTTGTTTGTATGTATCTAAAATTGCTGCATATTCCTCCATTCTTTCTTGTTCATCAATAAAATCTTTATCAAACTTAACAGCATCACCTATACATAATGGAATGTTGGAACCGTTTAATGTATGTGGCATTAATTCTTTGCTAAAAGCCTGCTTAAAATTTTCGCTTAACCATTCTCTGTATGTTCTATCAAATGCCACATAATGAATCGGATTCTTTTTTGCAGCCTTACGTGATATCAAATTGGCTGGATTACTCATTGTCAATCGATTCAAAGTATTTAAATATGCAACAAATAACGAACGTGCACTACCATAATATTTATCCCTTGAATACCCCGATATTGAATGACTCGCAAAACTATATCCTAACCCCTCATAATTTTTATATGTTCCATGATCATTAACTGTAGAAATATTCTCTAAAAACATTTTAATATCCCCTGCATGTTTAACAATCTTAATATCTTTAACAACTATCGAAGGCTTTTTAGTCTCACATATTTCATAAATATCGTTTAAAGCTTGACTTTTTCCCGCATTGTTTGGTCCTACAAATATAACAATATCGTTTTTATTTATATCTATTTCTTTTCCATTATTTAAAAACAGTTTTGAAATATATCCACCATTTTCTACAATTTCTTCTGTATCTATGTTTGTATTCTGCATTCCAAATCTTTCTCCTATCGTTTTCCAACACACCATATATTCGTCCAAATTCCATACTTGAAAGTTTGTTCAAAGCGTAGAATTTGGACACATTTTTCACGTTTAATCATATCATGCAATCTCTTTACTATCAATGCACGAATCCGTAAGATTCTTATCGGAATCATTAACAGTATGATTTTCTGTGATATCGCAACTCGGCGGTTCTGAAAGATTGTCAATATCCAGAACTGCCACATATTTTTAAGTTTGCAAGTAAATCTGTAAATCCATTCCACTCATCATTATGCCAATATGTTATACTACTTAACCTCGTGTAATCAAAATCTTAATGTGCAACAGATTTTATCTTTACACAATCCCAAAATGCTTCAACGCAGCCACAATCGCCTGTTCTTTTTCAGCTGGACACTGTGGCTGTCTGGAATTTTCCGATTTTGGCAGGTTATAATTTGTCCTCTCAATAATCCCACATTTCTGCTTTATCTGTGCAATATACAAGTTGCTGACTTTCAATCCACTTTGCTTTAGAACATAATCCTTGATTACCTCGTAGGTTACTTTACTCTCTGCCGCCGTCAGATCAAGTTCATCCATCTCTAATTCCACATTGATATGCTTCAACTTATTTGATTTA
>CAJUHL010000131.1 GCA_910586425.1 uncultured Bacilli bacterium
CGCAACGGTTGTAAACGCCTTGATAGACAAGATACTTGTTTCGGAGCGTGAGAAGTCATCAGACGGAACGGTTAGACAGGAAATCAAGATTTACTATAAATTCATCGGCTTTGTCGGTGAATTACATATCACACCCACAAAGCGGTGGACGGCATTACCGCCTAAGAATTGTACGGTGTGTGGTGTGGAATACATCCCCGGCTCTGGCATATCGAAGTATTGTCCCGTTTGTGCTAAGAAGATACAGAGGGAGAAGTCAAACGAGAGCAAACGCAGGAACAGGGAACATAAAAGGATGGCATGTATTGAACTGTCTGAGAAAAGTAATTTATTTGATAGTTAATTGAAAGAGTCTTAGTTTTCGAGTATAATATGGGTGGTTTTTAATGCTGATAATATTTTAGAGAAAAATTTTAGAAAGGTTTTTTACGAATATGGAAAGAAATTGTTTGGTAATTAGTGATGCGGTTCTTTTAGATAAGCTTGAATATTTTCTATATGACTATTCAGGGGTTGAATATAATAATTTGGATATTATAGTAAATCATTTTATTGGCAACAAAAACGATGAAGAAAGAATAAAGAGCAAAGATAATATATATGAATTAAGAAAAATACTTTCGTATTATAGTACAGATACACAATTAGAAGAAAAAACACTTGACAAGGCAGTTGATTTATTTTTGCTATTTTTACGTACATATAGCATTGAAGCAACTATGGGGTTAAATGGTTTATTGGATACTATATGGAAATCAGGTAAAGTGGGTAATGAATGGAATTGTGTTAAAAGAATAACAGGTATATTAGCAGCTGTATATTTATTATATTTTGTTCATGAAGCTAAAATATATGATAAAAATGAAACTGAAAAAAACATGAGAGAGATTTTCCGAAAAAATATCAGTTTCTATACTATGGAAGATAAAAGGTTCTTAACTCAAATTTTTATGCTTGAAAATCAAAATGATTGTTTGACCTATTTATTGCATTCTAATTTGAAATGCTGTGATAAAAGTGAGAAATATACAGTTGATTCAGAGCGCATTATGGCAAAAGAATTTTTTAGAATATTGAAAAAATTTAAAAACGCAGAGAGATATAAAGATGCTATGTCTTTTTTAGAAGAAAGTGAACATTTATTTAGAAGGGTATCGGATTTAGAAATTAGAGGATTTTGGGAAAAGCAAAAGGCGGAACTTTTATTTAATTTAGGGAAATATGAAGAAGCAAAAAATATTCAAAATAAATATATTAATAAATTTGGAGAATCCCAAAATGTTTTCGATTTATATAATGGAGCAATATATTATGCTTGGGCGGCGAATTATAAAGAAAAAGATGATGTAAACTGGGAAATTTACATTGAAGAGGCATATAAATTAATAATTCAGGCTGAGCAACATATTTCACAAGCAAAAGTGTTACAGAAAACGGAGTATAAAGAATTTCTGTATCATGTAATTTTAGAAAAATCTTTTTTACTTTCAGAAAAAAGTGATTATAATGGAGCATTTGAATGTTTTGAAGAAGCATTTAATGAAGCAGATGAGGAAACAAAAAAAGACTCAAATTTTAATACACATTTATGGATATTAATGAAATACATGTGTTTAAACCCAGAAAAACATGAGCTAGTAATTGATTGGATTGAGTATTTTTACAATAATTTTAGTCATAAGAAATTGAAAGAGTATGAAGTAATTGTGGATTTTGTACACTCAAATGAGTATTTAAAAAATAATTCAGAGGCATATAAAAAGATTTATGAGAGTTTAATTCAATTGCTGTTCCATGCTTTAGAAATTCGGCATGAAACCAAAATACGTGATATATCTCAATATGATGTTCTTTATTACACAAAGGCTGAACATCTTAGGCTTTTATTAGAGGATGAAACTTCTGAAAATTGTAATTATCGTTTACCAATGTTTCATGTTTACCACATGAACGACCCACAGGAGGGAAAAATTCTTCGAGGTTTATTGGAAAATGATAAGTTTGCTTCTGTTGATACAGAGGACTTTTCAGATTCTAGAAATCAGTATGAAGAAAACTATGTTTTTTTAAAATCATTTTTTTGTTATCCTAAAAAAAGTAAAGAAAATTCTATGAAAGAATTTTTGCCAATGTGGGTACAGTATGGGGATGATGCTAAAGGATGTTGTATAGTATTAAATAATAAAACTTTTGAAAATAGTTCTTTGCGGAGGATAATATATTTAACGGATGATGGAAAATGTGATAAAAAGGATGAAAAGGTAAAAATATTTCTGGATGATTTTTTATTTACATATCGAGATTTAGTTTCTTTCTGCAATCATAAAATTGATTTGAATTCAGAAGAAGGAAAAGAATGTTTTCTTGAAATTAAATCTCTAGCAAAATATATCATTTCGCAGATTTCATATTTATTTAAGAATCAGTCATATAAGCATGAAAATGAAATTCGATTAATAGCTAATCGAACAAGTGCGGAACTTGATGATGTGAAAGTGATTTCTGGCAGTATACCTAAAATATATATTTATAATGATTCTAAGACATATATTAATGAGGTTATATTAGGAGCAAAAATAGAAAATCCTGAAGATTATGTATCTTTTATTTACAAACAAGGAAATAAAATGTGGAAAGATGATAAACAGTCACAGATAAAAGTTACTCAATCAACGATACAATATAGATGATATTTGGGATTGTTTATTGTTTGATATGTATTGAACTGTCCGCAAAAAATGACCGACTTGGCCTGGACAGCCTCGTGGTCGCTCATGTCCCGGACGATAAAGGGCATTTCCAAAAGCCCGGCCAGTTCACTGCCACGACAGCGGCGGTGGCCCGCCACAATCTCATAGCCCTTTCCGTCCTTTTCCGGGCGGGCAAGGCCCGGCACCATCACGCCGTTTGCCTTAATGGATGCCACCGTCTCCTGCATTTTGGCATCGTCCCGCACCTTGAACGGATGGGGCCGGAATGTATGGAACGGATGCATCTCGGAAAGTTTCAGATACATGAGCTTGCCTTCCTCCACCGGGCGGGGAGGGGCGGCTGGCCCGGGCGAAGCCTGCTCCTGGGCGGCCTCCTTTTCGTTAAAGTTGCACAAATTTCAGGCTTAAATTTCTGTAATTATTTTTTTGCCTCCTTCCCGTCTATCCACGCAAAAAAGCCGCCCGGTTTTGATGGCCGGACGGCCTTTCAGCGTAATGTGATAGATCAAATATTATTTTTGTTGTTGGTAGGCTCCGAAAAGCCTTGTATTTGCGGTTTTCCTAATTTATATGG
>CAJUHL010000132.1 GCA_910586425.1 uncultured Bacilli bacterium
AATTTTTATCAAAAAAGATTTTTACCCATAGACACAAAATTTTTTACAGCCTCCTTTATTACTGTCTAGCTGCTTCTAAAGCTGCTCTTTTCTCGTTTGCAATAGCTGTTAGTCTGTCGGCTTCGGCTCTTGCTTCGGATGCTATTCTTTCAGCTTCGATTACTTCGGATTCAAGTTTTTTAATATCAACTGTTGGAGTTGTTATTTCTGTATCATCCTCAAAATTATTTGGAAGTCTAAACACAAGCATAACAGCTTCTTTTGCATTATTATCATGCTCTTTTGTAGTTATAATTATTGGTTCTGTAGGTTCTACAGGTTTTTCAGTCTCTTCTGGCTCTGTAGGTTCTACAGGCTTTTCAGTTTCCTCTGGCTCTGTAGGTTCTACAGGCTTTTCAGTTTCCTCTGGCTCTGTAGGTTCTACAGGCTTCTCTGTTTCTTCTGGTTCTGTAGGTTCTACAGGTGTTTCGGTTTCCTCTGGCAATTCGCCACTTTCAATAATTACACCATTTATAAAATAAGCCTTATGCTTTCCATATCCTTTTGCAACGATACAAACATCATATTTACCTTTCTTTACAAAGACAGAACCGTTTGGTTTATCATTATTCATAGTATCGCTTTTGTAAAGTACTTGTCTAGGTTTATCCTGTTTAGCATCATATTCTACCAGAATATCATCTGTATTTTCATCTGCACCTTCTTGATAAACCCAACCTACATAGTGTCCAACTGTATTTAATTTACCTATAAATCCATAACTTTTTACAACTTGTGGGTCATTTGTTTGGCATACTAATTCACCATCTATATAAATGTCATAGGTTCTTTCAAAAACTTGAAGTTTATCTTCACTAACATATCCTAAATCATCCCACATAACCTCTGTATCATGGAAATCAAAATCCCAGCAAATTTCTACTTCTTGTTGTGGTTCGAACCATCCAGCATGGATACTATCTATATTATTTATTACATAAAGAGTGCCTGCATTATTATAATCTTCATTGTAGTAGTTATAATACATAGTTTCTACATTTTTAACAATATCATAAGTATTGTCTGTATAAAGAATCATAATGTTTTCATCATCAATTTCAATTTCGTACTTATCCATTACTTCATCTTTTGTAAGTACGGTAGTAATTTCTTTTCCATTCTCTAATGTATTAGGAATACTAACATTGTTATTATCTGTATTTGCTGCTGCAAATGTTGGTGTTAAAGAACTACATATAAAAGCTGCGGATAGAGTAGCCACCAATGCAGCAATTCCAATTTTCTTTTTATTTTTCATAATATTTATCTCCTATTTAATCGGTCATTTTGACCTGTTTTTATTTACACTTATATTGTACCACTAGAGATATTGAAAACCAAAAAACAGAGGGAATAAAGCCCTCTGTCTGGTGATTATGGATGCAAAATTGGTTGTGCCGCTGGATTATTGATTAGCGCATTAAACCCTTGAACGGCTAGCGTTATGAATACACTTCCTAGCATAATACAGAGCCATGTTTTGCCGATAACTCGTATGTGTGTATAAGATTCTTCTATCTTTCTAGGGTTTTTAGATGTCATTATCAGACAAATTTTGTAACTTGCCAGTGTGGCGGCTAATATGGACGTGAATGGCAATATTGCAGTATATATTATGTTGAACACTCGCCTAAAAATATAGCCTGCTCCATCTACATCAATACTATACTGAAACTCGCCGCTAAAAGGTGGTACATAAACTGTGTACCATTCTCCTTTTTCATCATCCCACCTTACTTCCTCGTGCCACAATAACGGCTTTTCGCCCTCGTCTGCTCGGATTGCATTATCATCATATTGCGGTGGTGCGTCCACTGCGTGAAATTGGTTTGTAAAGAAGAATGAGAACATCAGCATAAATAAAATACACATTACCGTAAATGTAGCGCACTGTTTGTAAATCCTTTTTTCATCTTCTGTCCAGTTTTTCCAGAACCAATTTATTTCTTTTATTTTATTATTCATTTTTTTATCTCCTTATTTTTGTGAATTTCTTTTATACTTATATTGTACCATTAGAGGTATATAAAACCAAAAAAATGGACAGTAAAAAAGCACCCTGTAGATTAACTACAAAGTACTTAATGGTTTATAAATAAAAGAAAAATCAAATGTTTATTTGTTTGCACCTATATAATATCAAAATAAAATTTTAATGTCAAATAACAAAAAAAGAACCGTGACAGACTAGCTGCCCGATTCTTTCATACAACTTTTTTAAATGACAAAATAGAAAAATATCAATAAATTTCCTTGCATATATATGTTATCAAATTCAATTCTTGAAGTCAAATTATTAAAGGGCTTCAAGCTGCTCTTTTAATAATTGTATATTTCTATCATATACATCTTTTCTAATATCTGCATTATTTGTGCGGATATAAAAATTAATAGTACAATTATTTGCTGAATCGGTAATTACAATTCTGTTTTCAGTGTTGCCACCTGTATCCCATCCAACTAATATATAATTTCCAAACTCCTGATAGAAACCATCATTTGCATTTTCTTCTGCAAGTGATTTTGCATAACTAACACTTGTAGTATCATTAGTGTCCATGTTTATATATGAGAAACTTACATCACCAACTTTAGATATTAAATAGTGTTCATCCTGTGATTCGTCTAAATAATCTTCTGAAACAAAAGTTGCCTTTAGGGGAGTTTGCCACTCTATATCATATGTTGTTAAAATATCCTCTGAATAATCGGGAAGTGCTGCTTGCTCGGCTTCGGCTGCTTCCTTTTTTTCCTGTTGTTCAGCTTCCCACTCTTCAATTTCCTTTTGGTCTGCTGCAATGTTCGCTTTCTCGTCTGCGTCCATATGAGACATAATCTCGTCTCTTGCTTTCTCTTCGTCTGACTTTCCACATCCAGTAATTGCGCTTATTGCCATAACCAGAGAAAGTGTTACCATTACAAGTTTCTTTTTCATAATTCTTTTGTCTCCTTTTCTTTTGATGTATCTCCATAGATACGTTTATATTATACTGCTGATACAGTATTTAACAAAATAGGTAAGATGATGAAGAATGATTCCGTAGCCACCGACATTGTGTGTAATGTGTATAAGTGGCTGTCTTATGTAGTTGTGGGTAACTCTGTTTACAGGATGTGGGAAAGCTGCACTTTAGCTTTTCCATGTGCTGTGAATAGAGTTATCCATGAC
>CAJUHL010000133.1 GCA_910586425.1 uncultured Bacilli bacterium
ACGACACCATGTGCAGGAACATACAAACTAGAGGTTTGGGGAGCACAGGGTGGAGGTTCTAAATCTATAGAAGGTGTTGATTGGGCAGTAGAATGGGGTAGAGCTTCATTTACAGGAGGCCTAGGAGGCTACTCGTATGGAAATAAAGTATTATCTATTGGACAAAAACTATATGTTGCGGTAGGTGGACAAGGATATGATATTTATGCGGGATATAATGGGGGTGGAGCTGCTTACCCAGATCGCCGTGTATCTGGGCAAGGAGGTGGAGCAACACACATTGCGACGACCAACCGAGGCGTACTAGCAAACTACAATTCCTACCGAGGCGAAGTATTAATCGTTGCTGGTGGAGGTGGCGGTGGAAACAATTCTAATTCGCAAAATTCGTATGCTGGTGGTTCTGGTGGAGGAACCAATGGCGGAAATGGAAGTACAGATTCTAGTTTAGCTGGTTTTGGTGGAACACAAAATGCAGCAGGAGCTTCTGCATATAGCAGTGGTGGCTTTGGATATGGTGGATATCAGTCTGGTGTACAGGATTATTATATTAGAGCTGGCGGAGGCGGCGGCTGGTATGGCGGAGGAGCTGGCCTTAGAGGCGGCGGCGGTGGTTCTGGTTATATCGGAGGAGTCACTGGAGGTTCTATGAGCAATGGACAGCGTTATGGAAATGGCCACGTTAGAATTACTTTAGTTTCTTTGAATTAATTTATTTGAAACTATAGAAAGAGGAATCAATGAAAAAAGCATTAGTTGTAACAATAATCAGTATTTTTGCATTCAGTATTTTAACTGGATGTGTATCTAAAAAACAAAATGAAGAAGATGGAACAATACAAAACAACATCAATGAAAATGTTGTAAAAAATCAAAAAGTAGAGGAATTTGAATTTACCAATACTTCTATTGTATATGAAGATGGAAAAACAACATTAACAACGGTGGTAACCAATACAAGTAATGAAAAGGTGAATTTAATAGAATTTAAAATTCATGTGAAAGATAAAGATGGGAATGAAATCATTGAAATGATTGGCTTTGTTGGGGAAGAATTACAGCCAAAAGAGAGTCGATTGATTAGTAGTTATAGTATTGAAGATCTTTCATTAGCCGATACGATTGAGTATGAAATTGTAAGATAAGGAAGCATATGCTTCTTTTTTTTCGAAAATATTCTAATATATTCTAGTTTTGTCGAAATGGTATCAAAAGAAATTGGGTTGTGCTAAAGTAAAAGTGCGAGGTGAAATATGTTAGAAACTGTGTTAGAATTTCGAAAAGGAATCTTATTTGTCAGACTAAATGGAGAACTATCGAAACAAACAGTAAGTGTTTTACAAAGTGAAGTAACTGATATGATTTTGCAAAACGGAATTCAAAATGTGGTATTTAATATGGAACAATTAAAGGACATTGATATGAAAGGAATGAGTTATCTACTTTATCATTATGAAATTTGTAACAATAGAAAGGGAAGCTGTTATATTTGTAATATTACAAATGCAGGAGTTTATATGAAACTAAAGAAAAATAGAATTTTAAATTATCTGCATGAAATGGATAATGAGTTAACCATATTACAAGCAATTACAGTATAGGAGGAAATTTATGACCAATGAAATGGTAACAATGTATGATAATTATATTTACTATATTATTTCAAAATATTATAATACCTATCCCAGTCCAGAGGATCTATTTCAAGTAGGTAGAATGGGGTTAATTGATGCATATCAAAAGTATGATCCATCCTATGGTGTGCAATTTAAAACATACGCTTTTTCTTTTATCAAAGGAGAAATGTCCAAATGCATTAGGCAAGATCGTGCTGCAAAGTATAGTCGCAATGTAACTAAACTGAAGTATCTCATTCAAAAGGAAACGGTTATTATGACTCAAGAATTGATGCGAACTCCAACTGTTAGTGAACTTGCATTTCGTTTAGGAGAACCAGAAGAAAACATTATAGAAGCGATGCAAACAATTTATCAAATGCAAAGCCTACAATCTCCAATTTTACAAGATGAAAAAGAAATTACAGTAGAAGATAATATCGCAGCACCCCAAATGGACTTGGATACATTGATTGCTTTTAGGGACTCCTTAAAAAATTTATCTCCATTTGAGCAAGAATTGGTAAAAAGAAGGTATCTATATGGAGAAACACAAGCCGAAATAGCAGATGATTTGGGAACAAATCAAGTGCAGATTTCTAGAAAAGTTAAAAAAATTAGTGAAAAAATATATCAAGATGTTGCCTAAAAAAACGAACGGAATGGTTCGTTTTTGTGTACAATATTATCCCAATATGATTTTGGAAGTAAGTACTATTTTTGTTTTGTATTCTAGTTCCAATTTTTATTGATGTTTCAAAAATTCAGTTAATAAATCTTCTATTTCCTGATCTGATAGTTGATCATATGGAATACCATTTTCTCTATTGTTTATATATTGTATAAATAATTTAATTGGTATAGCGGGATTGATATTTCTCTTTTCTAAACTCAATCTTTGACTTTCCCAGCTTTGTGGTTGTAGGATTTCATCTATCGTGAGATCCTTTTCTTCTTTGGTGATGAAAATAATCGCTTCTTTATCTTTACATTCTTGAAAATAGTTGTCCATTTTTTGTTTTTGATATAATTCTTCATTATCCATTGGTGTAAAATAAATTTCTTCTATGGGATTCAATGTTTCCATCTTTTCCTGTTTGTATTTTTTATTGTATTTATAAAGTGTTCGATCTAACATAATATGGTTTTGCAACAATAAATATATGGAAGCAGGATAAGCATAATATTCGGTAGATAAATGATAGGTTTCTTCTTCCCAAATTGATTTCCTTGGATTTGGAGTTAGAACATGTCGCAACTGAATGGTATAACGTTGGTTGTATTTTTCAAAAAAATAATTTTGTAAGGCAGGAATCGCTTCTAATATAGTAAAACTAGTAATTTGTTTCCAATAGTTTTCTATTGAAGGTATCAATTCTGGAAATTCCTGTTTGTACTCTGTTAATATATCTTGCAATTTTTCATAATCAAATTGTAGCTTTTCCATAGTGAATTTCTCCTTTTTTCTTTTGCTATTATACGGAATTTGCTTTAAAAGTCAAGCATTTTTATGTATAAGTGTAATCATTTTGTGATAAAGTCATGTTGTATCGTTTTTTGAAAATGTCAGTATA
>CAJUHL010000134.1 GCA_910586425.1 uncultured Bacilli bacterium
TTTAAATCAGCCATTTTTCAATTTTACTCCTATCTATAAATCCAGCCTTTTATTGTATCATGATTAAATAAATAGTATTTTAAATCACAAAATATATTCATCCATATATTTTATTTTTAATTCTCCATCAACTCTTTCTGTTTTAATTGGCTCTTTAAAATGCCCAGCAGATAATTCTTTTTTGAATTTAAAATTATCACATTTTGCAAAGCAAATATATAAAGAGCCTGGTTCATTACCAACTGTAATAAGTCCAAGGGAATTGTCTTTCCCCTGAAATAGTTCAATATGCCCGGTATGCCCATTTTTATCATCATAATTTGAAAATTGTGCTACAGAAAATACACATATAGTTATTTCTTTTATTATACTATTATCTAATGTAAAATTATATTCACTAGCAAATCTTTTCCATTCTTCTACCCATGTTTGATATCGCATACCACAATAACCTATTACTGTTTTACCATCCTTTTTTGTTTGGTATTGATTTTTTATTGCCTCCGAAATACAATTCATTACTATACCTTGATCACGTTCTCTATGAGCTATCAAATTACCAAATTCTGTAATATAATGATAATTTTCTTTGACATGATCTCTTATAAAAATCAAAAATCCTAATATATCATATTCATCAAACTCTTTATTTTCAATAATTTGTCTAAAATGATTCAATATTTCAATTTCTTTTCTATCCATAACCTATTTCCTCCGTATAAAAACACCATTTCATTTACTTGCACATTACAATTCCATACCTACAAAAATGATCCGTTTCCAATTTCGCTACAAGATTTTTAATGCATTCAATATCATCCTCTGGAAGATTTGTATACACTATAATCATTGATCGCGATTTACATTCACTCTGTATATCTTTCTTTATACTGTCACACAATTCTTCTAGTCCATAATGTTCAGATGAAACAAATAAAGTTTCTACTGTACCAATCATCTCCTTGTCATATATAATCGCATATGAATCTGAATAAGACTCTATAAGCGATTGTAATACTACAGACTTTCCTACATTCCCTTTTAATAACAACATTCTATATCCCCCAAATTTAACTATAGGGATTGATCTTACTCCAATCCCTACTATCAGTCATTATAATGTCCTTTACAAGATTTCACAATAATTTGACCATCCAAAACCTCATAAACCAACCGATTTGCATCATCTATTCGTCTACTAAATGATCCTGATTTTCCATATTTTAATGGTTCTGGTTTACCTATGCCTTGTAATACTCCATCTCGTTCTATACTTTGTAACAATTGGTTTATCTTCTTTACTATCTTTTTATCCTGAGTCTGCCAATAGAGATATTCTCTCCATCCATCTTCTGCAAAAGTGATTTTCATAGACTAATCCTCCATTGCTAGAAGCTCATCTATGGTTTTCGTTACTACTTGACCATTTCTAATCTGCTCATCTGCTTTATTCAATTTTGCCAAATACTCAGCATTCTGTTTAGCTTTTGCTAATTCGTTATATTCCGCTTCAGAAATTATAACAACATTCTTATTCTCTTTACGGGAAACAATCACCGGTTCTCCATTAAATGCCATATCAAAATACTTTTTTATATTTGCTCTTACATCCATCTGTTTCGTTGCAATCATAGCGCACCTCTCTCCGTACTTAAAACCGTACTATTTACTGTACTTATATTATATGCCGTTATTATATACAAGTCAACAAAATTTATGACTTGAAAGCAACATTTCATGTGTTATATAGGTATAATATCTATAACCTTATCACAATTCACCTTTTCAGCATTATCTCCACAATCCAGTCTAAAATATTCTCCGTCTGGATCTACACCAGTAAGAATCCCTTCAATGGTATTTTCTTCTATATTTACTTTTAACTTCTGACCAATTTGAATATAGAACGATGAACCACCTTTTACAAATTTATATTCTTGTATAATTTCTAACTTTTGAATCATAGATGACCGTCTTTCTTTTTCTTCCTCAAAACCATAACAAGCATACTCTCTACCATCTTCATATACTTTGCAATAATCTCTATCATTGCAACAAACACATCTTAATGGTTCAAAATGCTCATAAAACCATTCTTTATTGCCAAGTGCAGATTCAAAATTTTTCTTTGTTTCATTATATATTATTTTATAGTTTAAATCATGTTCCACACAATACACTTTTCCAACATTTATACCCTGTACAGTTGTATTGACAATGCATTTTGCAAGAAACTTTTCCATAAAACTTCTCCTTTAAAAGCGGGTTTATCCAGCCAAATGATACTCTCTTACTACTTCAAACTCTATCCATTTTAAAAACATTTTAAAATCTTCAATATCCTCAAAGATATATTCTTCAACATTATTTGAATAATAATCTACTCCCGTATAAGCAATAATTTCTTCATCACAGCTACTCTCACCTCTTACATCATAGCATAAACCTTTATCCAAATTCCTTAAATAACAATGCGTAATACCATTTTCATGATTGTCTTTTTCCATTATAGCTACTATCTGTAAACCTTCTTCAAAGTTATCCAAACACCATTTATCACACTCGCCGTATAAATATCTTTGTTCTTCATCGGGCAATTGATTAATTTTTCGTATCTGCTCTGTAATTTCTTCTTTACTCATTTATATCATTCCTTATAAAGATTTCAAAATATGTTCTCGTTCCATTTCTGCTTCATCTAAATCAATGTCAAAAAATTCAGCAAGCAATCTCTCTTTATTTATATAGTCGCTGGCTCCATCTGGATTAACAAATGGTGATTCTCTTTTCTGTCTTCTTTCAAAAACTGCATATTTGTGTAAAAACCAATCTAAAAATTCTCCACAAAGTTCTGATTGTTCTTGGATTTCTAACATTCGATCTAATGTTGGTGTATTAGAAACCTCTTTCAACATTGTTTCTCCCCAAGACCAGAATCTATTGTCTACATCAAGAAAATATGCATTTTCATTACAGTCTACAATTTTCGCTTCTTTTCCCATGTATGATTTCATATCTATACTAAAATCAATTCCATTATAAAGTTTATCTGTCTCTAAGTCAGTTCTTATTCTAACTTTTGTACCAATTTCATACTTCATTGACATTTACCTATTCCTCCATTCATGCTATGAAAACCGGATTTCAATTTTCATGTATATATTGCTCCCATTTAGCAGAATAATC
>CAJUHL010000135.1 GCA_910586425.1 uncultured Bacilli bacterium
TAAGCCATTGCCACCAGTGACGGTAAACTTTATTCAATTTTTGTCTGCTCCTTTCTTGATTTATCCAAAAAAGGTACTTGCTTATTTCTCAAGTACCTTTTATATTGCTTATCCTTTTATGAATGATTCAGATTATCAATAGATACAAATCCATAATTTTCAAGAATTTTTTTATCCTGTTTATTCAACGTAGGAACTCCCCATACTAAAAGATATTTTGCTCTTGTACTTGCAACGTACCCAATTCTTTTTTCTTCTCCATGTCCATTAATCCAATGGCTTTTCCAGTGTCCTCCTTCACTCTTAGCATTTTCACTGGATATTATTAAGGTAGTATCATATGTACATCCTTTACTTCCATGTATTGTTAATATAGGAGTGTCTGTAATAAACTTCCTTTCTAAATCACAAATTACTATATCCTTATTATCTTTACTAACTTTAAAATTGTATCCATTTACCAGTTTAGTGAAATCTCTTTCTCTATTGTTATCATATTTTTTTATAGTATCATAATAGCTATATAAAATTCTATTCAATTCTTTTTTTGCTTTTTGATGCCATTCTGCAAATGTCAACGTAAAATTCATCAGTATCTTTGAATGTTCAATTTCATTCAGAACTTCCATAAGATAAATCCTCCAAGCAAAAACAGAATCAATTTCTTGCGGGCAATGATAGTTTTTTACTGTTCTGCTACCACCAAACCATTTTGAAATCTGTAAACCAGCTAATTCCAAAGCCACCTTCATTTGTAATGGTCTTTTTTCCTTCCAAAGCTGAACCGCAACTATTAACGGTTCTTTTGCATCAAAATCGTTCCTTACTGATTCTTCCAACTGCTTACGCAAAACGTTTTGTTTAACCAATATCTTATTATCACATTCCACGCATCCAATATTTTTCAAAAGTTCTACATATTTTTTCACTGCTTCTTCTGGCTCTACATATTCAATATATACAAGGGCATTATTATAACGATTATTTTTTGAACACCATTCAATATTTTCTGGTTGTTCAAGTAATTTTTTTGATAAACACACAATATCTTCACAACTTCTGAAATTAGTGCGTAACGCATATTTTTGAAAGTCACACACAAACTCTTCTATCTGTGATTGATCTACTTGTTTGAACTCATAAATACTTTGATTCAAATCACCTATAAAATGAATATGACATCCTTTTTCTTTTAACTCATGCAAAACTTTCAGTTCGTTTCCTGATAAATCTTGACATTCATCTATTAAAATAAGTGGAAACCTCTTTGCAATCTCTTGTCCAATACTGCTTTTAAGAATACGAACTGCTAAAACATTCAGATCATCAAAATTCGCAAAACCATGTTTCCAAAATTCTTCTTTACATTCTCTAAAGCATTTCCTCACATAGTTCCATTCCCAAAAATGAGGATTCTCTTTTCGTTTTACTGTAATATAATTATTTACAGATTCACTTTTGAAATAATCTTCTAACCAAATCCTTTTATATCCAAAATAAAAATAATAATCTCTTTTTACCAAATCAAATCCCACTTGATGAGAATAAATGGGTATAAGACTCTTTTTTGAATTCACAAAAGAAATATTACATTTATAATTCGTTGCCCAATGATTTGTATAAATTGACATTCTTTCATCAATTACTCGCAAGGAAAAATCTTTGTTTTTACCTTGATATTTTACAGTTTTATATGCAAATGGCTGTACAATATAGTTATGAATAAAGCTACTTAATGTTCCTATATAATGTGGATACCCTCCCTGTTTTCCCACAAATCTACTCACTCTATCCTTAATTACTTCTGTGGAATCATTTGTAAAAGATAAAACTGCTATACCACTATTACATTCCTTCCATTTTTTTATTTCATATGCCGTTTTCAATCCAACTACTTCTGTTTTTCCACTTCCCGCACAAGCCTTTAAGAATACATTTTCTTGTATAGATGATAAAACATATTCCAACTGTTCTTCTGTTTTTTCTGAAATTCTACATTGTTTAGATCCTCTACAGATTTGCCCTCTTGCCATTTTAAAACATTCTTCACATGTAATATTATCTGGCTTCGCACAAACAATTTTTGAAATTTCTTCCTGCAATTTTTCTTTAGTCATTATTGCCTCCACATGCCCAAATAATTGCCTTCTTTATATACTGAGGAACTCGTATTTCTTCTCCAAGAGCCAACTTTTCTAAAAGCAACTGTGAAAAGATGCCTTTTCCTAACTCATTACAATCAATATGCTCATAAATAAATTTAGCATCTTTTCTTCTCATTTCATCATCAATATAATTATTATTTAAGTCAATGATTTTTTTACACTCAGCCTTTACCCCTGTTTTATTTTCATCACCTTTTTCCCACCCTTCCTTTATTACTGTAGCCATCAGCGCAAAATTTCCATTCATAGCCAAATCATATTCAAATGTTTTTAAAGCCGCAACATATAAACGAGCCTGTTCTGTTGATTGCAATGTATCCACTAAACTAATTGCTTCATTTCCCCCTTCTACTTCTTCTGATCCAATCGGATATTGCGGTTTTTTATTCTTTTTTCCTTCCTCATCAAAATCAATTATGTCTCTCGGATCTTTATCTGTAATTCCGCTACATCTAATAGGCAGCCTCTCATCCTCCCAACCTTCTAAATCACAAAACAACGGGAAAAAATATTTAAAATTTATACCATTTATATTTATAACTGATACACCAGCTTCTTCTATAGATGAAGGTAATTTATTCTTTTGGGACTGATTATATTCTTTTAAAACGACTTCAGCTAATACTGGAATCAACATCGCTTCACATATGCCTTCAACTAAAATCACACCTTTAGAAAACAAAAGCGTTGACTTAGTAATGTCCATCCAACGATTCAAATATTTTTTTACATTATCCTCTAATCCAAAATCAGCTATTCTTTTTGACAATATGCCATTATTTTTCCCTTTTATGTATATTATTGATTCTACACCTACAGAAGATGCTATTACTGCGGAATGAGTGGTGACTATAATTTGTAGATTCCTTTTTAAACTTGCTACTTTCTGCAAATATTTTATTAATTTGGATTGAATTTGCGGGTGTAAATGTGCCTCTGGTTCTTCTATTAACAATACTGTAAACAAACCATGATTTTTATTTACAACTT
>CAJUHL010000136.1 GCA_910586425.1 uncultured Bacilli bacterium
TCCTCTGAGGCTCACAGTGTAATGCTTTGGCGGCAAGCTCCACTGTTGCACTGGAATCATCAAATTCCTGAATCCTTTCCTCTATGCCATGTTCACTGAAATATGCCTTTACCTTTTCAATTGCCATTGTTCTTCTCCTTTAATTGTCTGGATAAAAAATCACGTTATAAACAGTACACACCTCATCTGAAACATTATGGTATGCGTGGAGGACATCCGCCCCAAACCGTATGGACACCATTTTTACATTTTCACGAATTGCCAATACAGAATAATCATACCACAATTTCAAAAAAATCACATCAATTTACAAAGGATAAGTGCGCCCTTTTTTCAATATTTATTTGATATATTTCCAAAATCCCATAATATTCAGTTGTCAATACACAAATCTCAACTAGCTCTTATGAATCCGAGAGACTATATCATTCACATCTTTCATACTGATTTTATCATACACTCATAACATTCTCCACTTAAAAGCAACAATTCATCGGTATTTCTACCGTTTATGCTATTAATTTCTTAATAATCAATGGGTGTAAACCTGCACCCTCTATTCCATCTGCAAAAGCATTTGGAATTACCTTCTTTAATATCTGATATGCTCCATTTACATCCGCATTAATTTGAACACCATTATTACCAATAAGTAAACCTCTGTGAATCCTCCGAGATTTATCATAATTACTTTTCATAGGAGCTTCATTATCCACAAATGATGTTCCAGAAGTATATCTTTCTTCTGTTTCCACAAACTTTATTCCATTATTCTCGCACTTATAAGAAAGTATCTGTATAAACATTTCATAAGGAATATATGTAAAATTCTGCATACCCTTATTCTTTTGTTTCCATTCGTCATTGTGTCCTACAATCAAAGTATCAATGCCACACAAGACACACCAATCAATCACATACTTACTGATACAATGCATCTGATATTTAATCATTTCATATCGCTTGTCTGTAAGTTTTTGTAATTGTTTTGACCAATCCTGTTTATTTGTTTTCTTCAGTTCTGATTGTATTTCTGATTTTTGCTTATTATAAAACTGATTGATAGACTTGATAACTCCACCTTTAACAGCAATAGGATTTTCACCTATGTTGTTTACCATAGTTATGAAATTATCAACTCCTATGTCAATAGCAGCTACACGATCAGAAGAATTGGTATAATCAGGCACTTCAATCTCATAAACAATTTCCATCACATAATGACTGGCTTTGGGGATGAATCTACACTGTAATATTCTCTCTTTAGCTTTCGTTCTGAATTGATTATTGAATTGCTTAAACGGTTTCCATGCAAAGTACACATATCCATCTTTCAACTTGACTTTATTACTATCCAGAGACAATATAAATCTTCCGTCTTTTGGTCTGTATTTTGGAAGTTTAGGTCTGCCAAGATACTTTGATGGATTCTTTGACCAATCTTTGATTGCAACAAAGAAAGATTTCCATGCTTTATCAAGTATTCTGAGTGTTCCTTGTCCTACATTACTTCCTAAATCTTTGTATGGTTCTGATTCTTTTGCCAA
Source organism: uncultured Bacilli bacterium (assembly GCA_910586425.1). Next base: position 1,548 of record CAJUHL010000136.1, read on the forward strand.
CTCAAATAACTTGTTATATCTGATCCAGTTGTTATTGCTGATAAATTTCTGGCGAATAACGTAATTTGCATAGTTGTAAAGATTCTTTGATTTAAAACAGTATTCATCAATGAATTTCCCAAAATCAGATTCAGATTTTATAATATGTTGCTCTGTCCTTTGTACTTTAATTTAACCACCTCCATATTTTATACAATGAAAACCGGATTTCCTTGCCTATTCATCCTATAATTTTTCAAAACTATCGTCTATTATCATATGTCCTTCATCATTCCAGGCATTTAATACAATACTCTTATCTTTTTCCGATGTAAGTTCATACCAATGACAATGGTTGTTGTCTGGGAAATCATCTTTATCGGTAACTGTATATTTGTCATCTGGTTTAATATCAAAATTGGGGTTACTCATCTCTAAGCATCGAGCATTGACAATATTTTTACATACAAGTATATCACCAATATTATATAACATAACTGTACCTCCCAATGAAAATCGAATTTTAAAGCTTATTAATGTAACTGTAGGTTACTAGAATCCTTTATTTTAAAGGTAATTTCCTTTACCTCTTTTGTTATTTCTAAGTTATCATCCTCTTGAATAAACCGTTTAATCTCCTCATATAATTCATCTGTTATTAAAATATCAACAACGCCATTATCTCCACAATATCTTTTAAAATGATGACCAACTTCTATACAAATATCATTTCTATTTTTTGTATATGGATTTTCAACCCATCCAATAACAGATTTTGCCTCTATACTCAAATCATTCCACTTCATAATATTTCTCCTTCCTTGAAATCAAGTTTTCAATTACAATTTAGAAACCATAACCTTAACCTTCTGTATTTCTTCTTTTGTATGTGGAGTACCACCCTCATTCATCTCAATGTACCATTGCAACACATCTTTCTCATACTGTAAATCATTAATCCGTATTGATATTCTTGTTGTTACTTCTCTTGGATCTCCTTCAAATTCGTCATAGTATAATCCAAATACTTTCAAATCATTTGATTGGAACTTCATAATTGCTGTGATTCTTTGCAATCTGTCTACACATACAAAGTCATCATATTCCGTCTTTGCTTTACAATGCCAACTCGGTTTATTGAAAAATATTTCTTTACCAGAAGTACCACCCTTTAAAACATATTCTATGTACTTCTCCTGTTGTTCCTCTGTCCATACATGGCCACGCTGGAATTCTGGATTCAAAATCAATCCATATTCTTCTATATACTGATTGATTGTTTTGCTAAAATATTTGAAACCAACATCGACTTTATAATTTGCCTTATTTGTAAGCAATTGTGGTATATCTGCAAATTTCATAAAATTCTCCATCCGAAACTTTTATCTATATGCAACTGATGGACTGGTAAAACCAATCCATCAATCATACACTATATGTTTCTATTTACATTCAACACATTCATCAAAGCTTCCTGTAGCACTCTTGAAACATTAATTCCAGCATGTTCAGCTTCGTAATTAAGCCAACTCGGAAGTGCCACATTTCTTCTAACCGTTTTTGTATCTATTTTTCTCCTATATTCTCCTGAATCAATATCAACAAAAGACA
>CAJUHL010000137.1 GCA_910586425.1 uncultured Bacilli bacterium
TAGAGGGGTACGTTTTATCAGGGTTCAAAAAAATCCAAAAGTTGTAAACTGGTGGTTACATTATTATCTTTGAAATATTTCTGGATATCGAAGTTAAATGCCGCCGATTTAAACCACAAATTTCTTAACAGCACAAATGATTTACCATTTAACGACTTCTTTTCTCTTACACCTTTAAATTCGATAAATTTATTGTATTTTTCAGAATCTAAGAGCGACATTCCATCCCATATATTATTTCGGTATTCGACTTCTTCATCCTTCACATATAACCTGTTGTTACCGTTTAATTTAGTCACACTCGCCATTTTCTTAAAAACAGACTCGTAGTCGTTGATGAGCAGTATTTCTTCCGGCTCAATTTCCACCTTGCCACAAATGCCACTAAGTATGAGTGATTCATAAGACTTGATCCCTGCTACGTCAATAGCTTTGGTCTCTCCAAAGACGATACCCAGCCTAGCCCATCGTATAAGTAGATCATAAAAATATTGTTCCTTAACAAAGAGCATATTGCCGCCTCTGGATTTGCTTGTAGAACGCATAAAATAAACATACTTGTTCCCGTCAAGAACAAACCCATTTTTATATATGTATGTTCGCAAATTTTCTATGTTTAATTCTGTTTCTAATCTGTCAACTTCCTTCAAAGTTGCAAATTCGTTCTTTCCTGTACCGTATGATTTTATGACATACTTAGGTTTAGGCGGTCTTACCTCACCCTTCTTTGTAAACTTAACTTCTTTTACTCTCTTAGCAGCACCTTTAAATGTAACGTTTATAAGCATGTCTGAATATACATTGTCATAATCATCATTTTTAAATTCACTGCTTTTAAGTTCATACATTTTTTCTAACCCTAATGAATATGGTATTTTCACACTATATAGACGATCTGGAACTTTTTTCTTTTTGTCTTCATTGTTCCACATTTTTGATGTATCATATCCAACGGTTTCTTTTGTATCATTATGTGTTTTGTTTGCTGAGTATAGATATCGCGCTTCTATACTCATTATTCTTACACCATTCTTAAAATCCTCTATCATTTCTTTAATCAATAGAAATTGCCTCCCTTTCCTACATCCAAATCATCTACGCCATAAAGTCCATTACATTTCTTTTAGAAAACACAAGCCATGACAGGAAATCTGAAATGACCTATATTCTACTTCTTCATTTTTTCTTATATACCTGAATTATTTATTGCAATTCTACGAACCCCCATTGTAGTTGCACGATTTTTGCATTGTTTTTTTGACTTATTTTCTAACCTTCTGTAAACTTCATTTCCTTCTATTGGATAATATCTCTTAATAATTTCATCTTCTTCATCTGTAAAAATACTCTTATAGCCACCTTTTTTATATGAAAATATATTTAGTCTTCTTGCTTGACATCTAATAGAACGTGCTGATCTATTATGTAAAATTTTTTTAATATCCGTTCCGTATTGAGGATAATATTGTTTCAAAATATCTATCTCTTCATCAGTCCAAGTATTGCTATACCTAGTTCTTAATCCCAACCTTCTAGCCTGCTCAATAATTGCTTTTTTTGTTCTTCCATTTAATCTATGAATAACTTCTGATTTTTCAGACAAATAATACTTCCTCAAAACATCGTTCTCTTCTTCTGTCCATAAATCATTAGGGGGTTTTAATCCCAATCTTCTAGCTTGTGTCTGTGCTGCCGACCTTGTTCTTCCTTTTAACCTATCTGCTACTTTATATCCTTCAATAGGATACCACTTCTTCAGTATCTCAATTTCTTCCTCTGTCCACTCTCTCCCTTTCAACCCTCCCTCAATCGCCCTAAATCCACTAACAACATCCATAAATTCATCCATCACAATAAACCCATCAACATTAAAACCAACCTCATAATCCTTACCTTCTTTTTCACATTCTTCTTTCCGCTTTTCAATCTCTCCCCTTAATTCATTCGGAAAATTGTCAACAGCATCAGAAATAAACTGGCTGTTTGCGACCAGATCAAATATCAAAGGTATCGTTTTCTTACCACAAGAGAATGCCCGTCCAATCATCTGAAAATAAAGATTTGGACTCATAGTCTCTCTAAGCATGATTACGCCGTCAATATCTCCGTGGATGCCTTCAGCAACCATATTTACAGATAGACAAGCCTTGATTACCCCCTCCTCCGTATCTTCTTTAAATGCCTTAAATTCCTTGTCCTTATCAACATTCTTACTATGTACTTCATACATTCGTACAGCAAAACGAGCATCAGTAAACCATTTTTCTATTACAGGCTTCATATCTCTTAAATGTGTAGTGTCCTTCAAGAATACAACAAACTTCTCATTACCACTTACAACATATTTTCGAAAAATCTCACTTACACCATTTGCTTTATCCAAATTCTGTTTTAATACTTTTACCTGTTCCAATAACTCTTTTTTCTCTTCATCACTGTTACAGCTCTTTTCAATCTTCTTATTTAGGCTCTCTGTATCTTTTTCATACGAATAAACCCCACAAACGTATCTTGCCATAGGAAGCATACCGTCAAGAATGGCCTGAGACAAACTCATATCACATGCCAGATTACCATTAAATAGTTCTTCAACCACGTTTCTACATCTATCAAGATAACGAATCGGAGTTGCCGACAATCCTAATACCTTTGCGTTTGGAAACATTTCTAGCAAGATTTTAATTCCTTTACTCCACTCTTTAGCCAGTGCCCTATGCATCTCGTCAAGTAAAATATAATCTAACTGCAAAGCTTTCATTGTCTCCTCATTCATATTTGGCATGTTACAATAGATATTGAAATTAATCCTTTTCAATGACTCTTCATCCAGCTTTGATCTAAACTGATCATTGATTTTATGACTTGTAGACAAAACAAAAAATCTACTATTCGGATTATCTTCGATCAGTTTTGCCATTAACAGACTCTTGCCGCTTCCTGTCGGCTGTACAACTGCCACTCGCTGAATGCCTTCGCCATACATACGACAAATATTTTCATATGTTCTTTGATTGTGCTCATGTAACTGTTCCATTTAACTTTCATCCTAGTATAATAATGATATAGCCACAAGAGCTATATAGTTAATAAGTTACAAA
>CAJUHL010000138.1 GCA_910586425.1 uncultured Bacilli bacterium
AGGCAAAAATATATGAGGCTCTCGGAGTGAAGGTACCAACCTCGTCATGTTAACTGCGAGAATCCAGGGTAAATGGTGTTGTGTCTGAAAACATTACCCCATATTTGATATAGGGCTATAACATTTCATGACAACCAATAGAACGATTTCGTTTCAAACAGAATCCGTTTTCGTCTTAATTTTCAAAGACTCGTCAGGGGATTTATTCACAAATATTGATTTCTCGCAATGACCGTGTAATAAAATCCATTTCATATTTACTAAATCCGGCATTTTGTAACGCTTGTGTAACTTTATCTGCTGATATTGAATAATCGTTCGTAACTTCTTTTACTGCTATTACTTCACCGTTGTCCTGTACATACTCATGCGCTGCCTTTTCGTCTTTTGCCGGAATTGCTAACTTGTAGCAATCTTTACCATCATCAAGATATACCATGTATTTTTTCATTTTCATATTGCGTTACCGCCTTGTGTGGTTGTTTTGCTTGGTTGTTTGTGTGACCTTGTAAGATTATGATACACAATCTTGTACAAGAATAAACCATTGTTTTTGCACATCTTGTACAAGAATTTCAAGACAAAAAAATAAAGCCATATAAAATGGCTCTATAATTAAAATAGAAATTACTCACTCGTTTCTAATTTTTCATTAATTGCATCTACCACAAACGAATTTAGACTTTTATAACCCAGTTTCTTAGCACTTTCATCTATAATTTGTTTTTGCCCTTTTGGAACATTAACGATAATACGATCGTACTTTTCTTTTTGAAAATCATTTTTATACTTAGTTGCATCAAATTTTTCATCGGCCATTTTTTCACCTCCAGATTCTCTATAAAGCAATAATTCATTTAACATCTAATATTTTTTTCTCTATATTACCATAAAAAACACATTCTTTCAATTGTATTGTACAAGATGTACAATAAAGAATTTTAATTCTTGTACAAGATGATATAATAGTCTTATCAACAAACAACAAAGCACCTTGATAATTGAATAAAGGCTTTACACTTTTTTACAAAACCGCTATAATAAATGTAACATTTAACAATTGTTTCATTAAAAAGGCGGTGACGATATGGAGGTATTGGAAATGACCGAAAAGGAAATGATGCAAAAGAACGTTGAAGAATTTTCAAGATTACAAAGCTACATGCTTTTAGCTGAAAAAGGATCAGAAACATATAACGCTATGAAAGTAAGATATACTGAATTAAAAATTATACTTACGTCTTCTGGTGTTAATCTCACAGAACTAGATAGGATTAAAGAATAATATTTCAACTAAATAGCAACTCATAACTTAGAAAAGTGTAAAGTCTTTATTGAATTATCAAGGGCTTTGCACTTTTTTATTTTAGGAGGACAACGGCAATGATAAAAACAGTCACATACTTTGAATACCAGACATTAAAGGCAATCGGTAAGAAGATAACCGTATTAAGAGCTAACGACAATACCGCAACCATTGTTATAGGTCTTAAATTTGATTCAGCCTGTCAAACAGTTTCTTGTTACTTTTCCAGCACTATCGACTAATTGATTCAACTGCCGACGTGGTACTACTTCACTTAGAGAACTGTATTGTTTGGTTGAATGTAGTAATTAATAATAAATCAATCAAAAACATTCAATTAGTAAACAATAACCTAGAATTGACCTATGAAGAATATCAGAAATACGATTTGAAACAAAGGAAGTTTTACCAAGTGGATATATACCGCTTAATGATAATATTGTGGGTATGGATGCAGTTGTTGGCTTCACGGCTACTGAATACGGCTTGCAACTGTACTTTGAAGATGGGAGCGGTTACTTTTTGGAACGATAAAGAGATAAACCATGATACATGATAAAGACTATGTACTTCAATGCTCATAGTCTTTTTTGTGCGGTTTATTTGGTTATAATCGTATGGTTATCATGCGATTTTTAGGGCAAATTCGGCTTGTAATAGCTTCATTGATAACATTTAGGGTAACGCCTGGAAAGTGGCTAGAATCGGCTTGTAGCGTGGTTATTTGTGGCTTATATGATGGTATAGGGGCAGCAGGCGCAAGGATATATGCTGGTAGGGTTACATACTTTTTTCGGAGTCTTTAGTCTGGGAAAGCGCCTATCTAATCAACATTCATGTCACCTCAATTTTTCAATCCCGAATCGAATATACAAGGAGAGTATGAAAAAAATTCTGTAAAAACTGAATCGAAAGTATTCTGAAAAGGTCTTCTATGATAAAATAAAAAATCATAGGAGGCCTTAAATTATAAAGGAAAATGTTATGATGTTGTCATATCATAACATTTTCCTTTAAATCTAAACCTTTAAGTTTTCTTGCAGTTAATTATCATTATATTATTCAGAATAAAGAGTGCGATATTACAAAAATTAAAAAAGAAGCTCATTGTACTGCCGCTTAGATTATTCTCATCCACATACCAGCCTTCCATCCAAATGATAAGATTTGATATGACAACAATTCCCAAATTATTAATAAAATACATTGTCTTAAATATTTGTTTCTTTTTCTTCGATGCAAACCCTATTGCAATGAAATTACCAATAGATATAACTAGACAAATATTTTCTACTAATTCTAAATATCCAATCATCTTTAAATCATCCAATCCTAGAAAGTGCTCAATGCTATCTTTTAAATTGCCATCTTTTTCATCATAATAGTATCTGCTTATATTGCCTTCTGAATCAATACTGATTATCTGCGGAACGCTATCAATTCCATATTTAGAGTAAATATCCTGTGTTCCTTCTCTGTTTCTCCAATAGTCTGTATTAAAATAATATATTTCAATATTATTTTTTGATAATACGTCCAATAACTATTGTTCAAAATTCCTGCAGTCTATGCAAGTAGGACGTCCAAAATAAATATATGTGTCAGAATGTGTATTGAAAAACTCAAGATTATCAATGCCTGTTAGATATTTTTCTTGTTTTGCACATCCTGCTATTAAATGCAATGGTGATAGTCAAAAAGTGTGTTGTTAATGGAAAATTGAATTGAATGCAATAT
>CAJUHL010000139.1 GCA_910586425.1 uncultured Bacilli bacterium
TGGCGTTTTATGGAAGAATAATTTGACTAATTATAATACAGACAATACACTAGTATAGATAATAATCTCATTACACATTATCTCACACCACTTAATAAAGCATTTCCATTGCCCCATTGTAAACCTTCCCGTCCTGTTATATTGCCCTATACATAATATATTAACCATTTCTTTCATTCATCTCCGTTTCATATTATGCATCAAACTTCACTTCAAATGTAAAAATCAATCATACCATATTTTATCTGGAATAATATCGGCATCAGAAATCGAATTTTTGCTGATTCTAATATTCCATTCATCTATAAACCCTTCAATATAGTTCACTATTTCCATATCATAATTTGAGTTTATAACAAATATTCTTTGATTTCCCAGAACTCTATCAACAGTAATATCCAGCATCATCTCTTCTTTTAATTGTTTGACAAAATCAAACATTAATAATTTCAAGCAAATATTATATTTATCAGACGTAACCCAGATTTCTGATGTTTCTCCTCTATTTTTTATTTTTATTTTCAATCTATCTTTTTTTAACCATTTAGTATTCTGGTTGCTTTTTTCTATTCTCATTATATCCTCATCAGATTCCCCATAGTCATATGTTAATTTTTCCTATACAATCATCGTGTCCTTCAAAGCAAAAATGCTCTTTTGAAAGATCTGTAAATTTAAAATTTATTTTATCTGTAAAAATATCCATAAAGACAGAGCTTTCATGAACAGATAAATTTGCAATACAATTTTCAGATATGACTGCAAAATTAGTATCTGAGTACTTTTCTATTTTTTTCTTTGCTTTATCAGTAAGTATTATTTGAATTTCACCGCTGTAAATATGATTCAAGGCTAAATTGCTTGTTAATAAAAAAGGCAGTTTCATAGTAAAATTATCGGTGTCAGCAATCCATTTTAGTCCAAACCGAGAATAATGTATCATGCTTACTTTTCCAGAATTTCTCACCGATCCATCTTTTGACAGTTGGATAAATTCTCCCTCATAACATCTTTTCTCAAATCCAAATCCCATTTCATCATCAAATGAATTTCCATCGAATACAATACCTTCCTTTTTAGTTTTTTGGAATACTGTATCCACCCATATATACATTTCTTTATTAATATCCATATTTAATACCATGCTTTCCCAATTGCTCTATATCCCACTCCAGCTATATAATCTCTTCATCACAACCTTTCATCAACATATTTACATATTACCATTTCATTCAATTTATCAACTATAACTTTAAGCCTCTGTTCTAATACCAATATAGTATCTTTATCTTGCTTCGCACTAAATATATAATTTCCAACATCTTCATGCCAGATCAAATCATACTCTTCATGATTCTTATGCAATTTTATAATGCTGTAAAACACACCATCAACCTTTTCGTCTGATATCATCTGATATTCTTTCTCAAAAAGTTTTACAATAAGATCATTTCCATCAAAATAATCAAAATTAACGAATAAATACTCGATTCTATTATTCTCATCTGCATTAATATGTTTTGCTACCTGTATATTCATCTCTATTTTCTGATAACCCTGTGCTGATTTGCTTTTGAATTATTTGCTCCCATGTAAGATTAGAATCTGTCTTATACAATGACTCCGCAAGTCATCGGTCATATTACTTGCAGTAATACTCCCATCATCTTTCCTTTTTCCAGCAATTCATATGCTTCATCTGAAAACATTTCTGCAACCTTTAAGCTCTTTCTCTTTTTTGCCGCTTCCAGCAATATATTATTACCTATTTTTTTTGTATCAGGAATTAATTTCTTCAATTTACTGATTTGCGACACAACTGATGAATCTTTTGACCATTTAACATATATTTCACACATTAATAAATCTTTGTCAGCTGTAATTACAATCGAACCTATTTCGCTGAATTCTTTGCCGCATACCAAACACTTATATGTAGTCAACACTCCATCCTCTTTTAAAACAACTAAACTTTTTTCATCACATTTGTGTTCCACTTTTATCCTTCCTCTCATTAACAGGCTCATTTGATATTTTTACATTTTGATTTTCACTGTCATTCATTATAAGTTCCTCCATACTGTAAATTTGACCCGTCTCCCCACTTATTGCAATTAGCAAAGGACCTTCTATCTCATTTCCACAATCATTAAACACTTTATAGCAGGCATCCCAATACCCATCTAAAAATACAGATGGCTTTATGGAAATAAGTTTTAACGAATAATATTGAGATTTGTTTACATCTGCATATTTTCCGGCAATTTCTTTTATTTCTTTTTTTGTTAACATTTTATCTAATTCCTCCATAATATGCGACGCCAGTTGACACGGTTTTAGATACTATATATGGAATCTCCAACTCTTAGTTTCTTAAAATCTTCAGACTTCTCAAATTCCATACTTATTATTATTTTTTCAGACATAGAAAATGTCAGCCTAATATCTTTTACCCTGAACCTTAGTTTTCCTTTTTTCCTTCAACAATTATCTCCTGTCCTTTTTTACACAATATTGATATATCATCTTTTTCTATTTTATGATTTTTTCCAATGACTGCATCGCCTATGTTTGGTATTGTTGCAATATCTCCAATTTTCATGATAAATTTCATATTATTTCTACCTCGTTTAATATCCAAAATATCTTTTTGGACAAGAATATATTATGCGCGATAAATCTTATTCGATTGTATAAACTTCTCCAAAATACTTAACACAATTGGGAATACAACCTATATCACCATGCCCCCTTGAATGCATTCCACACGAACCCTTACATTTTATCGTATTTGAACCGGTTTTCATATCAAAACTGTAACTTATTTTTCCACCGCAGACAGGACATCGTAATCCCATAATTTCTTCTTTATTTCCATCGTATAATATTATGCTTATATCTTCCCAACTCTCTACACGCATTTCAAATTCCTCGAACACTAAAAACTATTCCACATTCATTCTCACACATTATGCGATAAGATATAT
>CAJUHL010000140.1 GCA_910586425.1 uncultured Bacilli bacterium
AAATATTCATCTGGAACACCATAGGCATTGTCGATTTTTAACCGCCAAAGTAATAGCAGTAAAATCAATCTCTGAAAATTTAATTTTCTTTACATAATCATGCAGTGTTTCAACCTCCATGATCTCTTCGTCTGTTAATTCCTCATTGTACTTTGCTTTAATGGCATACTTTACGATATTGTTTTCAATATCAATTTTCTCACTGAAATTCATTTAAAATCCTTCCTCTCTTTAAATATGTTTTATTCATCATATAGTTCGTTATAAACATTTTTCAGACTAAGTATCAAGTCGCGTAATGTGCCTTTATTTATATGGCAGCATAACTGTGGAAGATGCAGGTTATTGTCACTTACAGAAAATGCAGCCGTCCGTTTGTCTTCTGAAGGTGCAAACTGCACTTTGGTTGTATGAGAAAACAATAATTCAATATACCGTATATTGGCACCGCCATTATACGTGATAGTTTTTACATCGCCAACATTAATCTGATTTTCAATAATGTCCAATGTTTTTGCCATTCTTTCACCTACCTTCCTTTTCACTTTATGCACTTTGAAGAAGTGGGCAGGGTAGGAGTCGAACCTACGGTGTTTCTAATGTAACGGGTTTACAGCCCGCCGCAATCGCCACTATGCATATCTACCCATAAAAATAAGAGTGTGTGGGCACTCTCGCAAAATTTTACATAAAACTTATATTGCATAAAATGAAGAATAATTAGAATAGTCATTCATATTGATGTTGTATTAAATAATTTATTGTCATATCATGTATCATCATTTCATTTGTTGCGATTTTTCTGCATTTTAAGCGATATAATTTAATTGACAATATATGGAATGTTTTGTAGAATAATAAGTACAAGCAATTATTCAACATTTTATTTTGGCTAGATAAGATGGTTGGCGGTTTGAGTCACGTCAGAGCAGTGATGTTCTGTTAATCTTATAGATACCCTTGCTAAGAAAGGAGGGTGATATAGAAGTGACATTTGTTGTTGATTTCATTGTTGGAATAATCGGCAGAATTTGTAGTAGCTTAATTTCTACATACATTGTTCGCCTTTTAGATACAATAAAAAGACGCAAAAATAACCGCCATGAGTCACAATAGCGGTTATTTTTGCGTTAATATCAATTTTTATTAGCCATATACACCACATATAGGCTCAAACCGTCAATGGATAATTGCTTGTTTCTTGTAAAATCTCTTTCTACTCATTATTTTATAGCATATAAAGCATGTTGTCAATATATTTATTTTGCATAAGTTGTCATAACTTTGTATAACTTATCATACATTACGATTTTTAGCAGTTGAAATTGGAGTTCTATGTACATTACATATTAGATAATGATTTCTTTTCGACTTCCTTAATACCATTTTCTCCGAAATATTGAGCAAACTGCTCATCAGCAGAGATGTCTTTATAAACGGCAACCATGTCGTTTGATTCCCAGCCAACAAGGTTTTTAATAACATCGTCTGGTAATCCACTACGAGAACAAGCAGTTGTAAAATAATGTCTCAGACTATGCCAGTAAAACGGTACGCCTAACATCTTTGTAAAAGTGTCAGCCCAACTATCCATAGTAGTTATAGGAATCTGCTCATCAATATAAACACCATTTTCTTTTCTGGGAATTAACCATTCAGATGTAATATTATTTTCTTCTCTATATTTCAACCATAAGTCCAGATATTTTTGAAATCCATTTCTTAAAGTATAAACTGTAAGCTGCTTGCCTCGTGATCCTCTACCCTTAGTAGTAACAGTTTCGGGTGTTTTATATAAAGAGCCATAAATTACATTATCTTCTGTAAAATATGATAATTTCATCCTGGGTAATTCAGATTTCCTTCTACCATTATTCATTGCCAAAGAAAGCATACATGCCTTGTCATATTGTTCTTTTTTAATGAGTTTATCTAATAAATCTTGAAGCTGCTCACCATCAAGAATAGTTTTTTCTCTTACAGCACATGCTGAAGGATTCTCAATTTTGCGGATAATTGGTCTGAAATCATATTCATCATCAAGCATGGATTCAATATAGTTGGAAAGCGATGAGAGAGTAGATTTTACTCTTCGCATTCTCGCAGGACTCCAACCTAATGTGTTTAAACAGTAATTTTGATATTTTGCAATTTCTCTCTTAGATAAATCCACAAAGAACTTATTGTTGTTATTATCAAGATTCCAACACCAGAAAATATTTAAGTCATTCCGATAAGCATCTACTGTAGATTTACTACGATCAATAGAAGTGAGATATTCTAAGAAATCATTTCCCAACTGAATATTCTCTGGATTAACTTTTGCTAATTTTTCTGGAGAGGAAATACTATTATAGACAGTTTTTCTGCCATTTCCCATAAAACATTCACTTCCTTCCGTTCACTAAGTAACTTGCCACATCACAAGTTGACTGGCCACTTGCACCGCCAAGATATCTCTATATAAATTTATCTATATTCTTTTCTTAACTTTTCAGTTATGTAGATTTGACCTTTCCCTGTAACGTATGTAGTTTGTTGTGTCTTAGAACCATACGGTGTTTCATATACTGATTCTTTTACTTGAAAATATCCACCATCAATATATCTTTGATATGGCATATTATTTTTCATTAATATTTCTTTTCTTCTCAACCACTCAAATAATCTGTTACGACCAATATTAATATGTTCGTCTTTTAGTAATTTTGCCATTTTACCCATATCAATAAGATTGCTACTATCAGATACTTTATTTGCAAAATCTACAAGAGGACGTTGTTCTTCAATGGTTAATTCAAGATTTTTTATTGTCTGTATAATGGGGTTAAAACCCTCGCCTTAAGGCGAAACCTT
>CAJUHL010000141.1 GCA_910586425.1 uncultured Bacilli bacterium
GGTCGTCCGTTCTTTGTTCATTACAATTATTTTAAGGAGGAATTGTCATGGACAGAGTATCGGGAAAGTTGACAGTATTTTTTGAGGAACCGTTTTGGGTGGGAGTATTTGAACATGTATCAGATGGAAAGCTATCTGTGTGTAAGGTTACGTTTGGGGCAGAACCAAAAGACTATGAGGTTTATGACTTCGTTTTGAAAAATTACTATCGGTTAAGATTTAGTCCGGCTGTGACAACAGATGTAAAAGAAGCTGGTCGCAATCCTAAACGGGTACAACGTGAAGTACGGAAACAGGTGCAGAATAACAGAATAGGAACAAAATCACAACAGGCTTTGAAATTACAACAGGAGCAGTTGAAAACTGAACGCAGGATTGTGAGTCGGAAGCAACGGGAAGCGGAGAAACAGCGGCAGTTTGAACTGAAACAACAGAAAAGGAAAGAAAAGCATAGGGGTAGGTAATACCTGCTCCAGTGCTTCAACATTAGAGGAGAAGATGATGAGAGATGATAATAAATTTTCTTTAAGGCATATTATAGTAGCGCTTGTATGCGCAATTATTGGAATTTTGGGTATATGTTCGGAAATTTCATGGGTTAGTAATGTGGGTTCTGTGTTGCTAATATCTGGAATCTATACTATTGTTGATAATATGTACTTAAAGAAGTCATTGATAGAATTAATAATACAAAAAGTTAGATTGGATAAGGAAATTGATGATACGGGGCTAATAAAAGTTGATTCAACCTTAACTAATATAGAATACAAAGAATATTTTGAAAATGCTAAATCAGATATTGACATCATACATAATTATGCAAGAACTTGGACTACAAACAATTTTGATTTTATTAAAAATACTGTAATGAGTAAAGAATGTAGGCTACGAGTTGTTCTGCTCAATCCAGAATCTCCTTTTGTTTCAGCGTTAGAAGCACATTATGGTTATGCGGAAGGACATTTGGTTGAACTTATTAACGAAGTTACTGATAGATGGAAAGCTCTTTATTGTGACGTGGAAGAGAAAAGAGAGGCTTGTTTAAAAAAGAAGAGTAGTACTTATAAGAATAAGCAATGTGGTAGTGTGGAATTATATTATTTTAATGGACAGCCAACAAATTCAATATATAGAATAGATAATAAAATAATAGTTGTAAATGCTAAAAATTCAAAAGAAAAGAGTGTGTATTTGCCATATACTATATTTCAAGATAACGGCGAAAAGGGGCTATATCATGTATATCTAAAAGAAATTGAGACAATTATTAAAGAAGCGAAAAAAGTGGATTTAGCGAAGGAGAATAATAATGCAGATAATTGAAAAGGATTTATCTAAGAAAGAAAGAGATTATCTTTTTGAAATGGGATATGTGTGTGTTGACACTGAAACTACTGGATTAAACTATTTAAATGATGAATTGTGTACAATACAACTTTTTTGTGAGGATTTTTCTGTGATTATTAGGTTTAGTAAATATCAAGAGTATAATAATCTAAAGGAAGTCCTATATGCAAATCAAGTGACTAAGATTTTTCATAATGCTGTTTTCGATGTTTCGTTTTTAATGAAAAATTTAAAAATGGATGATTTTGGTAAATTAGTATGCACAAAAATAGCGTCCAAAATAGCGAATGGTTTAGAACATAATAATTCATTGAAACCATTATTAAAAGAATACTTAAATATTGATATAGATAAGTCAGAACAATTATCTAATTGGTCTAACAGTGCTTTGAGTGACAGCCAGAAAGAATATGCAATAAATGATGTAAAATACTTGTATCATTTATGGAATAAATTACATATGGACCTTATTAGCAAAGGGTTAGAAGAAATAGCAATTAAATGCTTTGAGTTCATACCATATTATAAAAAAATTACTGATTTTGGAATAGAAAATATTTTTGCATATTAATGTGTTTTATTTTTGTAACTGCATGGTGCAAGCAGCATATTGATAGGACAGTTAGTGCAAAGGAGTGGCTCTATTTTGGCTCTAATAATTTTGACTGCCACAAAAACGAGAGTAATTTTTGAATAATATGGATAATAAATGCTTGAAAAATGAGGGAAATACAGTCAGTTCAAGCTATCCGCCGAGGAGTTCGAGTGATGATTATTTTTCATGTGGTGTTTTAAATGACAGTTAGTTTATATAATTATCTGTCCTTATTTAGGTGATTCCTATTTTGCAAAATCGGAGAGAGTTTTGTACCCAATCGAAAAAGAGGGAGAACTGTATGGGATTGGTTGAAATAGCCAGCAATAATTCTGTCTGGCGCGGAATGGATTATTATGATAACAAAAAAGTTGTTTCTTGGGAACCTTCCGGTGTCGGTATTTATGACGGCGTAGTCTTCGGCAGTGGAGATAATGTTTATTCAGTACATATAGATACAGAGCATCCGAGAAAATCTTTTTGCAATTGTCCCTTCGCGGATGGCAGGCGTGTCGTGTGCAAGCATATGATAGCGCTGTATTTTACAGCAGAGCCTAAAGCAGCAGAGGATTTTCTAAAAGAGGTAGAAAAGTGGGAAGCCGAGGAGGAAGAACGGGAACGACAACATTATGAGGATATCAAAGAATATGTGAAAAGTCTCTCTAAAATGGAGTTACAGGAACAATTGTTAGATGCGTTGCTGCAGCTTGAGGAAAGAACAAATTATTGGTAGCAGTTGAGAAAAATGATAGAGAATTATTGCTCAATATATGAGATAGGAACGAAACCGTATATAATAAACTATGGTGATAGAAAGCAGGTGAAGTATGCCAGAACATCAGACAATAGAATGGAAAGAATCATGGCATGATGAGTTCT
>CAJUHL010000142.1 GCA_910586425.1 uncultured Bacilli bacterium
CAACCTTCTTTCTTGGAATTCCCTATACTTGAATTATACAGGAAGCTCCTTTATAAAATCTGTACACAATTTCCTTTGCTGGTGAATACAAAGTGTCCTTCAAAACTCATATCGCGCCCAAATGCTTCAAAATCAAAGTATGACCTAAGATTTTCGGGGATACTGTTAAGCAATCCCGTTTCCTCTGCATATTCCTCTGCTACGTCTGCCATATCTTCACAATCACTATAAACAATACAATTATCTTTACTGTCTATTGCGTCTTCCAGTGTATACCCTTCAGAAATCATAGCTTCTACTATTTCTTTTTCATACTCATCCAAATTTTCCAAAGTTTCTGCAAGTTTGTTTAACTTGTCCAAATTGTCATACTCTCCAATTTCTACGCCGTAAATGTCGGTTTCATAATCAGTTATAAACCATTCCTCATAATAATTCCCGTTTTCGTCTGGCTCGTCACTGATTCCGATTCTTTCCTTAACTGCTTCCAGTTCATTATCTGTACACGGAAGTTCTACCCATTCACCGATTAACCGACCTTCGTTGTACTTTCCTAAGTTTGTTAAAAAAATTCTCAACATAATTCTTGTCCCTTACCCTTTCTTTAAATTAATCTATAGTTCCATATTCTATTTTTACATTCTACTTTCTTATAAAAATAAGTGCCTCATTATCGGATGCACTTATAACAATTACATACTCATATATGACTTTTAAAATTCGATACTGCTTAAATGATACACGTTTCATTTTATTTCCCTCCTGTTCCGTTTCGCTCTAAGCTCATCAGATTCCGACTTTTACGGAATGACAGAACATTTAGAACATTAGCCATTTTTGTGTACCGTGCTACTATCGGCAATACTGCCATCCCTAATGGGTAACTACATACACCATACACCACCCTATATTTCTATACGATGCCGGAAGCGGTGGGAACTTACGCAACCCTTCATTATAGAAAAGTGACTCACACTCTGGTTATCTAAACCTTTTCCAGTTTTACGCCTTGCGGATTTCTACATATAACTTTTTCTATGTTAGCGGCTTGAATTATTTCAAGTCGGATAATGCCCAAACGGGAAATTGAATCCCGTGTATATTGCTTGCACCTGCTGGGCGGTTAGATTAATCACGGTAACATTTTAAGCCGTCTATTTCTTCACAACATAAATCAAAGAAATATTCACCGTTTATATCAATGTCGGCAATATCTTCACTTGCAATCTCTACGGCTCTATCAAATGTATAACCTTCTTCAATTGCATCTTTCGCTATCTGTAATTCGTTTGCAAATTTTTTTAATGCTTGTTCTTTCGTCATTGTCCTTACCTCCTTTTGCTTGATTGCTGTTTAGTTATTTTTAATTCCTTTATCGTTATACATACTATATCATAACCATTCGGTTATGTCAATACTGTTTTGAAATTTTTTATAACTTTTTAGTTATGCATTTTGGCATAGAAAAAGCACCTTGCAATATATGCAAAATGCTTTATTCTACCTTATTACCATCCGGGAAATAAAAACCAGATTTATATTGCGCTCCTAGAGCTTTCCCCATTGCTTCCAGTTCTTCTTGTGTAAACTTGCCAACTTTTAACCTTTTTGAAATATTAGCTTGTGACATTCCAACACGCCGCCCTAACTCAGTAACGGTTATTCCAGCCATTGCACAAGCAGATTCTATTTTTTGTTTTATAGTAATCTTTATCGCCCCCTAATCCCAATTTATAGCGTCATGTGATATTGTTCCATTCTCTGCAATATCTTTTTCAGCATCTTCTAATGCTTTTCTTTCTGCATGTGTAACCTTTGTATAATCTGGATCCCATGCAAGAACAAGTTTCTTTATAAATTCAAGTGCAAAATTTTGATCGCTTTCTGGTAAAATTTCCATAAGGTTTATAGCTTCCTTTGTTGCCGCACTCATACAAACACTTCCTTTCTATTTATAAATATCGCCCCTTGTGTCAACATCCATAATATATAATACTTTAATTTCCCCATTCTGACCATAATTATATATTACTCTGTATTTTCCTATCCTTAACCGTTTTCTGCCGTCTGAATAGCCTTGCATTGTCCTTATATCGCCCTTGGGCGGATTTTCTGTCAATCCCTCAATCCCTGCTTTAATTCGCTGTTTTGTTGGTTTATCCAACGATTCAATATATTTTACTGCCTTTTTAGCATATTCAATTTTCACGTTGTCAACCTCCTATCTTTATTATATTATATCAGATTTTACGCTTTTTTCAAGTATTTATCCACACTATGAGAAATACCGCCTATATGGTCAAAATACGGCTTTACAAGCGGTATTCCTTTACTATGGATAAAATAATTGTTTTATTGGCTAATTAAACTGTTTCGATATTCCAAGAGCAACTCCATCCGATATAACTTGCAACATATGTAAAAAGATCATCAAAAGCATTTTCTAACCAAAATGTTAAATCTTCATTACAATAATTATTCAATTTTTCAGTCGTAATTTTTTTGTTGTACATTCTGAAAAATTTTATTGTGTCTTGCTTGATGAGTTTTTTCATCTGTTGCTTAATATAAAAAACTGCTTGATTATAAGTATTAAAAACCATTTCAATTTGTTTCATATTATTGTCTTCCATGTTAGTTTCAATAGTTTGTATAACTTTATATTTCATTATATTATCCTCACTTTCTATTTTTATTGAAATGAGCTTGCAACTTTTGACGGATGCAAGCCCTAAAATCCATATG
>CAJUHL010000143.1 GCA_910586425.1 uncultured Bacilli bacterium
TAACATATTTCCGGTTCTCTATCCACCGATTTTTAAAGGAATCAGAGAGATGAAGTAAAGAAACATTTTATTCTTTAATTCCACGTCTGGAAAAGAAACCAAACAACTGTCTTTTCTTTATACACTTAATTATCCAATTGAAGCATACAATTAATTTCTTTGAATAATTTAACTGCACATTTTAATCCCCGTAAACAAATTTAAAGAGGGGGCAATAACACCATTGTGCTACATACTCCCCCTTTATGGCTAATTTTAGTGTTGTCTGCCAACGGCCAGCTGTACACTGGTAAGAATTTCGGGTTATAGTGTTGCCCGCCAACGGTTAATCATAAAATTGACAAGTACATCAGATTTGAGTGTCAGCCCACTAGAAAAGCACGCTTTTCTTTTACTATTATTATATGAAAACCTAATTTTTTGTCAATGGAAAAATCTCTATTTTGTGGAGATTAATTAGTGAATTTTATCATTATATGTTTGCATCTGGTTATGTTTGTAAAAAATTTTTGTATATGTTTACTTGGGATATAAATTTTTCTTTTCCGCAAAATATATGGGTGAAAATGAAATTCGTTAAACTAGATTTTTGCGAATAATAATCCGCGTATACTCCACCCTTGTATACACAAGTAACCAGTCCGTAACTACTCGCCAAAGGATTAGTTTTCAAACAGTTAAAGGGCAAATTTAGAATCCACTAAAAGAAAGGCTTTTTATGTAGTCACAATTTTTCATAGGGAATTATGGTATTGATTCTGACATACAAATTCGGTAGCCTTTTGAAAAATGTCGGTAAGAAAATTTTTTTTTAAACTTACACAATTTTGTTGACAAACCTTTTTTGCATTCCTAAAAACAAATCTAATAAACGGATGCCGTGAAGTATGCAATATGCCAGATTTTCTTTGTTTCGTTAAATCTTATTTGGTTCCAAACTCCACTGGCACGGTTGTTTTTCCTCCAACGATCGGTCTAATATCTGTAATGTCCGTCCTATTACTGGTTCATCCAATCTGTTGTAGTTGATGATCATTTCGTTATTCTTGATAAGTATTTCATCGTTGAGAAGCTTTCTAAACTCTACCAGTGACGAACAAACAGAGATTCATTGCAAAACCTCAGAAAGACTACAAAGAACTGATAATACAAATTCTCTGTAATCTGCTCCACAAGCTAACTGCCCAATATAATATTTGAAATATATTCGTTTACAAAACAAATACATATTGTACAGCTCATATTTTCTATGAAACGATGTAAACAGAGCGCAAGCCTATAAAGTATCAAAGAAATTTTTTAACCTCACTCATTACGCTTGTTGTTGGAAAAACAGATGATAAAGTATAAATATCTTTAGTATCTGTTTCGTGATTTTCTTGTTTAATTAAAGTTTTTCCAAAAATCAAATCTGCTAGAAGATTGATTACTTTCTCACACATTTTCCGCATTAAATTTTCCTCCAATTATTTTTTCGATATAGAAATTATACTTATTTAATATAATATACATTTCTGCCGCGAACGACTTAACAATATTACTATAATTATCTCTATCAACATTAGAATTCCTAAAAGCATTAACGGAAGGAGAATCAACACACAAAAATCCAATTATATCATAACCTTGTTTTTCCTTAGTGTAATGTAACCTTTTTTTTGAAACTCTTATTGGAACAACTATTGTCCCGCGATAGTATTTTTCAAAATTCGCTGTTGTATTTTTGTAATTTTTTCCAATCTTCTTTAAATCCTTATCATATTGCAATAAATCTGTCTGATAAAAATATGAGTTTGTATTTGTTGAATTTTCATCCAAAATATCATAAAAGACAGTATTGTCTTTTATATATATACTTTGGTTGATATTCTCATCATTTGATTTTCTATTTTTATCGGTACTCTTAGATCTGCAAAATGTAATAACCGTTGCTTTATCTTTATCAATATTTGTAACATTTCCAGTATTTTCTATTAACTTAATACAAGCACTAATTTTTTTTCCAGTATTACTTTGCAAAATATTGCATAAATAATCTAAGGCTCCTTCTAAAAAAGTTTTGGTATCCTTTGTAAGTGTTTCTAGTCTTTCACTTTCATTTTGTCCCATATTATTCTTATGGTTTCTTAACATTTCAAAATATGCATTGCGAAAATCATGCAAGAACATATAATAATTAAAAGCAAAACCCTCTCTTATATTTCTTAATATACTACCATATTTTTTCACTTTAACTAAACATACCAATAAACAACATAACATTACAATACATAAACAAACTAATACATTATTACAATCTATTTGGTATAATCCATCTTCTAACTCTTCAACTTTTACAGTTACATTGAAAATAGCTACTATAGCTGTTATTATTGTAATTATAGCTGATACTACAGATAATAAATCATACATCCAATAAGGTATATTCTTTAATTTATCTTTCATGTAAACACCCTTTTCGTTTTGTTGGCGTAATGCTTGCTAGTAAATCGAATAATAAGCAACTGATACATTAACTTATTAAAATTCATCTTTTTAAGTATTTTGAATGTGTCAAGAACTTTAATTAATGTTGTACTAGTACAGCATTAATTAAGTTCCTGATACATTCTCTTACACAAAAGCATTGTATTTTCGCTGTTTGTGTGGACATGTTTAAGTCACAAACATATAATTCGATGTACTAGTACATCGAATAATTAATAACTGATACATTAAACGGTTGCTTCCTCAACT
>CAJUHL010000144.1 GCA_910586425.1 uncultured Bacilli bacterium
AAAAAGAAGAGATTGAAAAGATATATAAGCCGGGAAGAAAGTCAGATATAAATAAGCTGATAAAAGAATATAATGAGAAATATTTTCATAATAGGAAAATCACTGTAGATAACGTGGATGAAATTTTGGACAAGATTCTTATTGATTTACAGGGTGAAATAGAGTTGTGTGAAAAAGGAATAAAGGATGAAGATGTTAAAAAAATTGAAATGTTTACATATCCGAATCATAATTTATATTGTGGGTTGAAAGAAATTGATGATTTAATAAAAGAACAAATTGTTGAATATTGGAGAAGTATAGGAATAGAAACTTGGAAATGTGTAGATCAGAATTTCTGCAATATGATTTTTTTGTGTTTACAAGGTTTGATAGACAAACATATTACTCAAAGGCATGTTCATTATAATAAAACGGATAAGCGAAGTATAGAATTTAGTTGCATTAAAGAAGTGCTGGATAGTGATGATTCTATAACAAGATGTGAGGAATATTATTTGTATAGGATTAAAGAAAAACTATTAATTTTGTGCGAAGAATACCATAATTTTTGTGTTGATGAATGGGATACCGAGGAAGAAAGAGAAGTTTACTGTAAAAAATGTGAAGTGCATGCTTTCTATGAAAAAGTATCCCAAATGTCAGAAGATAAAATTCGAGATCTAATACATGCTATCAATCCAAATATTCTAAAGAAAATAGATGATATGAATTGGGGAGATTATTGCAATGAAGATCGATATAGAAATCCGTTTTTTAAAGGATTAAGGGAGATAGATACTCTTTATGAAAAAGATAAGGATTATATTTCATATATTAATAAAGATAAAAAAATGAACCTATTAACTACTGTTGGAAATAATGAGGGAAGTAAAAAGGCATTGATGCGAGCGTGTGGAGCTATTGTGACAAATCCGGATTTGTATGAGATATTAATGGATTATGATTGCTTGATAAGCAAAGATTTAGAAGTAAATTCAATATACGAAGGGGCTGGGGATTATCTAAAGGACTTTAAAATTGAAGATAATCATATATACCATTGTAAAAATCTTAAAATGACATCTTTAGAGAACGCAATAGCAAATTTGATGGAGGAATAGTGGAATGATAAATATCATTAAAAGTGTACTGTTTGATTGTGGATATGAGGATGTTGTTCAAACAGAAATAGAATTTGAAAAATTAGAATATAAAATAGATATATTCAAAAATGAAGATGTTGGAAGTCAGGTTTTTATTGTTTTACAGACTTTAGAATCTCAATTAGTTTCTTTGTCTAGTATTAAAGATTTCATAATTGAAATCGCTAATTTTTTTAGAGAAAGTGATATATATTTACCGGATATGGATAAAAACACATCGTTGGTTTTTTGTGTTAAAAATGACATTAATTCAGAAAAATTAGATGCATTAAAAGTAAAGATAGAAGATGATCCATTTTATTTTAAAAAATATGTATTTTCCTATAGTGAAGCAGAAGCGGATGAATTAAAAAAGTTATGTAAACAGCACAGACAAACTCCTAATGAACTTGTTCAAACATATATTCTGGATACAAATAATTTTAGCAGATTTAAAAAGAATGCAAGTAACGAAAAGGTATATAGATTGGTTTCGGAATTACTCATTAAAATTCCAGTTATTCCAATAAAGTTTAAAACACAGGGACAAATAAAAAGTGTACCTGATTTTTTGCAAGAGATACAGAAATGCAATGATGATGAAGTAGGAAAGCTAGATCGTATTATTCAAACATTGTGTGATTCTGAAAGGAATTTAGAACAGCCTGAGCTTATTGATATAATATTGGAAGATTGGGGTTTTGTTAGTTTGGAGGATGAAAATGAATAACACAATAGCTATTAGTAGAATTTTTTTAGATAATTATAAACTGTTTGAAAACTTTACCTTAGAATTTAACAAGGGATTAAATATATTTGATGGACCTAATGGATATGGAAAAACGAGTCTTTTCGATGCAATTGAATTTTTAATTACAGGTGATATTAAGCGAGTGACAACATGTGAGGTTTTAGATGGAAAATACAAGTATCAAAAGGTGTTCTTTGCTAAGGATTATAAAAAAGATGTAATTATAAAAGCCGAGTTTATAAAAAATAGTGAGACATTTGTATTGGTAAAAAAAATAGAGGGGCATGAGGAAGCGAATAGTTCTACTGAAAACAATCCTAAAAAAATAAAAGAGGTTACGAAAACGTATTTAATCACAGATTTTGAAGATGTGGAGTATACAGATGATAATTTGATTGATTTAAAAGAATTAGAAGAAATGCAAAAAAAATTCTTTGGAGATACATCTCAGACGTTATATACTTTGCTATATTATATTCAGCAGGAAGATAGGCTTGATTATTTTAAAAATAATGAATCTGGTCGAATGGGCAGTATTAATTCATTATTTCAAATTGAGGATGAAAAACAAAAGCTTGTAAATATAAGACAGGCAAGAAAAAAAGTAGGAGAATTAACAGATTATTTGGAAAAACAGATAAAAGAAATAGAAAGTAGTTTATGTAAGGATTTGGAAAATATTCCAGGCGCACAAGCAAAATATAAAAAACTGTTTAAAAAGGATATTGTATGGGATGTTGAGAATCCGGTTATTTCGACAAAAGAATCATTGGATCAGATATTACATATATTAAACGGAATTAGAGAAATTGTCTTAAACAGAGAAAATTTAGAAAATGATTTCAAAAATATTAAA
>CAJUHL010000145.1 GCA_910586425.1 uncultured Bacilli bacterium
CATACAAAATAATACGTTCAATCTTTGCACCAAATAATTTTATCAATTCTTCATATACCTCAGACGTAATATTCTTTATTTTTTCTTCCATTTCTTGATACCCCATATATTTCTCGAATCTCAATATCCATTTTTTATAAGTATATCCCCAAAAACTTTGCTTCTCAACACGCTTTCACAAAAAGATACTAAAACAGAGAGCCCTTACACTCTCCGCCCTCTAGCTTTTATCTTGCAATACACCACAGCCACCCCGTACTCACTGCCGTCGCCACAATCGCTGGCGCAATAATCCCCGCTGGGTCCTGTACGCAATCATATTCACAGGTATCAACTGTAACGACGAAATATTCAAAATCAAAAACGTGCTCTACATAGATAATCTTTATTTCAATAAATCCCATAGTGTTTTCGCATTTCCACGCTGTCTTGTTACCCTACGATATTCTTGTAATGCATTAATCAAAACAGTAATTTCAGAAAAATATTCATAAACAAAATCATATTTCTTTACATCCTTATATTTCAATATACTCTTGCAATATGTACTGGGTTTTTCTTCCGGGTTTTTATTTGTAAGTTTTTTAAACTCCTTATATTTTCCTTCATTACAAATAATAAGCATTTCAATCTCTGGCGATGTAATTACATTCACTATATCAATCTTAAGTTTATATGCTTTACTAAGTTTAAAATTCTCAGCATATGAATCTAAAATACGATACACCGTAATTTTTTCAGAAAATCCTTTTCGTAAATATTTTTCTTCAAATTCTATTCCCTTTCTACACTTTAGTATTTCCTCATCAATTAAATCTTCTCTTTCAAAAATCAACATATGATTATCCAACAACAAATCCATAATTGCTCTTTCAGCACTGCCCTCGCAAATACATGCTATATATTTCACTTTTCCCAATGCCCTCCTTACTCTAATGATAAGAGAACTTTTTTCAGAGCAATATATGATTCATACGCAGGCACAGTTCCATGAAGAAAGTCACTATCATATATTTCACTTTTCTTAATATCATTTCGTTTTAAAACATTTGATAAATTTTCAGCGATAATCCCTCCAATATTTTTTACAATATAAATATTATCATTTCTCTCAAACTTATCTAATAACTCTGAGTAATGGGTAGAAAACACAAGAGTTGCTCCTTTCTTATTAATTTTTTTATCCATAAAAAAACGGACCAGCGTAGAAACAATCTCACTATTAAAATGATTTTCCAATTCATCGACTACCAAATACCCTCCTTCTGTAAATGTAATAACTGCTCCCATAAACACACTAAGACCTTTTATGGTCCCTGAAGAAAGATATTTGTTCAAAGCCAATGGATTATTTAAATTTATTTCATCTTTTCCATAGAATTTTAATCTAATATCAACCTTTTTCCCTTCCGGTTTGCAATTTAGATATTCAATGCTTGGATCTAAAAAGGTTAAAACCTCTTTAGGGTACTTCCCCAAGACATTCAACATATTATGATCCGTAAACTTTGACATATCATACAAAAAAAAGTTTGTATCCTGTTTTTTATTTAATGCAAGTATAATACTAACATCCTCCAATAAATACTCCTCTTTTTTGTTTCTTCTCGTCCGCAAGTCAGAATCATTAAAATCAAAAATGCTCTTTTTAGTTTTTATTCTATGAATATCTTTTTCCCATAAAATCTCATCAACAATGACAAGCTTTTCCGTTCCATCAATTAAGTTCACTTTTTTTTCAATAACAGTCCGCAATTTATTTATGATATTTTTATAATAAAAATAAGCAGTAATAACTACCTTCTGTCCACTATCCAAATCATCAAAGATTTCTTTTGAATCAATATTATTTAATGCCTCATTATTCAATAAGCTTATAGCAAAAGAGATTACTTTTAATACTGTTGTTTTTCCGGATGCATTAATTCCAATAAATGCAAGTGCAGGATTTGTATAAATATTAGAAAATATATTATATAATTGTTCTTTATCATTATCATCTACCCTTTGCTGTGCAATAAAATCTATACATAAATCACTGTTTAAAAGCGGCAGCCCCTTAACGTCTAATTTCAATATTTTCATATTATCCTCCATTTAATTACGCCTTATCCGTGTTTATTTTATACTTTACCAGATTTATTATGCCTATTCAATATATATTTACAAATTCTACGTAATTATTTTTGCTCCAATTTTATAGATACTTTTTTCAAATATTTTCGGATGAAATACGGAGAGCCCTCAAACTCTCCGCCTCCTATCCTTCCCCTTACAATACACTACCGCTGTCAACGTACTGATAAACGTCGCCACAATCGCCGGCGCAATAATTCCCGCCGGATTCACGCTCCCGTACTGCTGTCTGTACGCAATCATATTCACAGGTATCAACTGTAAAGAAGAAATATTCAAAATCAAAAATGTACACATCTCGTTGCTTGCAACCCTGCCACTCTTTCCATTTGTCGCTAAGAACATCTCCCCTCCGCTCTTACCCGACTTGTTCCCCATTTTCCTTCCATCCGCAAATATCTCTTCTCCTGCGGGAGCATATCCCACCGTCCCTCTCTCCACCTCCAGCTTCGCCAACTCCTCCATCGCCTTTAGCCCCCCTTGTGTCAAGTTAGTGACACGAACTTTGTGAAAAATATCTTGTAATAATGGTTTTTTCCT
>CAJUHL010000146.1 GCA_910586425.1 uncultured Bacilli bacterium
TCTTAAACTGGCTCTTGCTTATGAAGATATCAACATCATCAACATTCAGGATATCGCCACATAGACTATTGACCTGTTTAATGCCACGACTTTTTAAATAAGAAGAAATCGGGAATGTCGCAACTAAACCTTTTACCCATGGTGCGCGAATGATCATTTCAGAGGGAAGATAATCAAATCCTAATTCATCCGCAACTTTTTCTTGTTCCTGTAAATACTTTCCAGATGGTAGCGTCAATTTTATGTTCTTCTGACTTTCTTATTGCACTAAAAGCCATATCAAAATCAGTTGTCACATTGCCACAAGCATCATAAAAGATAAAATCATCCTTAATCTCTTCCAAAGGATAATCACCATCTGGCAACACAAGATATCTTACATCTTTTTTCTTGATATAGTTGACTTCCATATCTGGAATGATTTGTTCATAGTCATCTATGATACACACTCTTGGAAAATCCTTTAGTAATAGGCATCCACTCATATATAACCCAAAATAAGCATTAAACTTAGCAGCATTAAAATCATCCCCAAAATCTTCTAATGTAAGACCACATAACAATGATTTCATAATATAGTCATATAATTTTTTCTTAATAAATGTAACTGTATTTCTCCTAATCTGACCGCTACCACTCATAAGACGCTTCATTTCTACATCGTTTATTTTGAATCCAATATCAGCAAGATTCATGTACATATTCTTTGCTGTACTATTCATCGGCATTACAACATTCACAATATCTTTTGCAAGTTTATCAACGGAAAGTTCTTTATCATTTTTATGCTCTTTGTAATAATCTCTGATTTTCTTGAAAACCAGATTATCCATGATCTTTACTGTTTCACCTTGTAACTGTGCTTTTTCGTCTGTATAGTCCTTTAGTTCATAATCTTTTGCTTCAACTACTTTTTCTAATGGAATTTTATAAATCTCATTCTGTTGTCTTTTCTTACTCAAATAAATATTACTCCTTTTGATTTTTCTATGGGATATAGCATTTCACTATACCCCTGTTATGTACTTCTCCAAATCATTCTCCACACAACAAATCATTATTGTTTCCTTACAAAAGTTTTCCAACAAATCATCATATGATATTTCTATAAATGTATCTTTATCAACTGAATAATTTATTGGATCAAAAAATGTAAATATCAGACAATTCTTTATGCTCTCATCTATAAAGCACCCACCTATACATTTACTATTCCTTTTGGCATCTTCCATACTCATATTTCTACATTCAAAATTATCCGTACACCAAATGCCACTAAGAAACATAATATTTTTATCCAATAGTTCATCAAAATCCATAACTTGATATACTTTTCTCGTTTCTATCATTTAGTATTTCTCCTATCTCAATCAAAATTTTTGAAATAATCCAAACCTAGATCATACTTTGCCATAATCAATGATTTTGCCATCTGTTCCAATAAGCTATGTTCCATCACATCAACATACTTTCCTTCATAAGAATCACTATTTGCAATCCAGTTATATTTGCAATGTAATAATTCATGTACTAAAATTTTCTCAGCACAATATTTCATAATACGTTCACCGTAATATTTTGGATGTAGAATTCGGATTACACATGTTCTATTCTCTATTTCAAACTCATTTTCACCACAGCAATTCTTTGTAATGAAATCTTCTGGTGAACATATGCTTGCTTTTATAATCCAATCTGTAAGGAACAATTTTTCCTGCCACCATGCTAAACATTCATATAATTCTTCTTTTGAATTGAAAGTTTCTTTTATTTGCATATTAATATTTCTCCTAAAAATTATCCAAGTGAGCAATCGTCAGATTGCGAACTAATCAGTCACCGCCGCTTTTTGCGGAGCTGTCTACTGTCAGAGACTACAATATTATCCAAGCATATCTTCATATTCCTCTAACAATATATCTTCTACTCTACTATTGCTACGCTTTATCTTCTTTTCATCCTTACATTTAGCACTCAAATATGCCTTACATTCTTGATCTTTTTCAATAGAAAATTTATATGCATCACATATAATTCTTTCTTCGTCAATAACACTTATCAAATGTCTACTGTTTTTACATGAACTCATTTTTCTTATCCCTCTAAATATCTTTTAATAATTTTCTGTATCTGTTCTGAAATCATTTCCCAATCTTCTAAATAATTGTGCAAACAATTCCATGATGCTTTAACAAAACAATCATAAGCATGAGGATCATCTGTTTTTCTTACTGGCTTTTCATTGTAAAATACTGTACCAATAGGAAATTCGCCATTTTCTTCATTAGGTTCTAATAATTCATAGTTTTTATAACCACCATAACGCTTAATAGGTCTTGTAAGAATCCATAATTTACCCTTCGCTTTCTGGTCAACTCTCCTATAATAATTTTTAGGAATCGTATATGTTGTTCTCATATCATCAACTTCTACAAATTTATTTACTACAAACAAATATCCGTCCATTATCCTATAACAATCTTGCCAATCACTTGACGAAATCATTTGCAATTCATCCATATATAATTTTCCTCCGCTTTTTACACACTCAAATCATGTAACTTTTTCGCATTGTTATAATACTTTTCATAATC
>CAJUHL010000147.1 GCA_910586425.1 uncultured Bacilli bacterium
GTGATAAACTGCTGAATGTACCTTCCCAATCAATTCGCTTTCACTCAAAGTATTTCCTCCAAAATCAATTTCAGAAAAAATCTTGTTTCAAATTGTATCTTCTTCCAATATAGAAAAGAGCATTTCAGATTATTATCCGAAATGCTCTTTAAATTAACAAACATCCTCAAATATTAATTTATTTGAAAAATACTCCTCTTTAGCTGAAAGTACTGCTTCTTCTCTGGAGAATATAATGTTCCTTTTTTCAATTGTTCCTTCATAAATTACTTGTAAATAATCTTTTTTATCAAACTGGTAAAAAAATACCCTCTCACCTTCACCTGGAATTACACATTGCATTTCAGCTACTAACCCTATTTTATTTTTATAATATTTCACATATCTGTAATTATCAAGCTTTGCATTTTCCAATAAATTATAGGGTGATATAATTGGGGAATATAACATATCATAAATTTTCTTAATGTAAGCATCCATAACTGTTCCTCCTAAATCATCAATCGTCATTATCTAAATGTAAATACTCACTCAGTACCTTTTCAACAAATTCTTCTGCAATCATCAGCTTTTCAAAAGCTATATCAAAGTCTGTCACTTTCCATTCTTCGCGTTTCTTTCCAACTGTATTCCGTAAATATGTGTTAAAATACATAGCCAACATCGCTCCATTATCAGATGCTTTAGTTTTTATCCAAGCATATTTTCCATGAAACAAGCGACAATTTGCTAAATTCTTTTCTGACTGATTTATATGAAACCTAGTAATTAATTGCGGAACTAATATCTCCCTTATCTGATCATCAAGACTTTTCTTCCTGTTAGCAAAATACAAATCCGGACGTTTAAATAATGCAGTATCTTTAGTCCTTGTTTGGTTATAGATCGCCAGTGCCTGTTCGTAGTCAATGTGAAGCAATTCCTGCAATTTATCAATACTTTCTTTTTGCTTCTTCTCTTCCTCTTTTTGTTTTTTTATTAGTTCAGTGTTTAGATATGTATCTGTCGTTAAAGTACCCGTTCCTTGTTCTTTTGCAAGCCCAAGCGGTATTATATCTGCACTTGTTCCTGAAGAATTTCCTTCGGACGGATTACCGCTATCATCCAAAAAATTTTCTTCTTGTAAATGTTTAATTACTTCGCTTTCTTGTAGCTCTACTTTATACTTTTCCCAAAGGTCTGCTAATTGCAAATTATGATGCGATACAATATCCGCTATATTATCATCTGTTTTCTCAACTTCCTCCTCTGGAATGACCCTTAAAACTCTACCTATAAATTGCTCATATGGAAGTTCACTTCTAAATGGTCTAAATATAGCTGCAATACTAAGGCAGGGATGGTCATAACCCTCACCAAGCATTGCCACATGGATGATAACATCTAAACGATGATTTTCTATATTTTGTTTTGTTTCATCTTGTTTTTCTGGCATTTGCTTACTATGTATAACTTCTGCCCTGTACCCATTTTCTATGTATAGTTGTTTTATTTCTTCTGCATGATCAATACTACATGCCACTGCTATAATTTTATGAGGAACTTT
This sequence comes from uncultured Bacilli bacterium, assembly GCA_910586425.1. The sequence continues at coordinate 1,547 of CAJUHL010000147.1, forward strand.
AGATGTGTCTCTTCTTTTATTCTCTAATAGCTTAATGCTCTCCTTTACAACGCTTTCTGAACACTCCTTGGAAAAAGCTACCGAACGCCTTATCCAATCCTCATCACGTAATCCTAACTCTAATAACTGTTCCACAGTATATTGTTTTGTTTCGTCTTTATCAATTGTCAGTAGTAACTGCTCTGGTATATATTCTATATTTCTAAGAGATTTAACATACCCTTTTGCCATAGCCTGGCTTAATTTATATTTGTACACCAGTTCGCCAGCCAACTCCACGCCATCCGTTCGAATTGGCGTTCCAGTCAATTTGACAATTTTTGCTTTGTCGAAATGATTAATAGTTTCAACCCATGTATTTGCAGTTGAATGGTGTGCCTCATCAATAATAATCATATCAAAATAATCTTTAGGCAAATAGTTCAAAGGCGATTTTGTAAGCCTTGCCTGTAATTTATGGATATTTAAAACTACTATATTTGCTGCATCTAAAATCTCATTTTTCATACCGCCCGAAAACTCTACCAAAGTGGGGGTTTCATCAATCCTATCAAATATTTTTCTTTTATACCAAAAACTTTCCGGATTCTCTGGATCTAACGAATCAACTACAGTATCTTTAATTGTAAGCTGAGGCGTGATTATTAATGATCTGCCCTCGCAAATATGAAATGGTAGCAACCCCATTAAACCAGTTTTTCCGACTCCTGTCGGAAGTACAACGATTGCATGTGTATTCTTTTTGTTTCTTACAATAAAATGCTCATATACCTTATAATATCCCTGTATTTGTGGTTCTCGCAACTCATCATTACCATATATATGGGGATTTGCAGTTCCAAAATAATGTTCATTGTATTCTAATTTCGACATAAACACCTCAATATTTTCATTTTTATTATGTATATAAATTTGTTTCTATATTTTTAGAATAGAACACAATATGTTTTGTATAATACTACCAAAAATAAGAAGCGAATACAATTGACATTTTGCACGA
>CAJUHL010000148.1 GCA_910586425.1 uncultured Bacilli bacterium
ATGGGGAGGTATCAGAGTGAGCCAAGATGCTACATTGACATACATAAAAGATATTGCTTTAAAATTACACGATCCTAAAATGTTCGGGGGAGCATCACTTATGGTCGGCGCCGGGTTTTCCAAAAATGCAGAAGGGATTGGAAATCGTCTTTCACCACCCGATTGGAGCGAACTGGCAGCTGCAATGTATGAGGAGCTTTATCCTAAGCCAGATGAAGGGGAAAAAATTAAGAATTGGGAAAAAGAAAAGATTGCTAAAACATCGGGTAAAAATACGCTTCGTCTTGCGGAAGAATATATTTCCTTTTATGACAAGAATAGGATGAATACTCTTATCGAAAATAATATTAGTGATGAGATGTTTGTACCAGGAGAATTGCATAGGAGACTGTTAAAATTAAATTGGAAAGATATATTTACCACAAACTATGATACTTTACTGGAAAGAACATGTGATGAAATTTTACAAGACAAAGAATATAAAGTTATTTTGTCTCAAGATAATTTGCCGGGTAGCAGTAGCGGATTAGCAAGAATCATTAAGCTTCATGGCAGCATTCCAAGTGTGCGGCCGTATATTATTAGTGAAGAAGATTATCGCTGTTATCCAGTGAAATATGCAGCATTTGTAAATACAGTACAGCAGTCGTTAATAGAAACAACTTTGTGTATGATTGGTTTTTCTGGTGATGATCCCAATTTCCTTAGCTGGCATGGATGGCTGCATGATAATTTAGGAGAAAACTGCCCACAAATATATTTGATTAACCTATTCGGGAATATGAATGATTCTGAAAAGGAAGTGCTTAGGAAAAGAAAAATTGCGCTGGTTGATTTAGAAACATTGCTTGAAGGAAATGAGCATAACAAATATGAGGAGGCATATAAAATATTTTTTTCTATTATAGAAGCGGAAAGTAAAGAGGTGTGTTTTGAGCACAGAGCTCCACAGATAAATAAAGCTCCATATGAATGGAATGATAGAGAAGAGGATACATACGTTCTTAAAATGTTAGATTTTTCAAATGAAATTTTAGAGCAAGAGGGAGATTATGTCTTGTTACCCGAGGCGAAGAGGAATCAGTATTGTAATTATTTTTCTAACAGATTTAATACTTTTATTTTTAAATGTAAAAACATTAATACAAATTTTATACATACTTTGTCAAACTTGATAAAATTGCAAATGATGTGTTTGATGCCATTATATGATAATCAGGCGGATCAACTAAAGTCCATCTGTAAGTCTGTTGAAGAACAAAATTTGGATGTGAAGCTGGAATGGAGATTGCAAATAGATTTGTACCTGCTTCAGATGTATCGAATTGATGGGGATGAGGAAAAGTATCAACAGATTATTACAGTCTGCGAGAAATATTTAGATCAATTGCCTGATTCCAATAAAGCAGCCTATTGGATTGAATTAGCAAAACATGCGGCAGCTATGTTTGATATTGAGAAAATGAAATGTACATTAGATAAAATAGCACATACAAACATAAAAAATGAAATTGCAAAAGCAGGTCTTTATCTTCAAATTGGCGAACGTGACGTATCTGAGAAAATTTTGAAAGAATGTTTGGATGAGTTAAGAAAAAAGAGATTGGATGCTCCGCATAATGCGTCATATAAAAGTTATCTGAGCTTGTGTTATGCCGCTTCCGGCAATTGGATGCGGCAAGACAGTAATTATTCGGATTCCGAATATAAGGATAATGAATACCGAACCAGAACGATTATTTTGGATTTGGAAAATCAATTAAGAGAGGAAATTTTAAATTCAACCGTTAAAGATGACACAAAGGCAAATGTTTTTGAAGTAAATAGAAACCGCGGAAACTCGATAACTTTTGGACAAAGCAGACTACAACGTTTGAGTTTTGAATTTATTTTAATGTTGGATATGCTTTGCCTTCCAATATTTACAGATCAAAGTATTTTATTGCCAACTGCTATGGAGAAAATTTTACACACAAGTAATAATACATATTGGAAGTTTTCCTTTATGATTCGATCAAATAATAAAGATGTTATTGAAAGAATTTTGTCAAGGCGTGGTATTGCAATTTATGAGTTGGAAGAAATGCAATTTCTGTACCGTAATATATGGAATTGTGTGCAGAAAACAAAATATAAAAATTTTGAATACCGTCATGCATTTTTGAGTCTCAACAATGCATTAGATGTTTTATCCAGAATGGCAGTTTATTTAGATGATACAAAAATTATTGAACTAATTAAATTTATTGTTGGAATTAATCATAATGATAATGAACAGTATATGTCTAATATAAGCAATATTCTTCAAAGATTATCAACTAGGTTTAATGGTTCAATTGCTGCTGAACTAAAAGATGAATTATTTGCAGTTGATAAAAGTAAATTATGTTTAGCATCTTATTTTAATGACGTAAACATTATGTTGGACGATAATGTTGAATGTTATTCCAATGCAATTGAATTGGTTAAGAGTAATGATATTGAAAAGCG
>CAJUHL010000149.1 GCA_910586425.1 uncultured Bacilli bacterium
TGTGAAATAGATGGAATTGTTTCAGGAAGGACTTATGATACAATACAATATATTAAGGAAAAATATCACACATTGGAAGTGTACTTTGCTATTGGTAGTGATAAACTCAAAGAAATTCCACGATGGGCTAATTCAGAGATATTTCTTTCAACAGAAAAATTTATCGTAATGAAACGAAATGATGATGATATCCATGCAATAATGGAGAATGACGAAAGGCTAAGTAAGCATATTAATGCATTTGTAATATGTGAAATGGAAAATGTTTACACAAACTGTAGTTCAACATTTATTCGAAAGTGCCTAACGAGCAAAAATAAGGCTGACCTTGAAAAAGCAAGGCAATTGGTTTCAAAGGAAGTATGGGATATTTTAAAGGAGGGCTATCCTTGCCAACATAAAGAGGAAATATGAATGGAAATCATACCAAAATATTTGATACAAAGGCCTGCAGGGCCTTTTTTGATGGGTTGCTCGTATCTGAAACCAGGATTTTTCAATAGGCAGTTCTCCATATTACGACAAAATGCAAGAAAAATATAGTTTTATATTTACATTTCACCCAAATAAGTTATAATACTATTAAAAAGTTGATACTTTCATGATTCATGTCGATTCAACACAAGGAGAGGAAAAGATGAGGGAGCTGGAACGCAAAAATATACCATGGGATGTAAATGCGCTTGTGAAAAAGCTGCAAAACGGGACAGCCGTAGTGGATAGTACTTCTCAAAGAGGACTTGTCTGGAATACAAATTTGAAAAAAAAATTAATTACAAGTTTAATCTATAATATCAATATTGGGACAATTACGTGTAATAGGAAGGGAGATATTTTTAGCATTATTGATGGACAGCAAAGAGGAGATGCCTTAAGGATGCTCTTGGAAGATAAGCTCATCTTTGATTTGCCAGAGCCAATTAAACTGGAAAATGGAGAAGAAATCACAATACAAGGAAAACGCTTTAGTGATCTTCCTCAGAACCTGCAAACTAGGATAAAAAAAAGATCCTTAGTGATTTATTACTATGAAAATCTTAACTATGAAGAAGAAGCTTTTGTTATTGATCAGCTAAATAGTGGAAAACCAATGACTTCTGTAGAGAAGGCTATGATTGGTGCAAAGTCTTATCCGGTGTTTAAGGAAATGAGGACACATGAATTATTTCAGGTGGCTTTATCTGATACAGCCATGAATGGGTCTGTTTATGCTGAGATCATTGTGAAAGCATGGATGTTGCTATTTTCGGATAATATAAGTTTTGATAAAAATGTGTTTGAGCCAACAATGAAAAATGTGGTAATTGATGATAATGAGAAAAAGATTATCTTAGGTGTGTTTGATAGAATTGTTGATACTTATCAGATATTAATGGACCGATATAACAAAGATGAATCTACAGATAGGGACTCTTTAGAAGAGATGAGTAAAGAAGAATTGAAGGCGGAAAAAGAAAAAGCAAAGGAAGCAAAAAAGCAAAGGAAGCTTGAACGAAAAAAAATAAAAGTTTCTGCAACCCTTATGTTAAAGAAACTGCATCTTCTTAGCATTATTCCTCTCGTAAATGAAACAATCAAACAGGATGTTCCGGTTGAAAAATTAGCTGATTGGATATTATATTTTTTTGTTGGAGAAAAAGAGCAGACAAGTATTAGTTCCTTGTATAATGAAAATATCAAAAGAGGAACTGGACATCCAGCAACCATACAGGCGAGACTGGAGGCGGTTAAAGATTCTTGGCAATCATTTGAGATGTAATCGGAAGGAATCTTGTCTACCGAAATTTGGAGCATATCATGTAAATAGATATCAAAGATTTTAACAGATTATATTGAAAACTTATTAAAAAAGGGAAGTGGTAATCATCGAATCCACTTTCTTTTTTGTTTAAATTTGTTATTTATTGGAAAATGATTATAATATATGTGAGGGATTAATGGAAGGAGAATCCTATATTCACGTATTAAGTTAAATGTAAGTTTCCAAGATTTAAAGCAAAATTGTATATCTTTTAGAAAGGAAGCCTAATGAACGAAAAAGAATTTAATATAGACTTGATTGCAAATATATGGAAACAAACCAAAAAAGAAGGAAAATCCTCAAGAATCATTCCCTATCACTATGGTTCCTATGAGATGTATGGAATTGCAATATATAATCAAAAAAAGAATCAAGAGATCGTTATTTTTCCGCATGTTCATTTTGATAGGTTGAAATCAGGTGAACCTATGATAAAAATTTTAGATAGTCCACAAGCACTAATTCAAGAATGTGAAAAGATGAAAATTAGCGAAGACTGTTTAGTGAAAGAACATGCTATTAAGCATTTAAGACTTGCAATCACCTCTTACGAGGAAAACAAGGAATGGATACGGAACATTCCATATAAAAAGCTTGAGGACTTAGCTGTGTATGTACAATGGTGGATCAATGAAAAAGTGTGTATAGATGT
>CAJUHL010000150.1 GCA_910586425.1 uncultured Bacilli bacterium
TTAAAGAAAAACTTATGAAGATACCTAAAATATCAAAACTACATATTGAATTTGTAAATGGAAAAAATATTCATTTTGATAAAACTAATCTTTCAATCAATGAGCCACACAAAGTTATTATTAGTAATGATTCATCTTGTATAATCATACTATCTTATCCAAATGATAATAATTTATATTTGAAAGATAGTTTAGAAATTATTACTCTTGAATCTATAAAATTTTTGATTTTAAAAATGTTGTAAAAAACAAATTTTTTGAAATTTTATTTTTCCCTTTATTTATAAGGGTTTGCGAGCGAAAATTATTTTTCAATGTCCGTTTACTTTCCGGTTAAAATGTGTTATTATGGTAATATACGAAGATTGTAAGTAATCGTATATTTTATGTATTTTTGTAGTTCTTAACACAAGGAAATTCTCTTGTGTTTTTTTGTCGTTCAAAGAAAGGAGAAGAAAAAATATGAACGGAGAAAAGAAGAACTTTGTTGTAGGAATTTATCCTCGTGTGCCGTTGTAATACATAGGCAGACACATTATCTTCTTTTTCTTCTAACTCTTGCTTGGTTATTGTAAATCCATATTTACCAAAATTTGCTCCTATATCTAGTTTTCCATTAGGTAGATTTTCGCTCACTAATTCTCCAGTTTTTAAAATGAATTTAATTTTGTAAAAATCTTCTTCTCCATTTTCTGATTTTTCACCAATAATGATTTTATCAACTAGATTATTAAAGACTTCTTCATTAAATTTAGTAAGACCTTTATATTGTTTTAGAGTATTAGAGATTTTATCAATTTGTTCTATTCTTTGTTTTTTTGTAATTTCTACATTTTCATTGTTTTTTAGTTGTTGCTCATACTCTTTAATCTTATTGGAAATTTCAAGATTTTTCTGATTCAGTAGTTCTTTGGAAATAGAGCCATCAAGTTGTAAATCAATTAAATTAGATAATTTGCTTTCAAGTTTAGAAATTTCTTTCTTAATCTTCTTTTGATTATTAATGTCTTGATTTTCGTTGATAACTTCATTCACTTTTTTCATAAATGAATGGATATATTTATCACTATTTTGGAATAGTTTATTATAAGCAATTACAAATATATCTTCCAATTCTTCTTGTTTATAATGAATTAAGTTAGAACAATCAATTTTATTTCTATGACTTCGACATATCCAATAAGCAACTTCCTTATTATTACTTCTGATTTTATAAGATCGTCTGATAAACCTCTCCCCACATATTCCACAAAAAATTTTACTACTGAAAGCATACTTTCTACTGAATTTATCTATATTTCCGTCAGGTTTGATTATCCTACTTCTGATAGTTAGTATTTCTTGGCATTTATTCCATAACTCATGAGAGATAATAGGTTCGTGATGATTTGAAGTAAAATATTGTTCTTTTTCTCCATAATTAACCTTTCTTTTATGTGTTATGACATTATCACAATAGTATTTACCAGTCCTTAAATCTCCAACATATTTTTCATTAGTAATTATTCTTCGAACAGAAGCATGACACCATTTTAAATTAGATGGACTAGGTATTCCTAAACTATTTAAGTTAAGAGCTATTGTTCTAAACCCTATACCTTTAGAATATTCCTCAAAAATATAAGTAACAATATCTTTTTTACTTTCATCAGGTATTATGGTATCTTTTTCTTTGTCGTACAAATAACCAAATGGAGCATATTTTCCTACCAATTCGCCACGCTTCATTTTCATACGAACTCCAGCTTTGACATTTTCTAAAATAGATTCACTTTCAGCCTGGGCAAAAGCACTATATAAAGTTAAAAATAATTCATTAGATAAACCTAGTGTATGAATATTTTCTTTTTCAAAATAGACATCTACATTATGTCCCTTAATAATCTTACACAATTTAAAGTATCAACAGTATTACGAGCAAACCTTGATATAGATTTTGCTAATATCAAGTCAATCTTTCCATTTAAAGCATCACTCATCATTTGATTAAATTGTTCTCTCTTTTTAGTTTGAGTACCAGTTATACCCTCATCAGCATAAATTCCTACAAATTCCCAGTTTGGATTTTCTTCTATCATATTTTTATAATGGATTCGTTGTGAATCATAACTTGTTTTCTGATCTTCATTATCTGTAGAAACTCTACAATAAGCACAAGCCTTGACTAGTTTTGTTTCTTTAATTCCTTTTAAGCACATTGTTTTAGAAGTTGGTGCTATTACTTCAACTTTATTATTCATTTATTCCTTTCCATAATTGTTGAATCAATAGCATATTTCAAATAATTTTTGTTATGCAAAACTATATTTTGAATTGTTTAGTTTATTATATTTTACATATTCGTTTTCGATTTTATTTTTGATTTTTTTGTATTCGTTGTTATCAATTAAATTATTATCTTTGATAAATTCTAGCATAGCAATTTCTACTACATAAGATTTTAAAT
>CAJUHL010000151.1 GCA_910586425.1 uncultured Bacilli bacterium
AGAGGGGTACGTTTTATCAGGGTTCAAAAAAATCCAAAAGTTGTAAACTGGTGAATATAATATATGATGTTAATAAAATTAAATGGATTGATATTATTTTAGCTATTCTTCCTGCAACCGTTATTGTCGTTTCGGAAAATATTACAAAAATAACATTAGTAGAGAAAATTATGCGAACAGACCAAAATACACATAAGAATGATTTTTCCAATTTTTATCCTATATCCATATTTGGCCATTCTGTTTCTTTTTTGTTATCCATTCTTATAGGCGCAGTTCCAAATGCAATTTATGCAGAAAACATTGCATTAATGGAAATTAATAATATTGAAGGATCTAATAAAAATAAAATATATGAAGAAAAGAATAATAATATCGCAAAATATTATATAAAAATATCAACATATCCACTAAAAATTGCTAGTGTAGTTGCTATTATATTTTCATTTTTTACATTTTTCCAGACTATATTATCTTCGATACCAATGCCTGTATATGGAGGTATGGAATTATTTATATTTGCACTGATTTCAGCACAAGGCGTTCAATTATTGGTTGATAGAAAAGTAAATTATAAAAAAGTAACAAATCAAATAATTACTTCTGTGACCTTATTAACTGGATTAAGCGGTATAAGTATTGATCTTAATGTAACTCAAATAAGTGGTTTGAGTCTTGCTTTTTTAGTTGGAGTTATATTAAATTTGTTCTTTAAATTATTTTCATATTTTGGTAAGATAAACGAAAAATTAAATATTATAGAAATTATTGATATTTGTTACTCAGCACTAGAAAAACATTACCATGTTATACTAGAATCGGATAAAATTTCTAATGACGAATATAAACAATATTTAACAGGAGTAAATAGAACAGAACAAATTCTCAACTCAGTTTATAATATATCAAAATGTAAAATAATTTTTGAAGAAAATGTGCTTGAAATTAACGAAGGCAATGATGGTATAATAATTATTAAAGTTGACCCGTTTAATGAAAGTAAATATATAAAAATAATAAATGATTATGCGGAAAATGTTGCACTATCTAATAATAATTTATTCATTTATATTAATGAAAATATGTCTATTTTCAAATTGAAGAAAATATGTAAAATGATGTGCTAATTTCTTATATACCCAATGAAACAATTCATTCAAAGGAGAGTAGGGCAGTGGTTAAGCTGCCCAAAACTCTTTTACTTTCTTTGTAATATATAACTGGCCTTTTCCCGTAACAAATGTTTGTCTATTGGTCTTAGTCTGTCCAAATGAATTAGTATATGTATACTCATTAACCTTAAAATATCCAGCATCAACATATTGCTGATAAGGCTGATTATCTTTCATAAGAATCTTCTTAATTCTTAGAAATTCAAACAGGCGATTCCTGCCAATATCAATATTACTATCTTTCAGTAATTTTGCCATAGTTTTCATATCAATCAAATCTGTTGTATCTGAAACCTGATTCGCAAAATCTACAAGTGGTTTTTGCTTCTCAATTTTTTCCTCAGCTAATTTTCGTGCCTGTCGTTCATTTTTTAACTCAGTAGCCATTGCAATAAGTAAATCAGGATCGTTTAATAAATCTTCCGCTGCATACAATCCATGCTTTCTGATCGCAGGTAATATTTCACTTGTTACCCAATGTTTAAATTTTTTAGCGGATTCTAATTTACTTCCAAGAATCAGTGCATATAATCCTGATTCATTTATGAGAATTGTCTCTTTGTTTTGTCTACCATCGAAAATCATATCTTTTATACGATCCTCTTCATAAACGTGTCTATTTATGTCTCGACTACCGTTTTGGTATCCGAGGTTGCTAGCAATATCCTTTGCTACAAACCAAGGTTCTCCGTTAATAGTTACAGTTCTGATTTCTCCAAATTCCTCATTCTTAAAAATCTCAAGTTCATTCTTCATAAATTTTTCCTTTCTTCGCATTATAGTAGCGAAACACTAATAATATTTGTTTTATGTTATTTGCCGATAACATTGATCGTTATCTGATGTGGAACAGTTGCGGCAACAACTATTCCTGAAAGAAAAATCATATGAAAAATGAAAACTTCTTTTGGGACGTAACTATCCCACATCAAACAACGATGCCTAAATATTTATTCTCTTTTTATTTCTCCATTCAACACAAAAAGAGCCATGATATTACACATGACTCTTTCAAAAATCTTATTAAAAATTCCCTTTGAAATGCTTATTTGATTGCAAGTCCTTTTCTTTCGCTTTAGATAGCTATCTGCCCTTTGGTAAAGGATACCCTTGTAATACTCTAATAAACAGCGGATGGCAGACCGCCACTTATCATCAACGTATGCTTACATCTCAAGTATATAAGCGCGTTATACTTATCTTGCGTTTGTATAACTGTAACACTACTTTACAACTTTATAAATGATACCCCTGTTTCTTAACTAGCTGTTTT
>CAJUHL010000152.1 GCA_910586425.1 uncultured Bacilli bacterium
AGTATCTATCGCTTTTTGTATACTGTTTCAGTCTCACATCAATTGTAACACTACAATTAGGAAACAAAAAGCTTCCTTTTTTAATTGTGAAAAATTTAGAAATGTGGTAAAATAAATAAGAAGTGCAGGAGTGGTGGAATTGGTAGACACGCAAGTTTCAGGAGCTTGTGAGATACCTCATATGGGTTCAAGTCCCATCTCTTGCACCAGTAAGCAATCTGTCCGAACTTTTATAGTTTAGGACTTAAATATATAAGTATCAATTTCAAAAGAAGTTGGTACTTTTTTAGTGTTTAAGTTTAGGAAAGGACAGGTTTAAATGGTAAATATTACAAAGGAAAAATTAGAAATTGATAACGAATTAAAGAAAAAAATAGAATTTATATGTAGTTTTTGTAATACTACTCCTACTATTATTAATGGTAATATTAGAAAAATTAATAAGACAAATTTAAACTATATTGAACCCCATAGAATAATTATTAAAGGTATTACATTTCTAGCATTTAATTATTCTAATGAAATCTTTATTGAAAATTTATCTAAAAACATTAAATTATCAGATTTAGAAACCTATATAAAACAAATAAACTAAATTATATATAAATGTACTAACTTCTTCTAAAATCGCCTTTAAATAGGTAAAAATTGGGAATTATGTCTTGACTTTAAAATAAAAGTATCTATAATAAGAAAGCAATAAAAGGAAGTTTTATGTTTTTGTGGGGTTAATATAAAACAAATATAATTTACTATACTGAAATTTTAGAGGTGCAAAGACATAAAACCTAGTGTCTTTGTCGCCTCTTTTTTGATGAAGAATAAGAAAGGAAATTTATTTATGAGTGAAGAAAAGAAAATTGCTGGAATATACATAAGGGTTAGTACAGAAGATCAGGCACGTGAAGGTTTTAGTTTGCCAGAACAAGAAAAAAGACTTCGTGCTATGTGTGAATATAAGAATTATGATATTTATAAAGTCTATAAAGATGCTGGAATTAGTGCAAAAACTGGAAATAAAAGACCAGCATTTGAAGAATTAAAAGAAGATATTGTTAATAAAAAATGTAATACGATTGTTGTTTTAAAATTAGATAGACTTACAAGAAGTGTTTATGATTGGGAAAACATAATGAAATTTTTAGAGGAAAATAATGCTTACCTAGATTGTGCAAATGATGATATAAATACAACTAATGCTAATGGTAGAATGGTTGCTAGACTTCTAACAACAGTATCACAAAATGAAATTGAAAGAACAAGTGAGAGAACAAAAATAGGTTTAGCAGGTGCGATAAAGGTTGGAAATATTCCAAATAAAGCCCCATTTGGTTATAAACATGTTAATAAAAAACTTGTTATAGATCCTCTTACAAAAGATGAAGTAATAAGAATATTTAATTTATATTATGAGGGTAACTCTTATCAAACTATTGCTAATATTTATAATGAAGAAAAAGTATTTGGAAAAACGAATTGGTGTGATAGTACAATTTTAAGAATACTTGAAAATGAGATTTACAAAGGTGATTATGTGCATGGAAAAAAGACAAATCATCCTACTTATTATGAGAATGTTGTTGAACCACTTGTATCTAAAGAATTATGGGAAGAGTGCCAAGTACAAAAGAGAAAGAACTCTAGAAATTATAAACGAGATAAAGAATATTTATTCTTACAAAAGTTAAGATGTCCTAAATGTGGAAGAATATTAGGTGGTAATGCAACAAGAAAGAAAAATGGAAAAGTTTATTATTACTATCAATGTAATGTTTGTAAAATAACAATTAAAGAAACAAAAATAGAAGATGCAGTTAAAATATTACTTGCTGATATTTTAGAATATGATAATGTTGTTAATGAATTTTTTCTACCAGTATTAAAATCTAAACTAGATAATCCAAAAGAAGAGTTAAGTAAAGAACTTAAAAAATTAAATAATAAAAAAGAAAGAATCAAAAAAGCATATATTGATTCTCTATTTACAGAAGAAGAATTTAAAGAAGAAACAAAAATAATTGAAGAACAACTTACACTTATAAATTCAAAACTATTAGAAAATGAACAAGCAGAACAATTAAACTTTACTATTGATGACATTCTCTTAAAAAGAGATATGGATTTTATCAATAAAGTTAAATTACCAATATCTTATTATGCTTTTAATGAAAACTGGGATTTACTTGATAGAGAAACTAAAGCAGATATTGTAATGAGATATATTGATGATGTAGAGCTTGAAATGAAAGATAGTAGTTATGAAATTAAACAAATAAATTTTAGAAGCACCTTTTATAGCGATTTTGAAGAATTATATAAGCAAGGTTATATTGATAAAAAAAGACCACTTACTTATAACTTTAATGGTATATGTGGATTTATGTCAAGTTTTTAGACACGAAAATCTTTAGTAATTTAAAATTTA
>CAJUHL010000153.1 GCA_910586425.1 uncultured Bacilli bacterium
AAATATTGCGGTCGCACCTCTCGCGGGAGCGTGGATTGAAATTTGGGCACTAGAGAATGTCAACTATATGTTGAATGTCACATCTGTCGTAGGTGTAGTAATAAACAAAACATAAATTAAGTTTAGAGGCCGTAAGAATTAGGTTCTAAACTAAGGAAAAGAGTCAAATTTGACTTTTACTAAAAAAACCTATTAAATCAGGACTTATGAACGCCAAGATTGAAGTGCCTCATAATTGTTAGACATAAAATCTAATAATTATGAGGTATTTTTTTATGACCAAATATTCGACTGAATTAAAAATTGAAATTGTTTCCAAATATTTAAATCATGAAGATTCAATAAAAGGTTTAGCTAAACGATATAATATTCATTGGACTCTTATTCGTAGATGGATTGATAAGGCTAAGTGTCAAGGTTTAGCTGCCTTATCTGTTAAACATACTAAAACTACTTATTCTTCTGACTTTAGGCTAAATGTGGTACGCTACTATTTAACACATTCTATTGGAGTTTCAAAGGTAGCGGCTAAGTTTAATATTAGTGATTCTCAAGTATACAATTGGGCTAAAAAGTTCAATGAAGAAGGATATGCTGGGCTGCTGCCTAAACAGAAAGGTCGGCCTAGGAAAGTGCCTAAAAAGAGTAAGAAGACAACTAAAAAGTTAGAACTTAGTGAAAAGCAAAAGTATGAAGAAAAAATTCTTAAGCAGGAAGCTGAATTAGAAAGACTTAGAGTGGAAAATCTTGTCTTAAAAAAAGTGGCTGCCCGATATCCACGTTATCCAACAAACAAAAAACACAATTAATACAGGATATTCGGGCAAAACACCATCAAATTAAACTTAAGGTCTTATTTAAAGTGCTCAAATTAAATAGAAAGACTTACTATGACAATGTAAAAAATAGAATTAATCAAGCTGATAAGTATGCTTTAGTAAAAGAGAAGATTCAAGAAATCTATTATGGCTATGAAGGACAAGAAACATATGGTTATCGTCCTATGTGGGGAGCGTTAAGAGATGAAGGATTTAAACTTTCTCTAGAAACAGTACGTAAGTTAATGAGAAGTTTAGGAATAAAAACAACAATTTATCATAAAAATACTGGTAAATATAGTTCGTATAAGGGTAATGTAGGAAAGAAAGCACCAAATATCCTAAATCAAACTTTTGATGAAACAATCCCCTATAAAGTTCTTCATACCGATGTAACTGAATATAAACTAACTAGCGGCAAGAAAGTTTATATTTCTCCTGTAGTAGATGAGGCTTCTTTGGAGATTCTAGCTTGTGCAGTAAGTTATTCTCCTGAAATGAAAACTATTTATAATATGCTAGATGAACTAGCAGATAATCTTCCACCAGGAGCTGCTCCTATCCTTCATTCAGATCAAGGCTTTCAATATCAGAATCCAGGCTATCAGGCTCGACTAAAGAAAATGAATATAATCCAAAGCATGTCCCGAAAAGGAAATTGTCATGATAATGCACCAGGAGAAACGATATTTAATTTAATGAAGAGAGAAAAACTGAATCGACTTAAGATTGGAAGTTTAGAAGAGATGAAGGAAATTCTGAAAGATTATATTTATTGGTTTAACAATGTTAGAAGATCAAACAAATTAAAATACACGACTCCTGTAAAATACAGAAATCGTGTATTATCAAATCTTTAAAATTTTATAAATGTCTAACTTTTCTATGGCACTTCATTTCTAAATAAGCTTTTTTCTATTTCTTCTATAAATTTCTATATTTTCATTAACTGTTAATTAGCTCCTCTGGTTCAATTACGAGATAGAAATCAAAGTATCCCTTCGGTATCTCATAAGAAATCGTCATATTTTCATATTTATTCTTAATACTATTAATATTGGCTAAACCCATGCCAGAGTGACTTTTCTTCGTTGAATAACCACGTTGCTGGATTTGTTTAAGTGAAATTTCTGAATCTCTTCTTTTATTCTGAATTTCATATTCAAATTCGCCATCCTCATTTGAACTAATCATAATTTCAATATGAGCTTTTTTATTCTGTTTCAATAATGCTTTACTTTCTTCAATTGCATTATCACAACTGATGCCAATAATTCTAACTAAATCCAATTCATTAATATTGTTAGGGATTTTAGTAATATCATCTCTACATTCGAAATTATATGGGATTTTTGATCCATACATTTCTGTTAACTTAGCAATAATAATGCTTTTCAAAGATTTTACTTTAATGTGATTAACATTTCTATACTTTTCAAATGCTTTGGCATTTAAATTAGTCTTAGTATATTCGTCTAGTTTTTGAATTAGTTCCTTCGTATCTCCCTCTTGTGCACTGATTTTTAATGAATTAAACATATTTCGATAATCATGGCGAAAAGCACGCAGTTCATCTTCGCTCTCTTCTAAGTATCGCGTGTAT
>CAJUHL010000154.1 GCA_910586425.1 uncultured Bacilli bacterium
ATGACTTCGTTTTGAAAAATTACTATCGGTTACGATTTAGTCCGGCTGTGGCAACTGATGTAAAAGAAGCTGGTCGCAATCCTAAACGAGTACAACGTGAAGTGCGGAAACAGGTACAGAATACCGGGATAGGAACAAAATCACAACAGGCTTTGAAATTACAGCAGGAGCAGTTGAAAACTGAACGCAAGACTATGAGCCGGGAACGGCAGGAAGCAGAGAAACAGCGGCAGTTTGAACTGAGACAGCAGAAAAGGAAAGAGAAGCATAGGGGGAGGTAATATCAACCTGATTTTTTAGTAGTGTAAATAATTTGGCTTTAATTTCATATGTTTGCGTAAAGTAAATATGGTATTATTAAGCAGAAAGGAATTAATTATGTCAGGAGCGAATGATAAAGTCTCATTTGTGGAAATTGAACAGAATGTGATGAAGAAAACGGCTGAAAATGTTAGTGAAAGAGCCTTGAATGCGATTTTAAATTTTATTAAAAATAAATATGGAAAAGCAAGTGTAGCAACAGGTAGTGCGTTTAGGGCATACCTTAGAAATTCTGAAATAAGATATAATAAAGTAAAAACTTTGGCAGATTTATCTGAACCTAGGGTGCTAGAGGGAACAGATGGAATATATGTAGATGTATTTGTAAAATATAAGAAGAAAAAAATCCCCATGACAATAGTTGATAATGTTATGAAAATCAGTAATAATATTGTCATTACAGGTAGCGGTGGAACGGGCAAATCAATGATGATGCGGCATTTATTTTTGAATACACATCATAGAGGTGAATATATACCTGTTCTGGTTGAATTAAGGAAAATTGGTGACATTAAGGAGGAAAATGCGCTGTTTAATTTAATTCATTATTGCATAGAAAGTTTTGATGTAAAACTGAATCAAGAGCAGTTTGAATATAGTTTGAGGTCAGGTAAATATTTATTTTTATTTGATGGATTAGATGAAGTAAAAGAAGAATATCGTGAAAAGGCAATGCAACTAATACAAGAAATAAGCAAGAAATATCCAGATAATGGTTATATTGTTTCTTCAAGAGAAGAGGGAGTAAGTTTTCATGAATTAGAAACATATACTTTATTGAAAGCATGTCCATTAGAAAAAAATCAGGCGATTGAATTAGTAAAAAAAATTGGAAAAAATGATGAGAAGATATTTGAATTTGCAAATTTATTAGAATGTGAGTTATATGATAAGCATGAGGATTTCGCATCAAATCCTTTGTTGTTAACGATGATGTATATTACGTTTATAGATAATAATATGATTCCTGAACATTTAACGGATTTTTATGATAGTGCATATGATGCTTTATATAAGAGACATGACGCAAATAAAGAAGGATTATTTAATCGAGAATATAAATGTAAAAAAGTTGGAGAACGGGAATTTAAAGATTTATTTGCTTATTTTTGTTTTCAGTCATATTTTTCTCAACAATATGAGTTTAGCAAGGAGGAAATCTGTAAGTACATTGAAAGAGGGATAAAAAGACTGAATTTGGTATCTTCTATAGATAGACCAGAACTGTTTTTTGATGATATTAAAGACATAGTATGTTTGATAGTTGATGAAGGAAATAAATATAAGTTTGCACATCGTTCTTTTCAAACATATTTTGCAGCTTATTATACTGCAACACATGTTACAGACGAACAGCAAAAAATTTTTTTGAAAAAGGAAATGGATAAAAGACATCTTTTTCGTGAAGATTTTTTTCATATGTTATATAGATTAGAAGGGGAACGTTTTAATATTAATGTATTGGAAACGGGGTTAGAAGATGTTCTGAATAATCTTAAAAATAATGATTCTCCTCAATTTGCTTTTTTTAAAACTGCTTATCAAAGTTTATCGGTTCATAATAATATATTATATAGAGGTATTAATTCTGCCGAACATATGGATATCCCTTATGAGAGAAATATTATTTTGCTTTTTGATGAGTTATATTGTGTGGAGAGACACCAGGATAAAGTATTGGGCGAGAAAATCATTATGTTATTAAAGGAGCAACATGGTTTTTTCCGAGAAAAAAATGAAATTGAGATTGAAGATTTGGCAAGAATAGAACCAGAGAGTAAAAAAAGTGAGATTCTAAAATTGCTTTATGAGTACTGTGAGGTTGATAGTTTGCTAGAAAGGATAGGGAGATGGATGTCGGAACAGAAGAGAAAGAGGGATAGTATAACAGAAAACAGCGCAAAAGACGAAATGTTGTTATTGTTATAAAAATTGGCTCTATTTTGGCTCTAAAAACTTTGACTGGTACAAATATAAAAGCGATTTTTAAAGAATATGGATAATAAATGCTTGAGAAATGAGGGAAAAACAGTCAGTTCAAGCTATCCGCCGAGGAGTTCGA
>CAJUHL010000155.1 GCA_910586425.1 uncultured Bacilli bacterium
ATCGCAACAGGCTTTGAAATTACAGCAGGAGCAGTTGAAAACTGAACGCAAGACTATGAGCCGGGAACAACGAGAAGCAGAGAAACAGCGGCAGTATGAACTGAAACAGCAGAAGAGGAAAGAAAAGCATAGGGGCAGGTAATACTGCCCAGTTTTTCTTATTCAGTATATAAAAATATATATTCATTAATAAATTTAATGGAGTGAAAAATTATGTCAGAAAAAATAATTTTAGGTAGTAATGGTATTAAAAGAGTATTAAGAAAGTTTTCGCCAGTAGAAGCTATTGCAGAATATATTTGGAATGGCTATGATGCTGATGCTACTAAAATTGATGTTCAAATTGATGCTAATGCAATAGAAGGAATCAATAAAATTACTATTATTGATAATGGGTGTGGCATTGATTTCAGGTCTTTAGATAAAAAATTTAAACCATTCTATGAATCTAATAAAATGTTGTATAAAAATGAAAATAATAATAGCTCCCTCATTCATGGGAAAAATGGGATTGGCAGATTGACTTTTTTTACATTTGCTCGTGTTGCCAAATGGACAACAGTTTATAATGATGACAATAGAACGTTTAAATACACAATAGAAATTGCAGAAAACGGTTTAGATGACTATGCAACAAGTGAGCCCAAAGAATTGCAAGATGGTAGTACGGGTACGGTTGTAGAATTTGATGATATAAATGAAGAAGTTTTAGTGAGCGAAATTATTGAATTTGTAAAAACAGATTTTGCTTGGTTTATTGAATTAAATCAAAAAAGAAATATTCAACTTTTATTTAATGGGAAGAAATTAGATTATTCAAATCTTTTAAAAGATAAAGAATATAAACAATATAGATATGAAGGATATGAATTTGATATTGTGTTTTGCCGTTGGGAGAAAAAATTACATCAAGAATATTCAAAATATTATTATTTAAATTCTAAAGGAATGGAAGTATATAAGGAAAATACAACGTTAAATAATAAGGGAGATGATTTTTTTCATAGTGTGTATATTTCCAGTACACTGTTTGATAATTTCTCTTTTTCGAAATCTAATGGTCAGTTAAGGCTAGAGGTTGTAGGTAAAAATAGAGAAGATGAGGCGTTTAAGTATATAAAAAGAGAAATAGATAAATATATTAGAGAAAAGAGAAATCCCTTTATACGTGTAAGCACAAAGAAATTTTTAGACAAGTTAGAAGATAAAGAAGCTTATCCAGAATACAATTTAAATAATCCGGTTGATAAATACAAGAAAGAATGCTTGGATGAATTGTTGTCAACTGTCTATTATATTGAGCCTAGGCTGTTGGGAGGGCTTGATAATAAACAGATTAAAGTTGTTGTCAGAATGTTTGACATATTAATGGAAAACGGGGAAATTGATAGTTTTGTGGAGATTATGGAAAATGTTATTGATATGACGGCTGAGGAAAGGGATGAATTAGCTGATACTTTAAAATATACGTCATTATCACGTGTGAATAAAACTGTACAGTTATTGAAAGATAGAGCAAAGAGTGTAGCAAATCTAAAAAAATTGGTATTTAATGAAGATATTGATGCAGGAGAAATTAATGCTATACAACCCTTTATTGAAAATAATTATTGGCTATTAGGTGAAAAATATCATTTGGTTTCAGCAGAGGAGCCAAGTTTTGAAGAAGCATTGAGAAGATTTACTTTTTTATTAACTGGTGAAAGGAAAAAGAAAGGAACAGTTAAAATAGACAGTGATAATGCAAAAAAGCAGATGGATATTTTTGCCGTAAGGCAGATGCCAGATGGAGATATTAAAAGATGTATTGTTGTCGAATTAAAACATCCCAAAATAAATTTATCTATGAAGGAACTCAATCAGGTAAAAAAATATATGGCTACAATAATTGAAGAACCTAATTTTAAAGCGGATAATATTGAATGGGAATTTTATTTAATAGGAAATAAATATAATAACGATATAAAAAGAGAAATATTAAACGCAAAAAGCCATGGCGAAAGGTCATTAGTCTACTATGTGGATAACTGTAAAATATATGTGAAAACATGGAGGGAAATTTTTACAGATTTTGAAATTAATTATGATTTCCTATACAGTAAGTTACAATTAGAACAGGAACGAATAATTGCTTCTACTGGAAAAACCAGAGAAGAAATATTGCAACAAGAAAATGCGAGTTCTTCAAAGATGCCACAAGAAGTAGTATTGGATTAGAAAAATTTGATTATGTGATGATTGGCTTTTGGTTGGCAGTTGTATTACATGGTGCTAGCACCATGTAGATATGGCAGTCAAGGAGAAAATCTGTGATACCTGTATGATACCTGTTTGCTCTGAAACTGTAAATAAGGCGTAAAAT
>CAJUHL010000156.1 GCA_910586425.1 uncultured Bacilli bacterium
CAGGTATATCAATACCTGTAGGCACTTTTCTTAATATTCAACTGTCAAACTCCCGGGTATCCTTTATAGTGTGAATAAGTGGCTTGAAAAAGTCGTGAAATCTGGTATAATAAATATGTAGGAGGAATTGTTCAATGAATACATATGATATGGTCATGAATGGAAATAGTGATAATAATATTCGTTTTACAGATTTTAGAAATTTGATTCTTTCATATGGATTTGTAGAAAGAATTAAAGGCGATCATTATGTATATAAGCGTAATGATATTATAGAGCGGATTGTAATACAACCATTAGGAAATAAAGCAAAAGCATATCAAGTTAAACAAGTTAGAAATTTGTTTAACAAATATGGATTATAGGAGGTTTAATAAATGCCAAAATATTCTATGATAATGTCGTGGTCTGAAGAAGATCAAGCTTATATTGTATCTGTTCCTGAATTGCCTGGATGTATGGCAGATGGGAAAACGCCAGAAGAAGCGGTTAAACAAGCGCAGGTTGTTATTGATTTATGGATTGAAACAGCGTTGGAAGATGGTGAGACTATCCCAGAACCACATCTTTTTAATGCTACATCGGTTTAGATAAGGGGGCGATAAAGATTACTATACAACAGAAAATTGATATGGCTTGCGATGCTGCTGGAATCAGTAAAGCGGAATTGTCAAATTTGTATAGATAATCAATAATATATGTGTTATAATTTTCCTATTAAACAAAAGGAATATAACAAAATGTCAGATAAACTAATTGTAGTGGGAAAATACAAAAGCGAATTTAATTCTATCTTGGGATTAAATATAGAATCTAAAGAAATATACAGATCAAAAGGTTTACCGGCTCATATGTTAAAAAGTAAACATGCAAAGTGTTTAAAGTATATTGATTATATACCAGATATCATTGAGAATCCTGATTATATCGGCATTAATCCAAACGAAAACGGCACTGAATCTTTAGAACTAATCAAAAGATATCGTGATAATGTGATGATAGGAATTAAGCTAGACAAAGATAATGATTATTTGTATGTGTCCACTATGCACGACATACAGGAATCAAAGATTCAAAGGCGTTTACATAGTGGTAGAATTAAGGAATTTAAGGTTGACAATGCCGAAAATACATAGTATATTATAGGTACAAAGAGAATAAGATAGTAATAAGCATGATTATTTTTGAGGTCGGAAATGGTTCCCGACACACTCGCAAGAGTACCTGAGATGATGGATACACCGCCCATCCAAAAATAGTTGTGCTTTTATTATATGAAAAAGGAAGTGATACATATTACAATCAAACAAAAAATTGAATCAGCTTGCGCAATGACCGGAATAACTGTTACTGAGTTAGGGCGTAAATGTGGCTATTCACAATCGGCATTTTCTCAACGTTTAAAACGTGGAAAATTTACGCAAGAAGAGTTAGAACAATTTGCGGAACAATTGGGAGCTAAATATTTTTCGGGGTTTGAATTTCCTAATGGTTCAAGGGTAGAGTAAGACATACTAAAAAATGGTATGTCTTTTCTTTTGCTCAAATACATTATATAAATATAATAAAATATTAGAAATATATGCTTACATTAGAAAAACGTAATGTTATAATAAAGACAGTTAAAGAAAACCGAACACAAACAAATGGAGGTAAGGGAAATGAAAAGACAGAGTAAAAAATATTATGGCACAGCAGTACAAGCAATATTAGATACAGTGTTTGAAAAGTATTGTAGTAGCGGATGTGAAACAGAAACGGAAGTAATGGATATTGTTGTGAACTTATTGAATGTTGCGGAAGATATGGCGATATTTTACGACTTAAAAGAATTTCATTTTGTGGAATACCAAATGGCAATGATAAATTCACTGCTTATTGATGACAATAACAAGTATCGAATTTTAAAAGAAGGTTTTGAATATAAACTTGCAATAATTTCTTAATAACCACCGCCCGGCAGGAGCAAGCAACACACACGGGATTCGGTTTCTCGTTTGGGCATTTAAAGGCGGCAACACTCCGCATCACGCAACGCAAAAATAAGTCGTGATAACTCGTAAACCCAATAAGTCCTTGTAAGTCTGCTTAGGCATATGGCACTTGTGCATTGGTGAAACAGGCTACCGTAAAAGCCGACATTAACCGCCTTATGGTATACTTTTTCCTTTCCTATGTAGTTTTGTAAGGAGATTGTTCGATATATTTAGAGAAACTAAATATAGGCAATGAAATTAGATATTTATGCGCTGTGTATATGCAACGTATTGATATTGCACATTTTAGGTAATATAATATTGTAAAGGAGCTTCCTGTATAATTCAAATATAGGGAATTCCAAGAAGGGTGGTTGAGA
>CAJUHL010000157.1 GCA_910586425.1 uncultured Bacilli bacterium
AACAGTAGCAATATCTTCTTCATCTGCACCAGACTGCAATAACTTATTTGCAAATTTTTTACAATCTTTTTGCCAAACTTGATACAATCTGCTACCTTTTGCTTTTTCTCTTTCTTTTACCATATCCTCCAGCTTTTTAAGCCCTTCTTTTTGTGTATTAAATGATATATCCATATTACTTTTTGTCCTTTCTCAATTTTCCCTTGAAATAAGCTATTAAACCAACTATTACACTAATTATTGCTAATACTACCCAAGAAAATATTCCAACTACAATACTACCAATAACCAGAACTGCACTTCCTATCATAGTAATAACAATTACAGCAACACTTGATATTAATTCAGCTAAATTCCACGCAATATTTATTACAAATACTGCAACCGCTATCACTGCTACTAAAATCAAGCATACCGCTATAAATTCCCTTGCTTCCATAACTTTACCTCTTTTGTTCAGCTTGTCATATCATTAAAATGTTCTATCAAGATGAAGAACTTATTGGTTACATTGACCAATTAGTCTATTTATCTGGTGAGAGAAAAAATCAAAATGAAAGATACCGCATTTTTAATGAATGTTTAAAAATTCTAAATAAAGATTTAGAAGATTTAAAATCTTTATTTGATTAGCTTAATTGAGTAACACAATATGCTCCCCATATTATGAAAACTATAATTAAATAGACATAATAACGAATTATTGTTTTAGGAGTTGTTTCGTACCAAATAAATATACCAACTCCTGCAAAAAATAACCCTATTAATGTTATAATAGTAAGTATTGCGCCTACATTAGTCACATTGTTCCACCTCCTAGCTGACTTGGACAACTTTTTCTGTACTTTAATCTCTACAAATTGTTTATTTTTTTCTACAATATACAATCATATATAGACATTTTTGCATTTTTTGTGTTATAATTTCTATACTAACAAAAACTATAACTATATATAGAAGGGAAAATGTTTTTATGTCTAATTTTCAAATTTCAAAAACAGATGCTCAAAAATTTGCGGTAGAAATTACTGAAACAATTTTAAGAAAATCACTTTTTTATAGTTCTATAGACATTTATCGTTCTTATGATGCTGAACAAATCGGAAATTTTGTAAAAAAATTAGCAGAAAATTTATACGACAATTCAATTAGTTATGAAACTATTAAATTGTTAAAAGCTATTTTTGAAAGCGATATAAATAAAAATAAAATTTCTGTAGGCTTTGTTGACAATTATTTTTCCGATTTCTGTGAATTTATAAATACGTTAGATAAAAATTTTTCAGAATTTTAATAAGAAATCAGCAATTTTTATCATTACATTTGAAATTCCTTTTAATTCAGAAAGTTTAGCTTTCTTAGACTTATGGTATAACAGTTGCAATTGTTTTTCCATAAGTCTATCTACTTTAAAATGTATTAAAACTTTTACCTTTCTTATATCTTCAGTATAGTCTGAATACGTTTTTTCTTCTATTAGAGATTTTTTTCCCATATTAACCACCCCCTATATGTAATATTATTACTTACGCAATATGCAAGTTTTGATTAAAAAAAATCTTTCCTGCTTCCTCTGGTGTGATTTCTAAAGTATAAATTAATTTCTCAATAATTTTTGTCGAAGGCTTTAATTTGCCATTTAATATTCTTGATAATGTATCACGTCCTACACCACTTTTTTGTGAAAGTTCTTTAATTGTATTAATTCCTTTCATAGCCATTTTTGTTCTAAGTGCAATACAATCTGTTGTATATATAATATTATTCATTTATTTCACCTCCTAAATCTCTTACTTATTGCGTAAGTTAATATTACCACTATTTGAAATTGTTGTCAATACTTTTTGCGTAAGTTTTTTTATTTTTTAAATTATATTTCTTGCATTTTGCGTAACAATGTGCTATTCTTTAATCATAGGAGGTTAAATAATGTCAATAATCAATGAACGAATAAAACAGCGACGTATAGAAAATGGATTAACATTATTACAAGTCGCTAATGCGTTAGGTGTCAAAGAAGCTACTGCACAACGCTATGAAAGTGGTGAAATTAAAAATATTAAATATGAAACGATTGAAGCGTTATCAAATATTTTAAATTGTCATCCTTGCTATCTAATGGGTTGGGAAGAAATGCCTAAATGTAAAAAAGAAGTAAGGGAAATTAAAGACTTTGCAAATGTTTCACCACTTGCACTTACAGTTGCAAGAAAGTTTGACAAAGCGTCATTGAAAGAGAAAAACATGGTTCTTATGACTTTAGATTTAGAATTAATAAAAGAAGAACCAGAAACATTCTCAAGT
>CAJUHL010000158.1 GCA_910586425.1 uncultured Bacilli bacterium
ACTTGTATTTCGGGTGCTTCGTTATATCGAATTTGTCCGAAAAGAACGGGCGCACACCGCGCACCTGTAAAATGCACTTGCCCCCGTCCATGACCGCGATCTCGTCCTGCGTCATAAGCTCTTTGCCACATTGTCAAGTGGTGAATTCAATAAAGCACAAAAAAATAACCTCTCCCCACAATAGGAGAGAGGTCATCCATAAAAACTAATAAGTATCATCTAATTCTCTAGCTTCTTGAAACTTTTGAATATGATGATGATTTTTTCGTGCTATTTCAGGAGCATTTTCCTCTAAATAATATTGGGTAGCTGCATACATTCTCTTCCCTTTAGCTGGTAAAAGTTTCATAAGGAAATCTCCAGAAATACCATCTTCTGGCATTTTTATTTCCCCAATCATACTATCGAATATACCAACTAACGCAGAAAATTTTAGAACAACACCCAGCAATTCCATTTGAATTCTTTCTTCATACTCAAATAATATTTCTTTTCCAACCTTTATACCCTCTTCATTAAGTATTTCATCAAATTTACCAGTTCCACGAACAGTATTATCTTTTAAATAAGTTTTGAATGGTTCTTTTTCTATTAAACACCTGTATAATTCTTCTACTCTTTTTACATCCTCAAATACGAGTTCTTGGCTTGCATCAAATTTTACATTAAACACTTTTTCAATTTCGACAATTTTATGCCAAAATTGAATCACTTCATCTGGCACTACACTTACTTGGTTTTCCTCGTCTGTTTTAATTGGCATACCACACAAAGTTCCTTTTCCTTGTATGAATGCATTAAAAATTTCTTTAGATGCAAGCACATCAGACACTGATTTTGAAGAACACATTGTAATATTAATTTTCATTTTCCCATTTTTTTTGGTAGGGTCAAATGAATAATTCATGCTTAGTGCCCCTTCTTCCACTGTCGCTATTTTTACTTCGGTAATACTGTTTACTGGTTGTCTCTGAACCATAAGTGTCAGTGAAAAACCATTCCCTGCCACTTCTATAGGAAATGGCGGTGGAAATGGCGGTGCTGTTATACACATTCGACCATCTTTCAACTGCCAATTCTTCATTGGCGCAATAATAAACTTATCAGCGGCAATTTTCTGTCCATTTACAGTATAGCAACCATCTTTGTCTGGAATAAGATCAATATTTTGTTGTGCATTATATGCATAGGCAACAACATCATTCATAGAAAAATTATTTTTTTGTGCAAAAAGTGATTTTGCTTCTTCTGGAAGGCGAATACAAACAGGCGTAAAATCCATTACTCCGTCACAGTCAAGTCGGCAAAAACCATCATGGTCTTCAATATAGCGAAATCCCTCTGGTAAATCTTTACTAATAACATCTAAAACTGATTCAGGAGTTTTCATCGTAAATTGTGGTTTTTTTACAAAAGTATCTTTAAAATTTGAGAACATTAGAAATCCTCCTTTACATTATCCCACGTAATAATTCTAGAAATCAGCTTTCGTTTTACTATATTGTCCTTCCCTACTCGCTCAATCACTTTGCATAATTTTTCAACATCATCATCTGTCTGAAGAATTATATATTTTACATCGTCATAATTAAATTTAAGCCAACATTTTTCATTTTCACTAATTGTCTTATTTAATACATCCAGACAAGCAATCTCATTATCTGTAACAGCTTGGGGAAGATTTATTAGTGCCACATCGGGTATAAATCTCCATTCACATTCATCTGTAAAATTTTTTTTAATATTTTCTCCCTCTCGTGGCATAGTGCCTTCAATCGGTTTCATATAGTACATTTGCGTCAGAAGAAAATTTGTAGCAGCATCATCTTTCTCCTCATTTATTGCAATATTAAAGGCATTTGAAAAATCTGCACATAAAATAGAATGTTTATTTATGTAATGTATCGGCTGAATGCCTTTATTAATACCCCAAGACTTAGAAAAGGCAATTCCATATGTTCCGTAGAAATCCATATGTTCTTCTAATCTGTGAATACTTATATCGCAAAAGCACGCCATAGGATATGCGATTTGATGCAAGCCTATATCTAAATAATCTACGTTTTCACTGTAGTATCTAGGAATCATGGCTCCCTTCTCAAGAGCCTGAAATAAATATTTTGAATCTTTAAAAAATCTGAATAATGTGTTAGCACTTTGTTTTGGAGGAGTATATTCTTCTTGAACTCTTTCTTCTAACGAAACAGAAATACGAGGCACATTTTTATTAGTCATTTTTATCTCCTAGTGTACTGACCTGTTGATATTTAACCAAATAATTCTGGTAATCACAGTTGTT
>CAJUHL010000159.1 GCA_910586425.1 uncultured Bacilli bacterium
ATTCAATGGAGCGGAACAGAGTTCCGCTCCGGATCCCTCGCCGCGAAATAATCAACTGCCAAACAGATATGCACAGATCATTATAAATGCTACTGTTGCGATAGTTCTGATTGTTATTGTGATAGTTCTCTTGATTATTCTTTTCATATTTGTGTTCCTTCCTTTTCATATATTTTTGGGTGCAACCGTATTCATCAGTTACACCCATTGTTTACGTTTTCATAATACCATCTGATCTGAATTATATCTGTCATGCTTCCAGTAATACCCTTGAATCGGTCTGTACCTTTGTACTGCCGTAATAGCTTCTTATATCGTCCATGCTCAATGACTTGTGGCTTCTCTTTCTGAATGCATCCGTATGAAAGTACCATTGTTTCTTTTGAGATGCCCATTTAAAACCAAGCTCTTTCAAGTCCTTCTTGTAGTTGTATGTGTTACCAGACACCCAAATCCACGCGCCTACAAGTTCAATCTCAATCCCATCAAAGTTAATGATCTTCTGTAATACCTCACGCAATGCCTTATCGTTTTCCCAGTCGTACATATTAGCATTATAGCTTGATTCCTTATGTGCTGTACTGTCTGCCGTCTTGTCCGACTTGCTTTCATGCTTATCTTTCAGTACCTTGAACAGTCTGTCATATTCGGCATTGATTTCCTGACACGCTTCTGTACTGCCTTGTGGGTTATCAGGGTGATACTTTTTAAGCAGTTCCTTGTACTGTCTTCTCAGCTCCTTCAATGTGTTTACATTATTAAAATACTTCATACTTGATGACCTCCTATTCTTAAATTTGATTCAGCCTTTTAAACAACTTCTTACTACTTTTCCAGCACTATCGACTAATTGATTCAACTGCCGACGTGGTACTACTTTGCTTAGATAGCCGTTATATTTGGTTGAATGTGGTTGATGGTTATTGTTGATTTCTGATTGATGTTTGATTACTTGCCTATAGCAATGGTTGCTGTATTGTCGTTAGCTCTTAATACGGTTATCTTTTTGCCAATTACCTTTAATGTCTGGTATTCAAAGTATGTGACTGTTTTTATCATTGTCGTTGTCCTCCTAAATAATAAAAAAGTGCAAAGCCCTTGATAATTCAATAAAGACTTTACACTTTTCTAAGTTATGAGTTGCTATTTAGTTGTTAAAGCGTTATATCCTCAACATTAACGCCTAAAGAGGATAATTTTGCAGTAGTTACTTTAATGAGGTAATCAAGCATTTCATTTTCGTGACCACCATTTGCCTTCTTAATCTGTTGCAAGTCGGTATATCTATCAATAGTTGTTGTGATTAGTTCTTTATCTGACATTTCCAATACCTCCATATCGTCACCGCCTTTTTGATTGATACATTTGTTATTTGTTATATTTATTATAGCGGTTTTGTAGAAGAGTGTAAAGCCTTTATTTAATTATCAAGGTGCTTTGTTTTGTTTGGTGATAAGATAATTATATACCCTAAAAGTAGTGATATCAATTGACAATATAGCCAATGTTTAGGGTATATAATTGTAGAATATAACTATATCTAGGGTACACTTGATTTAGGTTATAAAATATGATAATATATAAAGAAAAGGTGGTAATTTATATGATTAGTTATGAAAAACTTGTTAAAAAATTAAGAGAAAACAATATTAGTCAATACAAATTGAAACAAGAAAAAATTTTAGGATCAGCTACTATTACTAAAATATTTAGAAATGATGGATTAAATGGAGAATCTATAGATATAAAAGTGGTAGATAAAATGTGTAAATTATTAAATTGTCAGCCTGGGGATATTTTAGAATGTGTGGAAGATATAGAGGGTTATTCTGATACTTCAGAAAGAAAATATAGAGGATAGTAATATAGATATTTTACAGGACGCATTTTGTGTGCGTCTTTTTTTTATTCCAATATGCCCTAAATGTTGTGATAAATTACTAAAATATATACCCTAAATATAGTAATACTGCCAATGGACAGCACTATGTTTAGGGTATATAATGGTCTTACAAGGTCAAACAAAACACCAAACAAAAACAACCACACGAGGAGGATAAACACTATGACAATCGTTTATAAAATTGATGACTATGAATGGTATATCGGTTACAACAATAAAGAATGGTTTGCAAATGGCATTGAGCGTAATTTTTATGCAAAAACAAAAGAAGAACTGATTACAAAAATTGATAAATGGTATACCGACATGTTAACTGATTAAATCCCCTGAAGAGTCTTTGAAAATTAAGACGAAATCCCCACAAGAGGGGATC
>CAJUHL010000160.1 GCA_910586425.1 uncultured Bacilli bacterium
TTTCCAATCCAATCCCTCCTTCCGTGGTGTCGTAGCTTACCTCTGTTTTGGCGGATTAGCAAGCGGAAAATAAAGGTTGAAACAATATATAGTAAAAAATGATTGACAACCACCATATATTGATGGTAAAATTTAAGAGAATTTATAATATGGATAAAATTGTAGTGGTATTGCAAAAAAGCAAAAAAATGTATTTACAAAAGGTCTTTTCTATGCTAGAATTATTAAGCCACGGTTGGTTTAGGAAAGAGAAGAGGAAACGCCATGAGCGCTCAATTTGAACAATATAGATTTGATGAAGACGCACTTCGTGAAATGAATAATTTCAAAAAAGATTTTATGTCAAATCGATATAAAAAGGATACATCTGAAAATAAAGGACCGAATTATAAAAAAACAGTCTTATTGGATGATCAAAAGGCGTTTGAAGAATATTTGGATGATGCTGATTCACAAGACTTTTTAGATTTGAATTGACAAATGTGAGTCTGACTATTAGTCAGACTCTTTTTGACTTTAATGGATTATTATAAATAGCAGGAGAAAGTTTAGTATGGGAACAAAAGAAGGTCAGGGGTATGAAATAGAGTACGATTTTATTTTGGATCATTATACAATAGAGGATTTACAGGAGCGCTTTGGAGTTTGGTATTCTGATGCCAAGAAGTTTATTGAGAAAAAAGGGCTCTCTGATTGTGTACAAATTAATAGTAGGCGTTTAGGGTATGCAGTTTGTGATTACTTTGCGGATATGATAAGAATGAAAGAGTTTCATGGAATAGATCATGCTAATCTAAATAAGGTGTATGCGTATAGTAGTTATTGGTTTTTGCGTCGTCAGCCAATTCAATTGGTTTCTAATGTGGAAAAAGATACAGATTTATACATAAATGAACTTTTTATTGTGAATAATTTGGTAGCGAAAATGAAATGGCATTGTTCACATAAAGATATTATTCAAAAACAGACTCTTTTAGAAATGGCAAATTTGTGGTTTTATAATTTCAAATTTAGAGTTTTTACAGCTCAATCTTTGGAAATGGCAATTTGTTGTTTTTTTACAGCTAATGGGAATAGGAGTACATTGAAAAAATGATTAATCAGCAGTCTTTTTTTAAAGAATATAAGAATGAAGAGATGTTTTATCAATCGGGATTATCGTGGGATACATTGATGGATATCGAACAAGATTATAATTCAAAACTGGATGAATTTAAAAGAATTGCCGCGGATTATGTGAATGAAATTGGTAATTTACCACATGTTCATTCAGTTAAATTTCGAATAAAGGATTCAGAACACCTTATAGAAAAAATAATTAGAAAAGCTGTAGAATATGAGGAAACTGATATTAGGTTTAATAAAGATACATATCTGATTGAGATAACGGATATTATTGGTATAAGAGCATTATATGTGTTTAAAAGCGATTATTTACCATTGCACAAAGTTATCACATCAAATTATAAAAAGAATTTCTGTGAAAAGCCACAAGTTAAATTGAGAGAAGGAGATGATAAGAAAATTTATCAAGGCTTAAAGAATGTAGAGTTTCAATATGGAGTTGATTATAGATCTATCCATTACACTATACGGCATAATGAAGATGGGATAATGGTTCCAATAGAAATACAGACAAGGAGTATTTTTGAAGAGGGATGGAGTGAAATCAACCATAAGTTATTGTATAAAAAAGAGTATTTTGATATTGCTGAGGAGGCATTATTGAAAAAGACATCTTCTGTTTTAAGTTCATTAGCAGGAGATTGCGATACATTAGGTGATTTGATGAAGTCTATAGCAGAGCGAGAAGAAAATGTAGATATCTTGGATGATAATGTTTTAATAGAAGGACGTTCAATAATTGATGATATAATAATGGGAAAATAGAAATTAGGTGTTGCTTTGTCATATTTTGTTTTTATTTGCAAAGTGAAATTATAGGTGGGGTAAAAGGGGTAAATCATTTACCCCAGGGGTAAAAGTCATCAAAATCTAACAGCGGCACAGGCGGCTATTCAGAATTGATGCCATAGGAATTTAGAACGATTTGGCAAAAGTATAGAGAAATGGCTTGAAATCAAGGGTTTTCAGGATTGGAGGGGTTCACCGGGGCGACTGGTGATCCTCTCTTTTTGTGGGTTTTTGATGCCGCTGATAGGATGGCGATTGGGGAAAAAATCGTACTATCAGGCAAAAGTCGGGAGTTTCCGTGATAGTATCCGAGTTT
>CAJUHL010000161.1 GCA_910586425.1 uncultured Bacilli bacterium
ATTCCGCGTCTACTTGACAAGGGTCAGTTCAGAGTTAAGCCTTTTTTAAAATACAAATTATTAAAAAAGGGATAATATAGAGCATTTGAAAATGGTTTAGATTTGATTGAAAACATAAAAAGAATTTGATTTAAAATGTGTTGAATGTATAAAAAATAATGCATTTATTATAAAATTATTTCTTGGTATAGATATAAATCATGCAATAGTGTATAATAGAATTAAGGAAATTAAAAAGGTGATTTGCAAAGTAAGAAAATATGTTAAATTATATAGGAAATATAGTTTAATGTATATTTTACGAGTGAGGTATGTAAATGGAAAATCTACAATTACGAACATATCAAATTGAAGCAATACATGCTATTCAAGAAGCTTTGAAAAGTGGTCAAAAGCGTATAGTCATTGAAATGATATCTGGAAGTGGAAAAGGAATGGTTTTAGCCAAAACAGTAGAATATATACAGAAATCTAGTATTGATAAGATTCTTATTGTTATTGGAAATTCAACTCTAAAAGAACAACTCGAACACGATATTCATACAAGTTTTAACAATTTTATAAAACTAAATCATGATAGTATTTTTCTCGAAACTAGAAATAGAGTGCTAAAATATATTAATAAACAAATATTTGAATATGATATTGTTATTCTTTATGATGATATATCAATGGAAGTGTTCAATACTCTTTGCCATGAAGAAAAAACAGTTATTGCGTTTACTAACATAGATGATGAAATTACACAGGAAAATAAAAAGTCAAAAAAACCTTTTTCATCAAAGGATATAGTCTTTTCATATTCTTTTAAAGAGGCAATAAATGATGGATATATGACTCCTGCAATGAATGTAAAATCTTTGGGAGCTGCGATTGAGGCATTTAGCAAGCATTTGTTGGAGCAATTTGGATTCACTCAATTTGATTCTCCATTGAATAAACAATATGAGAACTGGGATTTGATTTTGCAAAAGGACAAACAAATAGTATTAGTAGAGTGTAAATATTATAAAAGTCAAGTTGTTTCTATATCAGTTGCTAATGAACTACTTAAAACTATTGTTATGAAAAAAAATAAGCAAATGTTTTTTCAAGATAATATAATTTTGCTGATAGTCTTGAGTAATATACCAAGTTTTCAAAAAGATGAAATTTATAAGAGATATCGGATTATTGTTTGGGATATTGAAAACCTTGTTTTTTATAGTAAGAACAATCCAGGACTACTTAAACAATTATCTCAAATTACATATTTCCCGATTGAACAAATAGAAGGACGACCTTCTGTAGAAGCGGGAATGGCTCGATTGTTGTTTTCTGCTGAGGATAAGCCTTTAAAGGAAGCCAGAGAGGAGAATAATAAGGCTACTATTCTTATTCGAAAACTAAGTAACTGCACTGCGGGAAGAGAGAACTCAAGAGAATACGAAAAAATTTGTGAAGAAATAATACGTCATCTTTTTGAAGCCAACTATTTTAATAGGTTAACAAGTCAACATAAGACTAATGATGAACATTTTCGAATGGATTTGATTGGTTCCTTGAAAATAAACCAAATCAATGATCAAAGCATGCATCCACTTTGGCAGATGATAGTACAGCATTATAACTCACATTTTGTGGTTTTTGAATTTAAGAACTATGCTGAAAAAATAGATCAAAATCTTATTTACATTACAGAAAAGTATTTATTTGATGCAGCATTAAGAAATGTTGCATTTATTATATCACGTAAAGGTTTTTCAACTGCTGCAAAATTTGCAGCAGAAGGATGTTTGAAAGAACATGGAAAATTAATTCTTGATATTACTCAAGGAGATTTAATAAAAATGCTCAAATCTCCAACTGACAATCCTGCAGATTATATTTTAACAATATTAGAAGAATTTTTAATGGGAATAAGTAAATAAGTGATCTATATTTAGCTAATATAAGACTTTCTATATATTTAACAATTTATATATTTTACACGGACTGAATATAGCACATATTTGGTTCAGCATATTATATAATTTAAGCCTATATAAACCAATAAAAAGATGTTATGTAGGCTTATTTTTGTATAAGCACATTATAAAAAGTTGCATAATATGTAATTTCGCGAGTAAAAAAATAAAATATATGCAGTTCTAGTATTCTCATGTAGTATTGGATTCTAATAACAATTTACGGTTCTCTAAATTCTAGTGTATGTAAAGGGAAACCGAGCTCTAAAAAAGAGTGTA
>CAJUHL010000162.1 GCA_910586425.1 uncultured Bacilli bacterium
CTTCTAAACAAATGCTATTATATAAATTTTCAATCATATTCATATGTAATCCCCCCTCACCAAGCCAATTCCTGCAACACTTTTACGCCAGTTTCGTTATAACGAAACGTTTCTACTTCTTTGTCGCTATTTTTAGACTTATCAGCAACATACCTGCCATACTCTGGTGTTTTCAAGCCGTTAGCATTGGCAATCCTGCCGACCTTGTTAGCAGAGATGCCTAGCATTTCGCCGACTTCTTTTGCGGAGTAGGTCTTTTCGACTTCTGGTAGGTAGTTGCCAACGTCTACACCGAATATGCCTTCAAGACCTTTCAAGCCGAACACCTGCATAGCGATAGGGGAGAGTTTTTTATTGTCTAGGGATTTCATAAGGCTGTTAAATACTCTAGTTTGTGCATTTAATTTCATAGCTTCGGCACGCATTTTTTGTAGTTCTAGCTTTTGTTGTTTTTCGTCAGTTAATGAAGTTTCCTTTTTTGTAATCGTTTGTTTTAACTTTTGTTCTACCTTCAAAAAATACTCTCTTGCTTGTTCGCCTCTTTCGTTTTGACAACTCATTGCTAGCTTTTTGGCAAAAGAGGCTGTTAGCTTGTAGTCTGTTGTAGGTCTGCCACCTTGAGGGTTTTCGTCTTTAAGGACGAAAACTATATAATCAATATTTTCTTCTGCAAAATCATTTTCTAAGATGTTTTTCTTACACCATTTTGCATAATTGCTTTTATTCAGTTCCAAAAACTCATACAATGCTTTTGCCGTTGTTTTTCCCTCTTGGTCCACTTTTAACATAATTTCAATAGGTGTCTGATTTGTTTTTTTCATTAACTCTTTCATATAAAAACCTCCTTCTAAATTTTAATTTATAGTTTTAATATTAACTTTATAGTTAAATAATATCTTATTAAGTAAAATTTGTCAATATATTTTTTTAACTTTTCAGAAAAAATATGTACGTTATTGACTGTTTATAAACTTTATAGTATAATACTTAACAAATATAAGGAGGTGAAAGTAATGCCAATAAAAAATGTTATAAAAGCTTTATTAGCTACTAAAGGATTGACTATGACAGATTTAGTTAACCTACTTAATCAAAAATATAATCGTAATGATAGCTTACAAAATTTAAGTAAAAAACTAAGTAATAATACCTTAAAATACCGAGAAGCTGAAGAAATTGCAGAAGTTTTAAATTGTGATATTCAAATAATTATGCGTGATACTGGACAAAAATTTTAAACAAAAAAGACTAGCGTTTTGCTAGTCTTTTTTTATTGTTAATAACCTCAATATATAAATATAAATTTCTTTTATGGTCTAACATAAAAAGTATAGTTATTATTAAAAATATATTTTGTATATTCTGCATTATTGCTTTTGTAATCTCCAGAACTTCCATTAGAGAAATCATCTAATTTAAGTTCTTTAGCAATTATATCATTATCTGAATCAGAATCATAGTTTAATATACCAATAGCTATTCCACAATAATAAACTAAATTATAAAGGTCATTTTCACTTGGGTTATCTAATTCTGTTGCAATTCTAAGTGTAGTTAATTTATCTGTTTTTTTATCTACTGAATATTCTACAGTAATACCATTTTTTACAATAGAATAATAAGCAACATCAAAATATTTTTCTGTATCTGTTTCAATTCTTGTAAAATCATCTAATAATAATGAATTATCAATGGATTCTAAAGCTATATTCATTGCTTTTAAAAATTTTTCACTTGTTATGTCAAATGTCTTTTTTGTAGTGTCCCTATAACGTAATGAACTTTTCAATAATCCTGCTAAATCATCTCTATATTGTTTTACATCATTTATATTGAAATCTGGAGAATCTTTTTCTAATGATGATTCTAAAAGAGATAATATAGACCATAATGTTTCAATACCATAATCATCATTTTCTCCAACTCTTTCTTTCAAACCGACTAATGTAGAAATAGTTTCTTCTTTTTCTATTTCAGCATCTAAATATTGGTCAACAGCTTCTAGTGCCTTTACACCATAATTATAGTAATCGTCATCTAATAGTGTATTATTTGCACTATTTGTATCACTTTTTTTACTTGTTTCATTTGTGCTATCTGTATTATCTTGTGTTTCTTCTTGTTTTGTTGGTTCAGGTTCATTTGTATTTGTGTTGCTACAAGCCGATATCCCAAATATCATAATAACAGTTAAAATTATTGCAATATACTTCTTCATAATGTCC
>CAJUHL010000163.1 GCA_910586425.1 uncultured Bacilli bacterium
AAAGGATTTCTGTTCTAAACATCCTTTAATCAATCCACAAGCATTTCTTGGTGACACTGCTTTTGATTCTGTTGGATGCACAAATTCATCCTCATTTTGTATCAAGATTACGAACGAGCTTAGCGAGTTTCGCAATTACCTAGGAATCTGTTAAATATCCCCGTTGATATAAATTAAAAAATAAAATGTTTAAATCTTCAGGAATGTAAACTTCCGGATCATATGTAGTAAGATAAGCTATCGCCTCTGATATCGTATGTGCTGTTTTGAAAAAGTCGAATATAAATATCAAATATTTATTCCCTATCATATAATGATGTGTTTCCCAGTTATAGATAATATATACTTTACGCTCTGTATCCATACCATAGACCAACGTACTCGGAATGAGAACTTCTGTCTGCAATTCCATTGAAACAGTGTTAGCTACAGGAACAGCCTTACTTCTTTGCGTTTTCCACCTCAAAGTATGCCTTGCAGTCTCACTAAGACGATAAAATATGTGAGGTCTTACAGAAGCATTCACTGGCATCCATGGATAAAGCATTTCGCGCATATATTGATCTCGTTCCTTAAATAACTGTTTTTCCGAATCCTCTCCTCTTTCCCATTGTAAAATATTGCCTAAAAAGTCTTGTAATGGGCACGGATAATAAATCTCTCTTATTCCATATTTGTCCGGACAGCGAAATACGTGACTGCTTATATCCAAATTAAATACATTAAGATTAAACGAAACAAGCGGATATTTCCCGCATAAATAATGCAGATAATCATAAGTCTTTTTGCGCTCATACGTATCTTCACCTGGAAATCCAATAATCATTGGAAAATGGATAGAAATCCCAGCATCAGAATATGCAGAACATATTTTTTCTACTACTTTAAGCGAAAAATCTTCATCAAATTTATTCATTGCTTTGAGAGTATCAGAGGAGGCAGACTCCAATCCCAGCCTCAATTCTTTTAATCCTGATCTTTTAAGGTATTCGATTAGATTTTTATCTAAAAGCAACTTTTCTACACGACATCGTGCCTGCCATATAACATTAATATTATTTTGCAAAAAAAAGTCTGCTATATATTTTAATTTATGTGGATGAATTGCTTCATCTATAAACCAAATATACTTTATTTCTTTGGATAAATATGCTTTCATATAATTCAGTGATATTTCAAGTGCATTAACTGTTGTTTCTTCATTATCAAAATGATATTTTTTGTTAATTCCACAAAATGTGCATTTGTTCCAATAGCACATATTGTAGGGTTGCAAATGTATGTTGACCATTTCGCTTGCCGGATATTGAACATCAAAGACAGGTGCATAATCCTTTTTCTTCACGTTATAAGGAGTTACACATATTTTATCCTTATTTTTATATATTAAATTTGAAACAATCGAAAGTTCTTTGCCATTTTGTATTGCACTAAGCAATTGCTTTTCCGTTTCATCGAAGTATTCTAATATAATCGAATCAACCATTTTAAACAAGTATTCATTTTGGATAAGGTATAATTCCAATTTGTTGAGCGAATAATATTCTGACGAATGATGGGAAATACATATATGTATATTTGAAAACTCATTTCTCACCAATAAACATATCGCCATATTATAGAATGTCGGCACTCCGTCTATGAAAATAACGGAAGGCAAAGATTCCCTGATTTGGGGCAGAATATATTGCCTGATAAAATTCAGGTAGGGGTTTTTTTGTTCATCTAAGCAATCATAATATATCTGGGAAGCAGAATAATTATCTGTTTCAAAACCATTTTGAATTGTGAGACGATGTGGATTAAAAACATATTCTGAATATATTTTACAAACTATACTGAATGTTTCCAAATAACGAAAAAATTCTTTTGGTGTTATTTGCGGGTTACAGATAGAATCTTTTGCAATCTCAACCTGTCTTATAAAAACATTGGTATCAGATTTAATAGCAATATATTTGGGTGATAATGGCACTATTTTATCAATAACCTGTTTAATGCTCTCTATGTCAAAGATAAGTGTCCAAAAGAGATTATTAGCATTCAATTCATTTCCGTTCAAATTTAAAGCAGTGGTCGACAAGCCGTTTGGTGTAGGATTATAAAATTCATGAAAAAGTCCGCCAACAGGTGAAATTCGTATATAGTTCATAATAATCCTCCGTAGAAAATCCATCAAACATCCATAAATTAATCATACAATTACCATCAAAATTAACGGATA
>CAJUHL010000164.1 GCA_910586425.1 uncultured Bacilli bacterium
GTTGTGTAAGAATATTAAATATATACACCCCTATTTTAGTTATCAATGCCATATCAACACAGACTCTACGTTTAGCAATCTCATCAATATAAATCGGATAACCCAAATACAGCTCACCAACAACGTCTGGATAAGTTGTTGTAAAAGACTGGACAAATTGCTCTGCAACTGTCTCTTTATTGCCATCCTCTAACGAACCCAAAATTTTTAAATTATCTGTCATTTCGGCTCAATCCCCTTTCTACTACTATTTTTATTGTACCATCTTTCCTATCCTGTATGTACAAATATAAGAAATATCTTCCTCTTTCAAAGCTCCCAATTCTCTGCCATAGTCAATAAGCCACTGCTCCATCGTTGGTTCTTCCGAAATAAGCTCACCGCCCATCTTTTCAGCTATATGCCTGCTAACGACGTTCGCTTTGTTTGCCTTCCAGATAAAGTAAGCCACTTCAAAATGCTTGCTTGCATAATCCAACAACAGTCTTACAGCTTCTTGGGCGTATCCCCTACCCATATAATCATCTCGCATGTCAATGCCGACTTCTGGTGTAAATGTACCCACATTTTTAAGTTGGCAGAATCCGCATATCCCTCCTGTACATTTCTCAATGATAGCACAGGGAAACCCATTCGCAGCATTGACTTCTTTCCAGATCGTCTGCATAAATTTCTCTGTGAATACGTTTTTATAGGAGAAATGAGCATAGGATACTTCTCTGTATGTAGGATAATCTTCCTCAATCAGCTTCCTGATATATACCTGTTTCCCTTCACCATAGTTTTTCATACAATACAACTCTTTTCAATTCTATAAACGCAAACATATGTAATATCTTCATCCGTCAATGTACCATTTGCTTTTCCAAAATCAATCACGCTCTGCGGAAGTGTTGTTTTCTCTGCTATAAACTGACCACCTAATTTTTCCGCTATGTGTCGGCTTACATAATTATCCTTGTCAGCTTTCCAGATAAAATGATCCACATCATAATGTTTACTGGCGTAATCTATCAACAGCCTTACAGCTTCTTGTGCATACCCTTTCCCCATATAGCCATCCCTCATATCAATACCTATATAGGGAGTAGATGTATCTATCTTATCCAACTGACAGAATCCACATATTTCTTTGCCAATCTTTTCAATAATGGTACACACAAGAATATCTTCGGCATTTGCCATTTTCCAAATGCCTTGCATCAAATTATCATCAAATACTTTCTGGAATAAAGAG
Source organism: uncultured Bacilli bacterium (assembly GCA_910586425.1). The sequence continues at coordinate 1,238 of CAJUHL010000164.1, forward strand.
CGTGAATAATTGACTTCTCTATATACTGAGTAATCATTTTCACTCAATTTTCTGATATAAACCTGCTTGCCATCACCATATTTCTCCATATAATCAAATCCTTGCTTTTATACAAACATCTGCTGTAATAATCCCTTTTTAATCTCTTTCCAGACTTCCAGCTTGTCTTTTTTTATCTGGATAGCTTCATCATAAGCCGATAAGCAATCAGCTATTTTTTGCTGTTCTGATGATATTGGAATATACACTTCACCCACTCCATAGTCCTTAAAATAAATATGTGGAATTGCCCCTCCTACAATATATTTTCTAAAATCAAATTGAACGAGTCTATAATAAAGAAATTTAATATCAATCGTATCAACTGGATAAAGTAAACCCATTGTTCCTATGCAGAAAGTATTTTCAGGTAGTAATCGTATTCTGCCAACTCCAGCTCCATCTTTGATTATAGAAATATATGGCTTATTAGAACATTCATTTATATACCCAATTTTTCCATTGGCATCAAAAAGTTCATATTTTCCATCATTCAAAACCATTCCCGCCGATATTGCTGATGATGAATATATGCAACATTCCCTTATAAATTTTTTCTTCCATTCAGGATACTCACTTCCGTCATCTGCTTTAAATCTTACCTCACGATTAAAAAGCTTCTGCATCATTCCTTTTTTCTGTTCTTCTAAGGCAACAATTTTTCCTTCTTGTACTTGGATAATGTCATCTATAGACGATAAAAAATCAGCTACTTTTTTTTGCTCTTTTACTGTTGGCAGTATAATACTTACATTTTCAAGCGTTTCCTGTCCAACATTAATATGTTGCGCTCCTTGAGCCTTACTAATAATTTCTTTTCTTACCTTTGGAGATTTTAATAATGAGTTCATAAATTCTGGCGAATAATCCCCAGTTTTTTTTCCTCTGATAACAAATCCACCAAAAGTAGCTGTATTTTTCTTATCTAAAT
>CAJUHL010000165.1 GCA_910586425.1 uncultured Bacilli bacterium
AATACTCTAGGGTTGAGTCTACTACAAATGTCACTCTTGTCATCAAGCAGAAAATCGTGTCTTAGCCAGCACTGCGGATCTACTCCCGCCATTTATAAAATATGGGATAAATCCCAAACCCTAATAAGTGAGGTGAAATTACTTTGAGAATAGGAATCGATATAGATGATACTTTAACAGATATTAAAGAACAATTAACTAATGCTGCTTTTGAGTATGCAAAAACGCTTAATAAAAAATTAGAAAATGAAAATACGGAAATTAATGATATTTATAATGATGGAAATATTTATCAAAAAATATTTAACTTTAGTTATGATGAATTAAAATATTTTTTAGGAACAATACAAGAAGGTATAACTAATAATGCTATTCCTAGAAAAGATTGTGTAGAAGTAATAAAAAAATTACATGAAGAGGGGAATGAAATTTATATAATTACAGCAAGAGATAGTGAGTTCCATGAGGATCCATATCAGCAAAGTATAGATTGGTTAAATAAAAATGATATATATTTTGATAAATTAATTGTAAATGCAAGAGATAAAAAGAAAGTTTGTTTGGATGAGAATATAGATATATTGATTGATGATAGTATTAGTAATTGTAAAAATGTCATTATAAGTGGAATTTCCGCAATTATGATTGCAAATAGTGATGTTGTTGGAAAAGATAATATTAACTGTTTTCAAAATTGGCTCGATATATATAATTATTTACATAAATTTAAGGGGGAGTAGTCATATGAGTAAGAGAATTACATTGATAAGTAGTCTGGGACAAAATGAACTTAATAAAATTGATAAACTTATGTCAAATATTAAATTGAAGCCATGTAAAGTCCCATATGGTATTGATGATGAGCATAGATATAATATCGATAATTTGCCATATCACTTTACTATTTTTGCTACAAATAAAGAAAATCAAGATGAGTTTATTGATTTAATTAAAACAGTTAATGTTGATAAAATTAAATTAAAAATAAATAAAGTTGAAATAATGAATGGTAAATATGATAGTTATGTTTTATATCTGGGCATAGAAGATAACCAAGATTTAAAAAAATTACAAAAATTTTCTATCAGAAATTTTCAAAGGAGCATTATAATCTAGAAAATTTTATATTTCATATGACTTTACATATTGATAAAGATTATAAAATTATTAAGACTTTGCAAAGTAAAATATTAGAAAAATTCGAACCATTTTATTTGGAATTTGATGAAATGGTTTTATATAATTACCCAGGTGAAGAAATACAAAAATTCAAATTAAACAATAATGTGTAGGTGGTGAAAAATATATGAATAATGTAATTGTAAAAGAAAGAGAGATAGAAAAAGTTGAAAACTTAATCTATGAGGTTCGTGGTGTGCAAGTTATGCTTGATTCTGACTTAGCAAGACTTTATGAATGCGTTAATGGGACTAAAACCATAAATCAAGCAGTCAATCGTCACTTAGATAGATTTCCAAAGGATTTTTATTTTCAATTAACAAAAGAAGAATATTTGAACTTGAAGTCCCAAATTGGGACTTCAAGTTCAAATGAATATGGTGGTGTTAGAAAAATGCCATATGTTTTTACTGAACAAGGTGTTGCTATGCTTGCAAGTGTTCTTAGAACAAACGTTGCATCTTCAGTGAGTATAGATATTATGCGTGCCTTTGTAATAATGAAAAGGTATATATCTAAAACTTTATTAGAGCAAACTTATATAAATGAATTAGTATTAAAAGATTCAAAAAGAATAGATTTGTTAGAAGAAACACTTTCAAAGTTTAAAGAAAAAAGTAATCATTTATTCTTTGAAGGTCAAATTTATGATGCTTATTCAAAAATAAGTGAAATATTTAGGAATGCAAAAAAGAAGTTAACTATCATTGATGCTTATGCTGATATCACTATTTTAGATATGATAAAGAAATTAAGTGTAAATGTTATAGTTATTACAAAACAAAATGGATTACTTACGGATATGGATATTAAAAAATATAATAATCAATACCATAATTTAACTATTAAGTATAATGATACATTTCATGATCGTTATTTTATTATTGATAATAATGAAATTTACCATTGTGGAGCATCTATTAATTATGCTGGTGCGAGAACTTTTAGTATTAATATATTAGAAGATAAAGAAGTGGATTTATGTCAAGTTTTTAGACACGAAAATCTTTAGTAATTTAAAATTTAA
>CAJUHL010000166.1 GCA_910586425.1 uncultured Bacilli bacterium
TTAGTTATAATTCTATTTTTTAGGTTTATATCTCCACACTTATTCTACACTAACCCAAGAATATATTTATATATTAAAAAGTCATATGCAATCTCTATATTGATCAAAACCTATTGTAATGGTATTTATATCCAATAAAACGCATTTCAATAATTCATTTTGAGTTACCTCAAAAAATCACTTAATGATTTCCTTCTCCTTTACCGTCACTTTTCGTATATATTAGTTTATGAACATCAAAATAATATTGTAACTAAATTATCCTAAAACTTAAATTACCATGACTAAATGGTTTTTACACACACTTAATTTAACTAAAATGACTGATATCTAACATTTGTTGTTTTAAGTTATCTTTTTCATACAAAAAAATAAACTGGTTTTTAAATATTTCATTTTGTAGATTAGTTGGAACCTTTAAAGGAACACCATCTACTATCTGCACATGATCTATATATTTTTTTAATGTAGGAAATGCATTTTGAAGCAATATTGCAGCATCTTCATCGGCAATTTTTCTAATTATGATTGTATTACAAAAACCATATTTTTCTATTTTTTTATCAACTATTCTTTGATATTTTTCTACTTTAGAACTTATAGGAATAAACCACAATATATCTTTATCCTCGATAGTAAAATAAGTTGTCTTTTCTTTCCTTTTTCATGGTTTTGCATTAGATTCTCATCAGTTACAACATCAAAATATTCAGTTTTCATTTCCGTGTGCATCATCTCCATAAATATACCATACGCAAAAGAAAACTTCATCTTACGATGAAGTTATTCTACATTTTTACCACTTTTAAAGTAGTAATCTAAATATACTATACTTTTCTGAAAATGTCATTTTTAATATAATTCAAAAGTACTTCAGTTATTACTTATATTTATCAGTTTTAATAACGAGTGCTGCTTGCTATTAAGAACTATTTGCTCACATTCTCGCGTATCGCTGCTTGTACTACAATCAAATTCGGGTAGCAATATATAAACTCAACTTAACTGATGATTATCATATATCCAAATTAATTATACCATACTATGCTAATTAAAAATACCTAATTTCTAAAAAAGAAATTAGGTAAATTGACTTAAGGCTTCGTAAGTTTCTTAAATACCAATCAATATTATTATATGTACTATTTACCTAAATTATACATTAGGATAACCCATGACTTTTAAAATGACCTGTGCCTCAATCGATTTAATAGACTCTTTTAATTTATTAAATTCCGTTTCAACTAACTTAATTAATTCTTCATAATCATCTTTATTTAAAAACTTTTCCATACATCTAATCAACATATATAAATTAGTTGAATTATTATTTACTTTATATGAACTATCTATTAATTTAAAACTCATAAAAAATTTACTATGAAAAGAAAATAGTCTATCCGAATGTGCACAAATATTTCTTGCAAGTGTCATATTAACTAGAATTTGCTTTAATAATTTTGGAGATATATTAAACTTTTTTGCTACTTCATTTCTATCTGATTGTTTTAATAATCCATACCATTTACTTATTTGACCAAAAGATAATATTTTAATTGCAACAAATGGAGGTATAAAACCATAATTTTGATCATAATGCGTAATTGCTGGATGTTTCCCTTTATTTTTGTTAATTTCTGCATTTATTGAATCAACTATATTATCGATATCAGTAGCATTTGCTAAATCATCAAAACTTTCTTTATTAAGATAATTATCAAGGCCATAATTTTTGGCAAGTATATTACCCATTATACCTCTTATTTTCAATTCAAACTCTAAGGCATACTTCAAAAAGATAGTTCTTATATTTTTATCAAAATTATATAAAGAATATATTTCATTAAAACGAACATTTTCAAAATATGTATTATTGCTTTTTTGAAATACATATTTATAGGTATTAATAACAGAATAATAAGAATAATTATCTATGATATTCAAAGCAATATTTTTATTATCAATAATAACGTTTTTACTTTCTAAATGTTCAATTAATTCTTCATTAGTTTTATATTCTTTCATATAGTATTTCCCCTTAAAATAAAAATTGACTCAGGGCTTCATAAGTTTCCTGAGTACCAATCGATATGAGTTTATCAAATATTAATCTTGTTGTCAATTAAGTTTTGCTTATTTATTTAAAAAATGTGTAGTGTTACAATTGATGTGAGACTGAAACAGTATACAAAAAGCGATAGATAC
>CAJUHL010000167.1 GCA_910586425.1 uncultured Bacilli bacterium
CTAATTCCCCTCATGAATGAGGGGCTAGGGGAGTTGAAGTGTCGAAGACACTTTTACACCTATAAAATCGTATTTAATTCTATCACTTGCTGGAAATTCAAGACGACAAGAGATTGCTTTTTCTCCACCTTCCGCAATGTCAATTGTATATCTTTTCAAAATATATGGAGCCTTATCCTCTAAAATAATTGAAAGAAAATCATATGCAACTCTATCTTCAACAAACAATGTTCCCATATAATTTTGCGAAACACCTAATATGTCTTCAGCCATCATATTTTCATCAGGTTTTGTAACCATAGCAATATTCCCCATTCTACTCACAATTCTTATATTACCATTTTTTATATGTTCTAACAAATATGGCGAATGCGTAGTCATAATTATTCGAATTCCTTTTTCTGCCATTTGTTTCCCCAAGTAATTTGAAAAATGCATTTGTGAACATATACTAATGTATGTTTCTGGTTCTTCAATAATGACAATTGTTCCCTGATTACATTTATTTATGCACCAGAACAAATATAGTAAAAAGTGCTCCCCTCTCCCCATACTTCGAGAATCATATTCTATTTGATCAATGGTAACCTGAAAATATGGCACAGTTCCTATTTCTTCAATTTCTTCAAACTCCCATACTCTGCAATCTTGATATCTTTTCCCAGTCAAATAACAGATATCTTCTATTTCTTCTTCAGACAACCTATATTCTTCATTTTGTTCAAGTAATTCTTCAAAATTTGCCTGTTTAATAGTAAACTCTTGGATATTATTACTTTCATCACAATCCAAATATATAATTTTATCTAAGTCATATCCAGTATCACAAAGTCGATATCCTGTGCAATTTGAACATCGGATTTCCTTTTTTCCGCTTACAACCTTTCCATTAACCGTACTTCCTTTTAACTTATGTCTGTCACTTTCTGTTAAAATTACTCCTAAAATATCTTTTACCGCAGCAATTACCGTACTTTTTCCTGCTCCGTTCAAACCACATATTGCAGTTATTCCGTCTGAAAAAGAAATTTCTTGCAAATCATTTAAGCCATTAAGCTCTACGCCGGATACACTATTTAAATATTTTCTCTTATATACTCTATCCCAATAATCTGTTTCTTTCGCCTTTCTCATTAAAACTTTTCTCCCCAATTATATTTTTCAACAATTTTCTCAAGTGTATAATTTAAATTTTCAAGTTCTTTAAATGTATTTATAGTATATTGTATAAGTTCTGTTTCGTTTTCCCATAACATATCTCTAAAAACTGTAATAATAATGTCACGATATATAATTGAAAGAGCGTCTGTACTTCCCATACTAGACCTTTGGTTAAAAGTATTGAGCATTATCTCAAAAAACAAATTTCTCTTTTGCAAAGAAGAGAAAACTTCTATGTATCGTTGATCTACTTTTTTGTATTTTCCTTTTATAAAGGCTCTACAAAATTCAAAGTAACCAATAACATTTTTTAATTCTGTATCACTCAAAGACAAATTTCCACGAATAAAAACAAACCAGCTAAAAATTGTTGCTTTATTAAATGAATATTTAAAATCATCCCAACCAATAATACACTCCATAAATTTTTCTAAAGTTTTAGCAACTATCCTAATACACTCATCTGAAAAAGGTATTGCTTGACGATATTGAATCGAAATATCATTAGATGTTATCTTTTTCTTTAATGTTCCAGTTTCAACTGAAAAACAAAATTTTGAGATAATTTCATCGTAAGCCAGCCTGGAATTTGAAAATCCAATTGTTTCTTTACTTGCTCCTAATGCAACAAACTTATTGGACAATTCTTTAACCTGATCTCTGGTAACACCAATATATGCATTCCTTTGTTCTGCAGACGTTAACGTCGTAGGCTGATTTAAACGATAAAATAATTCTGCCGGTTCTTCTGGTTGATATTCTGTTAATCTTATAATAACAATACTATATTGCCTAAATTGCCTTTGCCATTTTTTAGGAAGATCACGATAATGCATACCATCTAGCTGAATAAGTTCAGAATTTTCAGGCAGAATTTTTCCGTCAATACAAATTATATTATCATAAAAATCTCGTATAGCTGCTAATCTTTGTTGACCATCTAATACTTCATCTATGGATTGATTATTATGTATTACATGAATAGGTGGTATCTTCCAACCTCTTAATATTGAATCTATTAACTTTTGTTTCTTCT
>CAJUHL010000168.1 GCA_910586425.1 uncultured Bacilli bacterium
TTTCCTATTTCATCGTAAGTAATACTATTGTCATTAAATTTTGTTAATTGATCTTCCCAATTTAAATTATTGTATTCATAAATATCTTGAGCTACCAGATTATTTGTACCTAAATCATATACTTTTTCCAAAAAATATTACCTAGATTATCATAAGTATACTCTATCGTTTTATTCAGTATATAATTATCTTCTTTGATAAGTTCATTGTAATCATCATAAGTATATCTATTTTCTAATACATTGTTATAATAAATATGTGTGATATTATCTAATTTATCATATTTATAAGAATAAATATCATTTTCTATTTTTATTTTATTGATTAACAAAGAAGTTCTTTTTCCATTGGTTAAATACTCGTAAAATATTGGAATGACATGATTTAAACTTTTATAATCTAATCTTCCTAAATTATCGTACTAATAACTTACCCCTAAATCTTCAAATATTTGCGTTTTTGTAAGAACATCATCCTTATTGAATGTATTTGCCACTTCAGTATATTCTGTTCCATTTAAAGCATATTTCTTACTAATAATATTATCATTTGAATCATATCCATACTTTACTTTAAATCCGTTATTTGCATACTCATATAAACGTTTAGCAGAATCATAAGTTTTTTGTATTGAAGTCTTTTTTATTTGTTTTCTCTTAACAATCTTTCTTTTCATATTCTATAATTTTCTATTAGGAATTTCACCATAATACATTTTTAAAACCATTTCAGAGGACAAAGAATCAAACTTGTAATTTTTTTTAGAAATATCTTTTAATATATTTAAGGATGTTTCAATATGAATTTTATACCTTAAAGCTTTGCAAGCTGCTGAAACTTTTACATTTACTCTACTATCGTTCATTAAATCACATAATGCTTCTTCAAAATATTCTTCCATTTCATAACTATCTAAGAATTTATTAAATTTTTTTGTCAATACATTATTTTTTCGATAATTGTTATTTTCCATATGCGCTCTCATTCCTACCGCATATTTAATATATTCTTGTATAAATTGCTCCTTTGTAAGTTTTTCTTTCTTCATTTTCAAATTCATTCCTTTCCACCTCGCTTGAGGCTCGTCTTCAAGGCATGCATAGTCATGAAAACTTGTAATAAATATATTTTTCTAAGATAAAGTTATTTTTTGTTTTCAGATTAATTATTCCTCCAAATCATTAGAAATGCATACTTATTTGCAAACTTTTAGCCTTTAAACATCTTAATTACTTTTATTCCAAATTCGTATTGTGAATCAAATGATTGTCCTGTAAGATAATCTCTAACTCTCATAGTAGAATTAATATTGTCTTGTATACTACTATAATATCCACTAATTTTATAATGCAAATCTTTACTGATTTCAGTAATATTATTCACATTATGTATCATTTTTGGATCAAAACCACTTTTCGTTATTTGACTTTGTTCTACGATATGGTGATATTGATTACCTGGTGCTGGTTTTGGTAAATTTTCTTTCAATTGTGAAAACGTATCATATCCCTGTTGGGCTGCATCTTTTGTTTCAGGATTTAATAATGCTGTTGCTGCATATCCTAAACTACCTACTGCAAGGCCTACAAGTACTCCACCTGTTGTAGCACCTTTAATAACTTCTGAAGATTGTACCTTTCCTGTTTTTGCTTTTGAATTAGTTGCGTCTACCATTCCGCCAGCAATTGCTCCTGCAACTCCTCCAATAATTACACAGCCTAATATTATACCAAATTGTCCACTTGGATCACACATATTTATTGGATTATTACTTACATAAGTATATAAATTGTAACTATTTATATCTTTATTTGCACCTAAATTAGAATCTCCATTAATAAATCTACCCCATACTGGATTATAATATCTACTATTTAAATAATATAGATTGGTTTCTTTATCATAATAATAACTTCTATACCGAAATGGATTGATATTTCCTATATGTGTATCATTATTTGATATATCTATTCCATTTCCATCAGTTATAGATAGGATATTTCCCCATGCATCATAAGTATATTTGGCTACGATATTATAATTGCTATCTAATATTCCTATAATATTATTTTGAGCATTTTTAAGATAATAATATTTATCAGTATTATACTGAAGTCCTATTAAATCATCAACTTCATTACGTATATAGAATACCACATTATTATTGTTTTTTT
>CAJUHL010000169.1 GCA_910586425.1 uncultured Bacilli bacterium
GTCTTGAATGGGGAGTATTAAGAAAAGGAACTGTAGGAGTTGGTGATTTTATACCGAGTATTCCGATTAAAGAGAATGTTCTAAAAGAAATTGAACGGATAAAGGGGATAAATAGTCCTATTGATAGAGCGTTAGAATATTTTGCATATGCCTGTAAGCAACAGTTATTTTGGGATGGAAACAAGAGGACTTCTACAATGGTAGCCAGTAAAATATTGATAGAAAATGGCGAAGGCATCTTGACAATTGGAAAAGACAATGCAGAAGAATTTAATATAACTTTAAATAATTGGTATTTAAAAAATGAATTACAGCCATTAAAGGATTGTTTAAGAAAATGTATTAGAACGTTGGAAATATAATTAAATGATTGTTTCCTTGGGAGGTGTATAAATGGCAATTTTGATAGATAAGCGCATACAGAAGTATGTAGAAGGATTTTTATATGGAGAAAATGATGAGATAATCAGTATTCATTTAAATGATATTGATGAAACATTTTGGTTTGATAGTGAAGTGGGAGACACAGGAGTTTTTGAACAAACAAGCTATTGAGCGTGTTGGAGATCCTGAATTATGAAAAGGTTCTTTTTGTTATAAAAATCCAGAAGGAGAAATTCACAGGTATTTGATTACAGTTAAGAAAGGGCAAATTGTTTCTTATTTAGAAGAAGTGATGGACGAAGAAGAGATTGAATTTTGCTTGTTGATTCTGGTATATATATACCAGAATCAACAAGCAAAATTGCAGGGATGCATAGTATTTTGGAATAAGCGAAAAATGGAAATTTAGAAAATAGAAAAGTAATGTTGGATGCACTATGAAAGTTAGTGCATTTTTCGTATAAAGTCATTGACAATGTATATACTATTGTATATACTAAATGTATGGAAGGAGATGATTTTATGCAAGCAACAATTCAGAAATGGGGAAATTCACAGGGGATAAGAATACCAAAAGCATTTCTTGAAGCATTAGGAATGATGGAAAATGACCTTGTGGAACTTAACCGTGTCGATGATAATATTGTAATTACAAAAGTCAAAGAGAAAAAGGAATTGACATTAGAAGATATATTCAAAGATTATGACGGAGAATATGTAGCTGAGGAATTTGACTGGGGTTCTCCTGTTGGAAAGGAAGTGTGGTAATGTATAATCCGCAACAAGGAGATATTGTATTTTTGGATTTTAGCCCACAATCAGGACATGAACAAGCAGGAAGAAGACCTGGAGTAGTTATTAGTAATGAGCAGTTTTTTGCGAGAACTAAATTTGCTGTGGTGTGTCCGATTACAAATACAAGCAACAAATTTCCGCTGCATATCCCTTTAGACGATAGAACGAAAACGACAGGTGTGATACTGACGGAACATATGAAGTGTTTGGATTTAATCAGTAGGAATATTCAGTTTGTGGAGAAAATACCTGAAGATTTGTTGGAGAAGACGTTGGCATATGTTAAGGCGTTTTTCAAATAGAACGGTTGAAATAATAGATTTATGGAGGGTAATATGGCTTTGGAAAATAAATTAGGTATTAATGACTCGGCAGAACTTGCAAGAGTAGAGGAGAGAATAAGCAAGACTAAAGCCATTAAGTTATATGAAAGTAACATTGTTGAAGATTTTGTAGTTGGAAAATTTTCTGGACTTGCTAAAATTCATAAATTTTTGTTTGATGAGTTATATGATTTTGCTGGAAAAATAAGAACAGTAAATATTGCAAAAGGAAACTTTAGATTTGCTCCTGTAATGTATCTGGAGACTGCATTAAAGCATATTGATGATATGCCTCAATCAACATTTGATGAAATAATTGAAAAATATGTGGAAATGAATGTGGCGCATCCTTTTAGGGAGGGGAATGGAAGAAGTACACGCATATGGTTAGATTTGATTCTTAAAAAGGAATTAAAGTTGGTTGTAGACTGGAACAGAGTTGACAAAGAAGACTATTTGCTTGCAATGGAAAGAAGCCCAATTAAGGATGTAGAAATTAAGCTTTTACTGAAGAACGCATTAACAGATCAGATAGATGATAGAGAAGTATATATGAAAGGTATTGACGTAAGCTATTATTATGAGGGATATAATACCTTTAAGGCAGAAGAATTAAAGGATAAAATCTAAGTTTCATTTCATTTAGGGAGGCAACGATGGAA
>CAJUHL010000170.1 GCA_910586425.1 uncultured Bacilli bacterium
AAAAATGCGTAAAAAAAGACACCTGCTGTTATGGCAAGTGCCTATGTAAAAAATCTATTCAATTTTACTGGAGTATATTGTTTTTATACCATCGGTTTACTTTATCAACCACCATCTCTAAAGATGAATTTGTCACTTCAATTCCTATATCATGCATTAATGTCAGTCTAAATAATAACCTTAGTTTTTCGTTTGCTAAATTTATTTCGCTACCCACAAAACGCCTTTTTTGATCCATTAGGTGCGATAACCAATTCCTATGACCTGTTGCTTTTTGAATAAACAAATCTATCACTAGCATTCTCTCCGTAATACTGGTTGATCTTTCATATTCAAAAACCTTTTTCGTAGCATCATCTCTTTCAATGGCATATCTTAAAATATCTTTTAAACTATATTCATTAATATGGTCTGATAGAGCATCAAAACTATTTATTATACTTTTTAAATCGATTCCATCCTCTTTACATATCCCCTTTATCTTATCTGAGTTTTCCAATAAATTCAAAATCTCAGCTTTTATCTGCTTTTTTGCAGAATTGGAAAACCTAAGCAATTCATCTTTATGATGCACACGAAAATATCCTTCCAGACATTGGATACACGTTGCTATTGGCACTTCCATAACAGGCGAACTTTCCGTTGTTAAATATGAAAATAGATTAAATGTTATAACTTCTTTTTCCCTTAATTTACACCATTTATCATAGATTATCGGAAATGGCGTACTATTCTCTGTATGCAAAACATAGTCCAATTTAATATTGCGATCCGCAGTCTTTCCATATGCAGCAAATTCTTCCCAAAAATAAAACTCCTTCCCAAATTCCGATAGCATTTTTCGTTTTTCTACTTTGGGAAAAAACCTATTTGCAGAAAAAATATTTCCAGCAATCTCAAGATTATGGTTTCTACTTCCTCTACGACCATTGGAACATTCATTGAAACGTCAATAAGAACTCCCTCATAACAGGAATTATTTTTATTCCATTCCGTTTTTATATGAACTGTATCGTTTTGAATATAAAAATCATTTTTTCCTACAAACATATGAAACGGATACTTCTTCTTGTTTGTCTGAATAACATATTCTGCTGAAATAATTTTCTCATCTTGCACGTTTTCAATATGGTGGCCTAACAAATATTTATTCCATGTGATTTTCATTTGCTTAACTGGAATTTGCATCGGGCTTATATAGCAGTCATAGATTACAAACTCCTTTCCAGCCTCGTCCATACAGAATAAGCACTCTTTATGAACAATCTGATTACTAAACAAGAACTCAAAATCTTCTTCCATTGTAACATTTTCTACTTGGATTAGAAACTCATGACTCTTTTCATCAATATCAAAATCGCAGTGTTGCCTCCCGATTATCCTGTCTCCATATGGAAAATTCAGAATTTCTTTGCCGTGTATCTGCATACTTTCTCCGTTTTATGAATCCATCAACTCTCTATCAAATTAATACATATTGCAGCCAAATCATATTTCTTTATATCTTGACGAAAATGCCTTAATCATATCATCACAAGTATAATTGCGTCCTCTATATATGATTGAATTTCCTCGATGCCTTTTTTTACATCCCTGCACATTCGCATACACAAGCATCTCTCTTTTTGTGTTTCTAATAATTCTTCGCATTGGAGGAACAACGATTTGAGAATCGTAGTATGATTCTTCTTCCAAATCTAAATATTCATCAACACTTTTTTTATCATAAACAAATCGTTCCTCAGATTCAATTTCCAATCCCAAGTACCTTCCCTCACCCGGATATTGAAATCCCGTTCCGCCATAAATTTGTAACCATTCGGTATCTTCATCAGATTCAATAAATAATTCTGGTGCAGAATCGGGATCACTCAACTCTCCATTCATGACGATTAATCCTTTGAACTTAAAATAGTCATTTCCTCCATTGTCCTTTTCTATCAGGCATATATATCCTTGTGGTACCCCCACGATTTCGACATCTCCTGAACAAGTTAATGATGCCATATCCATTCCAAGTTTTACATTATTTACACTTAATAATCTAAAAAAATTTACTGCTTGCCCATAGTCCATTACCCGCGTCATAGAAAAATCAGCCACCTTGATGCCCAATGTCATTTAGATAAGGACAACATTGCAGTTAGGATTCTTTTTACAGCGA
>CAJUHL010000171.1 GCA_910586425.1 uncultured Bacilli bacterium
AGACTCTGGACGACTTTGATTTTTCTTTCCAGCCCTCTATTGATAAACGCCAGATTGATGAACTGGCAACCATGCGTTTCCTGGAAAACGGGGAAAATGTAGTCTTTCTGGGACCGCCGGGAGTGGGGAAAACGCATCTTGCCTCAGCCCTTGGACTTGTGGCTGCAAAGCACAGGTTTTCAACCTATTACATCAACTGCCACCAGCTCATTGAACAGCTCAAGAAAGCCCACTTTGAGAACCGGCTCCCGGACAGGCTCAAAATCCTGTCCAAGTACAGGATGCTTATCATTGACGAGATCGGATATCTTCCTATGGACATTCAGGGGGCTAACCTGTTTTTCCAGCTCATCGCAAGGCGGTATGAGAAGACATCCACGGTATTCACCTCTAACAAAACTTTTTCCCAGTGGAATGAGGTGTTTGCTGATGTCACCATTGCCTCCGCCATTCTGGACCGTGTCCTGCATCACTGCACCGTAGTCAACATCAAAGGCGAATCATACAGGCTGAAAGAACGCAAGGAATTTATGCGTCAGAAACAGCAGATCGTGAACACACTTTTTGAGCAGGGAAACGCTTGAAGATGTAACATAACTCCGCCGAAAAACTACAAAATTTGGTCGGCGCTTTCTTACAATTTCAAGTTGGCGTTGACAATACATTGTAGTATCTAAGTAAAGGTATCTGCTTTACTGCTTTTGTGCCGTCTTCCTGTTCTTCTTCTACAGGCTGTATCTTCCAGAAGCAGACAATCTCTGACTTCTCACCTTTGCGGACATGACCACCTAAGTCCTGCCATTGCTTGAAAGTAGCGTACTCGTCCTTGTGTTGTAAAAGCATCTGATTTAATAATGAATAGCTTTTCTTGCTTATGCGGTTGTATGCGCCTGACCTAACGCCTGTCCAAGGCTTCTGCCACGGTATAACGCCTTTTTCTAATTGCTCTATTATTCTGTCTGTTACTAATTCGTAAACCGATTTTGCCATACTGCATAACCTCCTAAAATAAAAAAGTGCAAAGCCCTTGATAATTCAATAGACTTTACACTTTGTTATTGTGATATATTTATGTAATGGTGTTTATGCTGTATGTACGGTTTTATCTTCTTTATGCTTGTCGAGGATTTCGTGTACCCTCTCGACTTCATCTAAAATAGTCTCGTCCATAGCCTGCATTTTTATTGCTTCCTTTTTCAAGTGCTTAACGTCGCGTTGCACTGTCCCTAATTCATCTTTTATAGGTTGCAATTTTTGATCCAGTAAATCAGACATTGCTTGTAATAATTCATTATCTGTCATATGCTCACCGCCTTTATTGTGATTGTTGGTATTGCTTTTACTTGCTGTAAGTATATCACAGCCAGAGTGTAAAGTCTATTCAATTATCAAGGTACTTTGGGTTGTGGGTTGTTTGATTTGATAAGATAATTGTATACCCTAAATATAGTGACATCAATACACAATGCTACCAATGTTTAGGGTATATAATTGTATGGTATAACTAGATTTAGGGTCCACTTGATTTAGGATATATATTATGATAAAATAATGTAACAAATATAGAGAATATTAGTTTATAAAAATAGATGAGGTGATTTGTATGATTAGTTATGAAAAATTAGTTAAAAAGTTAAAAGATAATAATATAAGTCAATATAAATTGAAACAAGAGAAGATTTTAGGTTCTGCTACAATTACAAAGATATTTAAAAATGATGGATTAAACGGAGAATCCATTGATATAAAAGTAGTTGATAAATTATGTAAATTATTAAAGTGTCAACCCGGTGATATATTAGAAGAAGTTGAAGATATAGAAGGATATTCGGATACATCTGAAAGAAGATATAGGGGATAATAATAAATATAATTATAAGGCATACAGTTCGTATGTCTTTTTTTTTGCTCCAACATACCCTAAAAATAGTGATATATGTACAAAATATATACCCTAAATTTAGTGATATTGCATATTGATATCACTATGTTTAGGGTATATAATAATATCAACACCAAACAAAACAATCAATCAAACAACGCAAGCAACCGAGTAGCCCGAAAAGTATTCACAAACTTAAAGCAATATACCTGTGAGCTAGTAGCGATAGTGAAAGCAATAGT
>CAJUHL010000172.1 GCA_910586425.1 uncultured Bacilli bacterium
GATTAGTAAATTACTAAACTACTAAATCAATAAAATTATATAAGGAGGTTTTTTATGTATATCAAAGGTTGCAGAAGAAAAAGTGATTTTATGTTTTATCAATATGATATTATTGAAATTGCTTTGTACTTAGATGATATTTTAGAGGATAAAAAAAAATACATTAGAAAAAAATTTGGAGAGGAGTATGATTATATTAGTTTGCTTACAAAAAGAAGTAGAGATGCTACTAAGGATGAAACAGCAGATATAGATAGTATTGAAGAAAAACTAGATAGTCAAGATAAAGCTGATAAAATATATAGAAAAAAGTCTATCGGTTATAACCTTTTATATGATTCACTAAAAGGTTATGAATTTCCTGCTTTTTATCAATATAATGATAGAAATGAATTACATGAAAAGAAAAAAACTTCAAGATTTTCAAAATCTATTTATGAAATAGAGGAAACTATTTTAAAATCAGGAGAAAATTATATAGAAATGGAACAAAAAAAAGAAAAATCAATGCTTAATCAAGAAGAAAATAAGGAATTTACACAGATACAATATTTTTGGCAAAATGAAATATTATGTTCTCTTTATTTAAAAACAAAATTTAGAAAACAGATGATAGAAGAAAATAAAAAGAAAAATAAAAGAGAAAAAATGTCGCTTTATTCCTTAGAAGAATGTATTTTTTTTCTTGTTATATTATTATCTCCATCTACTAGAAACTCAATAAAATGGAAAGGAAAAAAGAATAAAACAAAGATAAACCATAAAAAAAAGGAATCAGAAGAAACTTTGAGATTTATGGAAATAGTAGAAAATACTGAAAAAGCACTTGATATGATATTAAGCTGCTTACCTATAATCTTTGAAGACCCTATTTTTAAAGATAGTACATTGCAGAAAAAAAAGAAAAAAGGAGAGTTAAATATCAGTAAACATGATATAGATTATCATATAGATAAAAGTAATGTAGCTGACGCGGTAAGAAACTTATTTGAACTTGCTAATTTAAAAAATACAATAGAAATCTTTTTAGACTAATAAAAGAATTTGCGATGGAAGAAATTTCATCGCTTTTTTGATTAAAAAAATTTTCAGGTATATTTTTTTCTCAGGACAATTTAAAATAGATTCATAAATACAGAGAAAGGAGCCTGATATTATGAAAAATACAGGGATATATTTAGATGAAAAAGGAAAAATCGCTACTATTAATTTTAATGAATTTTGTCGCTATTTGCTAACAAAGATAAACCTTATTTATTCTTCCATTGATAAGCATTTCTATAAATATGAGAGGGGAGTATATATTCGTATTTCTAATGAAGAAGTAAGTGCTATTGCTAGAGAAGAAATGCACATTATTGTACCAGATTGTTGGAAACCATCTTATAAACAAAAATGCCTAGAAATATTACAATTAGAAAGATTACAGAAAGAGGAATTTAACAAAAATAATCGATTTATAAATTTAAAAAATGGTTTATTTGACCTAAAAGAATATAAAGTTATAGCACATACACCAGAATTTTTATCAACGGTACAATTACCAATTTTATATGATAAAAATGCAGAGTGTCCTAACTTTATCAAATTTTTACATGAAATTTTTGAAGATGATGAAACAAGAATTAAACTAATTCAACAGCTATTTGGTTATTGCCTTACCTCGTCTACAAAAGCACAAAAAGCATTTATACTACAAGGAAGTGGTGCAAACGGTAAAAGTGTTTTGTTAAGTATATTAACAGCGTTGGTAGGAAAAGAAAATGTTTCTAATCTACCTATATCAAGTTTAGGCAGTCACTTTAAAGTAGTTGATTTACTTAACAAAAATGTAAATATTGTATCAGAAGGCAATTTTAAAACAACTTTCTTTTCATCTGAGGTATTTAAGGCTGTTGTAGCAGGGGATAACTGCTTTGCTGAACATAAATATGGTGATACTTTTTCTCTACAGCCAAAATGCAAGATTATCATTGCTGTAAATCATCTGCCTAATATAAAGGATACAAGTTATGGTATGGAACGTAGGCTTGTTGTCATTCCTTTTACTAGAATTTTTAGACAAGGAGAAAGATCGG
>CAJUHL010000173.1 GCA_910586425.1 uncultured Bacilli bacterium
TTATATAAAAAAGCTCACATATGTGGGCTTTTTTGCTGTTAAAAATAAAATATTTGTTACTATTCATGGGTCAGGAATGCGCTGAACTGCGCATTCCGTAAGAACATGATTCAAGAGTGAGGGGCGGCTTTTGCGTAGCAAAACTCAGAATGCCGCCCCGAATCGTTACTATGAGCGGACGGTTAGTCCGTGAATAGTAACAAATATTTACGTAATTATGAAATAATTGAAATGAAATATTGACATTTTTTAAAATGTGTTATAAACTTTTAATTGTGAAAGATATAATTGTTTTTCACGTAATTTTCATATTTTCACTAATATAGATATAAGCCATAGGGTGATGTCCTTATGGCTTTTTTGTTACATAAAATGTCCAACTGTGATAATTATGCCTACAATAACTCCAAGCAAAAAAGGGAAAAGATTTGAAATTAAAACTCCTAGACAGCCTATCTTAGCAAGTGGTTTAGGGGCAGGAGCAGGCATGCCTTGTATATTGTGGTTAGGATGGTTATATAATGGTTTGCCAGAAGCATCAAGTGGCACTCCTGTTTTTGGATCGAATCGCCAACCCTTAGAGGATTCAGCGGCTTTTTTGCTATTGGCTAAATCAATAGCTTCATCTTCCATGGTATCAAAATCTTCTACTTTTGCCTGTTCAAAGTATTCATATACAGGTTTTGCACTTGCCGTATCAAATCCTTGCAGTCTATTACTCGCCCAGAGATAAGCATCGTCATGGTGGTCTATGTATACTAAAAGTACAGTATTTCCTGATTGTGTGAATATTGCTCTGAAATCCTGAGTTACTCTGGCACTTTTAAAATCAAGTTTTGTATTGAGCTTTTCAATTTTTAAGCTGTCGCTCCGTAGGCTTCTTTGCATTAGCCGAATAGTTTCAAGAGATTTTTTCTGTACTTTCTTATCCAGCCTTGAAAATGCGTCTATATATGTATCTGAACAAACTATGTTTGTTGCCATGTATATTCCTCCTTTAATCTATGGCGTTCATCAAAATATCAATGGTAATATCTTCTGTAATCTCGTCTGTAATGGTAAGTAAATATGCGTTTTCGTTTTTATTTTCTGTCCATTTGTCATCGTTTTTTATTGTAACACCCTCTATAGGATTGGCTAATTCAAAAGAAAAATGCTTCGCTACTAATATATATGTTCCCCACCGCAATCCCTTTATAATATCTTCTCCAATGCCATTATCAATCCTATGCCCTCTGGGAGTTATTATTTTATATGAAAGAAAACCTCTGTTTCGGCAAGTGGGGGTGATATGGAGTTTAATGCTGGGTGAGCTTTGGAGGTATTCTAATTTCTTTTTATCTTTTTCTATTGCATTTTTCAGTCGTTTGTTTTCTGCCGTAATCAGTTGAATGGTGATCATGTAGGTTTCATACAATTTTCTTTTCATTTCCTCGTACTGCAAGAGCATATCATCATGGCGCATAAGAGGATTAATGTCAAGCTCAGTTCGTTCAAGGTCATAAGAACTTATATTGGAACGAATGGCTTTCTTTTCTGCCAGAGCCTTTGCGTCATTAAATAGTTTTTTTGCCTTTTCATTATGGTAGAGATAGCTTTTGCTCAGTCCAGAGAGTTCACAGACTCTGGGTGCAGTGATTTGCTCGTCATTATGTATCATGTCCTCTAAGACAGTCTTTAAAGTGTTGTATTTTTCCTGAATTATCTTCTGTCTGGCTTCTAACATAGGAGAAGTATTTCTTTCGTGGTCTTTTGGCATGGGTGTTTCCTCTCTCCGTTCATTAATATATCTATTTTACATTAATTTTAAGATTGAGGAAAGATGTTTTCAGTCTATATGTGGCATGAACAGCGTAGCTGAGCAACTATGTTGTATTCTGGTGAGGATAGGCTGGCAGAATAATTTGGGAAATTGGGCTTAGGGGTGGGTATTTCTGCTATTCAAAAAATGCCCCTACTCCTAGATATTTACTTATCTTATACAGAGTTTACAGGGTTTACTACGTTTCTTTTTACAGCCATTTTGTACAGAATATACAGAGTTTTATCCTTAAAAAGTATT
>CAJUHL010000174.1 GCA_910586425.1 uncultured Bacilli bacterium
AAGAATTAAAGGATAAAATCTAAGTTTCATTTCATTTAGGGAGGCAACGATGGAAAATTGATGAACTCCATTATATTACAACGGAATTGAAGGATTTGCTTTATAAAAAGTAATCAATGAAATTAGATATTCAAGAATTTAACTGTATTATCAGAAATGACAAGATATAATAGCATTAGGAGTGGAGGTGAATGTTATGGATGTATTGAGGAAAGAAGAGGTTTATACAATAGAAGATATTTATGCTTTGCCAAACGGAGAGAGGGCGGAATTGATTGATGGAAAAATATATTATATGGCTCCGTCAAATACAAAGCATCAAAGATTAGTGCATTTTTTTGATAGAGAAATTGGAAATTATATTCAAAGTAAGCATGGTGAATGTGAAGTATTTCCAGCTCCATTCGCTGTGTTTCTTAATGAAAATGACACAAATTATGTAGAACCGGATATATCAGTTATTTGTGATAAGAACAAGATTTCAGACAAAGGGTGTCATGGTGCTCCTGATTGGATTATTGAGATTGTTTCACCAAGCAGTAAACAGATGGATTATTATAAGAAGCTGTTTAAGTATCGGACAGCAGGAGTCAGAGAATATTGGGTAGTAGATCCTGAAAAAGAACTTGTAACAATATATGACTTTGAAAAAGACAGTATGGAAGAATATTCTTTTGATAAAGATATACCAGTTGGAATATATGAGGGTTTTTCTATTAAAGTACAGTAAGATGGAAAACAAAGATGGCTATATACCGATGAAGGGTCTGCTATAAAATTAAAGGATAAAGATTTTTTCAATAAGGACACCATTGGAATTATCATCTATAAGGGATATGAAACAGAAGAAAATAAGTCTGAGCCAATATCTAAACTGTTGTATTACATAAGTATCGACTATAAGATTGTAAATTACTTTGGTGATACAAGTGGAATGCATTTTATAAGTAAAAGATATGTGGTGATTGGTGATAAGATATACCAGCAGTTAAGATTTGGTGAAGTAAAAGAAGTGAAACGGATCACAAAGGAATTGAGAGGTGCTTTGAATGAGATTAAAACGGAGGAAATATGAAAAAGAAAATTATTGAAGGTATTGTGATCTGTAATGATGATTCTAATAATGATTGGAGTTTTGATACAAAGGATGATTCTTTGAGTAGTGGTATATGTTCTGCAATAGATGAGATTCTTGACCGTCAAACACAGGCTGGAGAAAAATTTACAATAACTATTGAGAAGATTTAGGCAATAAAATGTTGCTTTCAAGTGAGGATAAAAAATGGGTACTAATGAATTGATTGAAGTGAAAGAAGATGTCGCAGATATATTTATGGAGTTGGCAGAAGATAAACTGAATACTTTTATAAAGCTTGGTGCGCTGCTTCCTATACCGAAGATTAAAATAATTGCAACTCTTGCAAAAGGGATTGTTGGCATTCGAAGTACATACCAGTTAAAAATGATTGAACAATTTATTAATACTGTAAATTCTGGTGTGGCTACACCAGGAGACATTAAAATCCATTTAGATCAACTCAAATCAGATAAGGAACAACTTGAAAAAGAAGTAAATTATATTTTAGTTAAAATAAATAGTTGGACGGATTTAGAAAAAAGTAAGTATTTTGGAAATTTGTATATTGCATATATTTATAAAAAAATTGAATGGAATGAATTAATGCTTTATACGGATATATTGAGCCAAATTACATTGTATGACATAGAAAATTTGAAAGAAATTTATAAAATATATAAATATACCGAGGATAGTCATCCTCCATTTGCAAGTATGTTAAGGTTGCAAAGTTTAGGACTGGTAGTTTTCCACGATGGTTATGTAAGACAAACCTCAAAAAATGCCATATCTGGGAAAGTAAAAACTGAACGAGGACATATAACTGGCGAAGGAAAAGTGTTTTACAAGTTAATAACAGAACACAAAATTATATAGTTGAAATGCTGTTTTAGAATAGAGGTATAATAATGAAATTTTTTAAGAGGAGAGTGTGAAACTTTGGACTTGTTGACAAACTAAAGAAAAATGGCTTTCTGTAT
>CAJUHL010000175.1 GCA_910586425.1 uncultured Bacilli bacterium
GGTATTGAATTTTCAAGGTGCATAGGCAAAATCTATGTGCGAAGTTTGAGTTTATTATATTAAAAATGCTGCGATTATGTTGCCATATATAAAATATATTGAGGATGGTGTAAAATGATGGAATATCCTTATGTATGTAAGTTACAGGTAAATAGTGTTTTTGATAACGAAATAGAGATTACTTTATACTCTGGGGTAACTATTTTCGTGGGGCCAAATGGGAGTGGAAAAACTCAAACATTAAAAAAAATGAGAGATCATTTTAAGAAAAAAATAGAATCAAGCAAAGTTAGATATTTGTCATCAAATAGACTTGGAGAAATGGAACAATACAGATCAAGGGTTAATCAGTATTCAAAGTCTCCTAATGATTATCAAGTAGGTAGCCGCGAAACAAAACGGGTAAGACACGAAATTGAAACCGTATCAGGTGATTTTTTTGCAATGGACGATAAGAAAGATGTTTATATTAAAGTTGCGGAGAGATTATCGGTTTTATTTGGAAGACAGATATATCTTAGATGGGATGCGGGCAGTATGAAAGTCTTTTTTGAAAAGACAGATACTCAGAAGGAATATTCTGTTGCAGTAGAAGCGAGTGGACTAGTAAATGTTATATCAATTTTGGCTGCAATATTTGATGAAGATGTACAGGTTTTACTTGTTGACGAACCGGAAGTGTCGTTGCATCCACAATTACAATCATATTTGCTGAGAGAAATAAAGAATGCAGTCAAATTGTATGGTAAGACAATTATATTATCGACACATTCTACAGAATTGTTGTCTTTTGGAAATATTAATGATTTTAGTAATTTAGTTTTCTTTGAAGAAAAGAAAGTTCCAGTTCAGATAAATCCAAATGCACCAGAACTTCAAGGGAAAAAATTAAAAGATTTTTTGTTGAGAATGGGGCAGATATATAAAAATGGTTTTTTTGCAAAAAAAGTATTGCTCATTGAAGGGGCAAGTGATTTAATAATATGCCATTCGTTGATAAATAAATTGGATTTAAATATTGATGTGGCTGGTTCTCAAATTATTCCAGTTGATGGGAAAGGACAATTCCCTGTTGTAACTAAATTATTTAGGATGGTAAATAAAGAGGTAGCTATATTGACAGATTTGGATGGATTTATTGATGATAACAATATAGTTGATTTGTTTACAAATTTGCCAAAGGCAGTAGAGTTGGCTAATAGTTGTGGGAATGGAAATATTTTAGAAGCAGTCAATGGTACAAAAACTCAAATAACAGCGTTGGTTAAAAAACATAAAGATGATATGGAGGATATTTATAAAATTCATCCTTATTGGATTAATAAAAAAGAAGACGAAGATGAACAGAAGATTGCAAAAAGAGCATTGATTGGACAGCTTTTTAGTAAATCTGATATTGAGAAATGGCCTGATTGTCAAGAATGGAAAAGTATAAAAAGTAGGATAGAAGCATTACTTGCCATATTAGAAAAAGTGGGATGTTTTGTTCTTAAAAAAGGAGCAGTTGAAAGTTATTATAAATTTTCAGATAATACTACATATAGTGAGAAGCCGTCAGCAGCTGCAGAAGAAATATCGCATATGAGTGAACAAGATATTACTTTTGTCAATGAAAATTATAATGATATAGTAGCGGCTTTACGATATGTTGCAATAGCAAAAAAAGTTGATGAAAGCTTTGCAATAAAAAAAGAATTATTGAGTGAATTGGCTTTAGCTCTTGGTATTTTGCAACAAAATACAACTGAGAAAGATATATATGCAGCTATTAAACAGGCAAAGGGTAATGCAACGTCATTATTTAAGTATCAGATTATAAATTCTGATGGGAGATTAGGATTAAAGGTTGATTTACAATCAAAAATTGTAGAAGTACAGGGTTTTCCATTGATAATTTATGCAGGACAAAATGTTAATGAAAAGATTGATGAAGTTATTAAGTGCAAACAATAGAATGTTTTCAAATAATAGTGGCATTTAGGTATCATAACTTTAAATACTTAGCGGCAACATTTTGGCAACAGAAAATCAGCAAGCCATAATAAATGATGTAATTGA
>CAJUHL010000176.1 GCA_910586425.1 uncultured Bacilli bacterium
AAGGTCATTATACCACAATTTGAAACATATGTCCAATTAAATTGGATTATACTAGAAAAAGAAAAAGTAATAATCATCTTAGGGAAGGCTGGTGTTGGAAAAACACGATTAGCTTTAGAAATTGCGAAAAAGTATCAAGAGAAAAATAACTGTAAAATTCTCTGTATTAAATGCAATCACCTTCCTATCATGGAAGATTTATCCCGTTATATTTCGACAACAGGGAAATATCTTATTTTTGTAGATGATGCAAACGAATTAGTAGGACTGTCACATCTGATAGAATATACTCTAAGAGATGAAGATAGATATGATATCCGCATTATAGCTACAGTTAGAGATTACGCATGTAAATCCGTTATAAATGAAACGAAGAAACTGGTGAATGTAAAAAGCTATGTCATTTCAAAGTTTTCCAATCAGGAGATTCGGGAGTTTGTAAAAACAAATTTGAAAATAGAAAATAGCGATTATATAGAACAAATCGTCCGTATTGCAGGTGGAAATCCGCGTATAGCATATATGGCCGGGAAATTAGCAATAGAAAAAAACGATCTACGTTCAATAGCCAATATGGAAGAACTATACAAAAGTTACTATGGTTTTTTTCTGGAAACTACTACTATCTTGACCGATTTAAAGCTTTGCCTGACTGCTGGAATTATTTCTATTTTTAATATAATAGATTTAGAAAACTTAGATAGAATACGGGATGTTCTTAACTTAGTTGGAATAGATAAAGATGGATTTACTACTTACATTCATTCCCTACATAGTATGGAGTATGTAGAAATTAAATCCGAACGGGTAGCACGGATTTCCGATCAATGCCTGTCAAATTATATGCTGTATTATGTCTTCTTTGAAAAAAGACTAATCATTTTCTCTGATATTTTAAGAATTGGATTCTGGAAACATAAAAACAGTATGATTAAATCTGTTGATATCCTTTTAAATATCTTTTATTCTGACAAAATGAAAGATTACTTAATTGATGAAATAAGTAAGGTGTGGGATGAATTTAAAACAGATGATAAAGTGTTTGAAGAATTTGTAAGAGCATTTCATATTTTCAAACCAGAGGAATCCTTGCTGTATGTAAGCGAAAAAATTGAACAGACCGAAAGCGTAAATATTGATATCAATTTATTGGAAGATGAGGAAAGAAAATGGAATGTAGATATAAAAGATGGCATACTTCAGTTGCTGGGTGGATATAAAAAAGACCATGGCTTAACAGAAGCAATAGAACTGGCGGTAAAATATTGCATGAAGAAGCAGGATGCTGTAAAATTGGTTTATAGTCTCTTTAAATCATATTACAGCGTCGATAAAGATTCTTATTATGAAGACTACTATGTTCAAAATCTTGTTATTGATAAAATAAGAAAAAATTTGGATTGTCCTATTATAAAAAAATTATTCTATAAAATCTCCAGCCATTACTTATCACTGTATTTTGATTGCGCAGAAATAGAAAGGGATCATGTACTGACATCATACCGGATTTCTGTTGTTCTGACAGAAGGCTGTAAGCAATATCGGACTAAGATATGGACAGAGATTATTTCCCTAGCTAATGATAAAGATAATTTAGAGAATATAGTTAATTTTTTATGTACATATCCAAATTTGTATACAAATAAAAGTAACTTTTCAGATGAACTAAAGTTTGACTGGGCGAATATCTGCGTGGTTTTGGAATGTATAAGGGTATATATGAAACCATTCCGTTTTGCATATATATGTTCAAAATTTTTTAGAATATCAGAGATGTGCTCCTTTAAATTAACTGAAAGGTACAAGGAAGCATTTGATACAGAAGATTGGAACATATATAAAGTATTATCCCATCAATTCTATAGAGACACTTCAAATTATGAAGAAATGGAGGCTGCATTTAAGACAAATATAAAAAAATATTATGAAAGATACCATATTGGTCAGATGGACAGCTTAATGCAACATCTTAACAGTATCATCAGTATACTAGTGTGTTGTCTGCATTATATATAGCCAAATTAACTTGCCTCTATGGGACC
>CAJUHL010000177.1 GCA_910586425.1 uncultured Bacilli bacterium
ACCACTTTTTGAATGATTTTTCTATTCCTTAAAATTAACTAGCACAACGCGTTATTTTAACTATTTTATATTCAATATTATAACCATCTTCTTCTATTAATCTATCCAAACAATAAACAACCCTTTATCATTTATACCTCTATTTCTAAACTAAATATCATCAAATTTTCCTTCTTTATCAAATAAAATTTTTTGTATATATTGGATTGATATTGAACCCAAAATTTATTAAAATATTCGCTATTGAGGTTGGACCACATCCATATTTTTCTATACACCATTCAATGTTTTCTATTTTATCTATTTCATCTAAATGATAATCATCTTGTTTGAATCTAATTCTATCTTTGTTCATTTTCTTTCTCCATATATTATTTAAATAATTTTTAACTATACAACACATATCACTTAAAGTGGTATGATGAAACATATTCTCCACAGACAACCTCTATAATATTTTTTTCAAAAATTACTCAGAATATCAATTTTTTAACGTTTTTTTACCATTTTTTCGACCCTTAATGAACAGTTGATTTTCCCAGTATTTATAAGGGTTTATCGTCTATTTAACATGCATACACATTCCACATGGTATGTTTGGGGAAACATATCGACTGGAGTTAACTTTTCTATGCGATAAACATCCTTTAATTGATTTAAGTCTCTTGCGCAAGTAATAGGATCACAAGATACATATACGATACGTTTGGCTTGACTCCTTTTTAAATAAGCAATTGTATTCGAATTAAGCCCACTACGTGGTGGATCTACGATTACCACATCATATATTTCATGAATACTGTTTACTAGATGTGAGACATCTCCACATACAAACTCTAAATTATCCATATGATTGTATTTTTGGTTTTCCTTTGCATCCTTAATCGCTTGCTCATTGATTTCAATTCCATATACTTTATGACAATATTGACTTAAATAAAGACCTATTGAACCTGTTCCACAATATAAATCTAAAACTGTTTCATGCGATTTTAAAGATGCATACGCTAAAATGATATCATATAGTTTTTTTGCCTGATTGGTATTGATTTGAAAAAAGGAATCTGGTGAAATCTTGAATCGAATATCTCCTATTTTTTCTTCAATATATGGTGTTCCATAGATACATTTAAACTGTTTTTGCTTGATATAGATAGAAGATACATGTGGTCCTAATTTTTCTATTACATCATGTACATCTATCTTTCCTTCCGTTTGAAATACTACCATAGTTTGGTCTGTATTTTTACTTGCCCTTACAATAATTTGAGAACAATTTCCAATCTCCAATTTGGAAATAATAGGAAGTAACTGATTGATTTTAAAATCCACAATATCACAATGTTCAATCGGAATCAAATGATTGCTTTTTCTTCCAAAGTAACCTATTTTTTCTTTCACTTGAAATGTTGCTTTATTTCTATAATTTTTCTCTTCCGATGCGACAATAGAATCCATTGGAAAATCAATGGAAGCATCCATAAATTTCTGCATAATTTCTTTTACTTTTTGTTCTTTCCACTCTAGCTGTTTTTCATATGGTATATGCATAATATGACATCCACCACATAAACTATAATATGGACAAAATGGTTGTATTCGAGTGGAACTCAAGTTTTCATATTTGGTTACAACCGCTTCTTTTAAATTTTTCTTTTCTTTGGTAATTGTAATTTTTACAGTTTCGTTTGGTAAAGCATTTTCCACAAAAATAACCAAACCATCTTCCTTAATCATACCACGTCCTTGATGATCCAATTTTTCAATTTTATACTGTTTTTCCATAAAAAACCACCTATTCGTATTATAACATTTGGCAAATGGAAAAGATACTACTAGAATCAAAAAACAACATAATGGAAAAAGCAAATCAACAACCATCTTTAAAATTTTGCAAACGCGCATGCCAAAATCAAAAGAAAAAATGAAACCAAAAGCAAATGCTTTTTCAGAGTGTAGACAAACCCATAGATTTTTTCTATGGGTTTTCTATTGATTA
>CAJUHL010000178.1 GCA_910586425.1 uncultured Bacilli bacterium
GCAGGTGCTCCGTTTTATTTTCTGGAAAAATTCCCCAAGTAAAGTTACACTATCCTAACACTTCATTATCCACTTTTCAAGGTACACAATTGTTACCTCTTTTTCGCCCTTCAGGTAATACACATTGTCTTATGTAAGCACTTCATAAGGATTTATTGACACTACCATATAAAATATTGTCCCTGTTGGATTTTAGGATTATGTTTCTATCCCGACTACCCTTGTTTGGGTAGTTTCGTCTTAATTTTCAAAGACTCTTCAGGGGATTTATAAGTAACAATAACCATTGTCTGGTAATTCACTTACAATCTTTACAAGCTTATTAAAATCTCTAATAGTAAGATAATGAAGATCTGCACAAAATACAGCATTTATATATTCAGGATATACAACCGACAAACCGTTCATTTCAGGCATTTCGTACACATTTATCTGTGTCGCGTTTGGCAATTCAAGACCTAATTTTTTGAGTTGTGCCACCGTTGCGCCGTCACAACCATTTGAACATTTAATTTCTCTGAGGATGTATGAAAGACATTCAGCATATTTGTGGCAGTCTTTTTTCATTTTCTGTATTCTCTTTTCGGTTACAGCTGTAATGGTTGTTATGGTATTTACCTCCTTGTGTGGTTGTTTTGTTTGGTTGTTTGTGTGACTACCCTTTATTTCTACATTTGAAAATTAAAAAGGTGTAAAGCCTTAATAATTTAATAAGACCTTACACCTTTTAGTTAGTGGTTAGTTGCTATTCAGTTTTTATTCTTTAATTCTGTCAATTTCTGTGAGATTTACGCCTGATGCCGTAAGTATTACTTTTAGTTCAACGTATCTATCTTTCATTTCTTTATATACCGCCGATTCTTTACTTTCAACTAAAAGCATATACTTTTGTAGTCTTGCAAATTCTTCAATATTTTTTTGCATCATTTCTTTATCTGACACACAATCACCTACTTTCTATCAATCTGTACTGATTGTTACATCTTAATCATAACAGATTATGTAAAAGGTGTAAAGCCTTATTAAATTGTCAATGTTGATAGGACTTATAAGTTTGGCTGTTTGCCTTGCTTGTGATTATAGATCAGCATACTTATATTGATATGTCAATACTAATTTACAAAAAAGTTTTGCAATTATATGATAAAATAAAAAGAGAACTATATATTGTATTGTCATTGCAATACTCAAATACATATGTTACAATAAAAGACTTTATAAATGGAGGGAAACGACTATGATTAAATATAATGGAGATATAGCAGACATAACTTTGATGATTAAGCATTTAATGTTAGATATGGATATCAAACAAAAAGATTTATGTAATGCTACTGGATGGACTAAAGCCACTATTAGCAATTTATTAAACAATCGGACTGAAAACCCTAGTTTAAAGATATTACTAGAGCTATGCAACGCCATGAATTGTGAATTGATTATTGATATACAACCAAAACTGTAAACTATCGCCCACTGATATACAAGACGGTGAGCGCGTAAAGGCATATTTAGAGCAGACGGGACAATCGGCAAATAGTTATATTAAAGCGTTGATAAAGGCAGATTTAGACGCAAAGGGGTTTAATGTGGATAGTTATGCAGATACTGAAAATAAAAATAATAATGATGATAATGCAACGGAATAAGCGGATTAACGCAAATATTATAATATCTTTACACTTAAACGTACTTTTGTTATAATCAAATTATCAGATAATCTTTATTTGGGATTTAAGGAGGCGTATTTTATGGGAATGAGTGATAAACAATATGACGGATTTTTGCTTGACAATATCGAGGACTGGGACGACATAATAGAACTGTTGGAAGCAAAAGAATATGATAAGGCTTTAGCATTGGCACAAAAGAAACGTGCAAAGAATCAAAACAAATTAGAATCACCAAATGTAAATAATTGAATCAGTTTATATTTGCTCATGTGAGATAAAGAAGTAAAAGAAGTGTAAAAAATTTTGCCGTTCC
>CAJUHL010000179.1 GCA_910586425.1 uncultured Bacilli bacterium
CATGTGTAATTTATGATTTTTGGAAAGATAATAAGTAATGTAATAGCACATGTTACATAATTTTACAGCAAAAAACCGCCAAATCTATTGAAATGGCGGTTTTTATTTTTGGTGAGCCAGGAGGGATTCGAACCCCCGACCCCAGGCTTAGAAGGCCTGTGCTCTATCCAACTGAGCTACTGACCCATTTATCGAACAACTAATATAATAGCACATAAAGAAAAAAAAGTCAATTATTTTTCAAAGAATTTTTTCGTTTGTAACGTTTTTTTAATTTTATTTAAAAAAGTAGATGCTTTTTTTATGTCAAGTTACTATTTTGTATCAATCATTTTTATATGGTAAATATTTCCATTGAAAAAAGAGCGCAATATCCCTATTGCATATTTTCATAACTTTGTATAATTTTCTTATGCAACTAAACTCCTTATATTTTTTTGTTTATTTTTTATATGTCCTTTCGCCATCGTTAACATTACTAGAAAACTTAAATCGACCATTAATTCCATCTTTTCTGCTCCTCGTATAAAATGGTCATTAAACATATAATCTCTATCTAGTCTTCCATTTAATCTTTCAACTTCTGTTCTTTTTTTATATTTTGTTTTAAATTTTTTGCTATCTCTTGCTACTGGTACAAATATTCTATAATCTGTTGATAATGGCACTCTATATACTTTTTTTCCTTTTGTATATCTTCCATACCTTAATGCTTGGTTTCCTTTATCGTATCCTAAATATTTTAATTTTTCGTATTCTTGCTTTTCTATATCTATTATTAAAAATACTTCTCCATCCTCATTATATGCCAACTCTTGATTTTCTACTTCTCTATATTTTTCCTCTTTCCACATATGTCTTATATCCATTATTGGATTTATGTTATATTTTTCTTTTAATGTTCTATTTCTTACACCATTGTCATATCCTGCGTCTCCCATTAGATTTTCCATTTTGTCTAATTTATATCTTTCTTCTCCTTGTGACATTTCTTCTATCATATTATCTAATTCTATTTGTTCAGAATTATTGGCTGGCGTTACTTTACTTTTTATTGGTAATCCATAGTTTGCATCACATATTATATGAGCTCTATATCCATAATGCCATTCCTTCTTCGTTGTTCCATCTTTCATGTAATATGTTTTACATGAACTTGTTGCTTCATGTTCTCCTCTATTATCATTTGCTTTATTTTTGTAAAATTGATTTCCATATGTATCTAAATATTTTCCGTCTACTGCACAGTCTTTTCCAAAATTTTCTAAATTTTCATACATAAATTTTATTAATTCTTCATTTATCTTTTTTATTTCTTTTTCATGTTTTTTTAAACTTTTTATAAATCCACTATATACTCGTGCTGGTGGTACTAGATGTTTTCTCTTTTTTAGGAATTTATATTCTCCCTCATTAAAACCACATAATGTTCTTAATTGAGAATTTCTTTTTAATTCTCTTCTTAGCGACTCAACTCCTCTGTGTTCAAATATTTTCATTGCATATATTGAATTTAACATTGCTCTTACTGGATAATCGTTTCTCCCATTTTTTCTTTCTTTTTCAAGTATTTCACATAATTCATCATCTTCTACATTTTCTAAAAACAATTTTAATTTTGATAAATCTCCTAAATTTTCTATTTCGGTATAGTCAAATATTGATATTTGTGATATATTATTCATAGATTTTTTCAACTCCTTTTGTTATTTTTTTTTATGCAACTAAATTATATCAAATTCAAGTTGAAAAATCTACAAAAACGCTTGAAAAATCAAGCGTTTTTGCTATTTCTGTCGTAATTTTTTTATTTTCTTGTTTTTATAATATTTTTTTCCTTCAAAACCGCATAACTTCATGTCGTTAAGTTTTTTTATGATTTTTTATACTTACTCGTTCAATGGTTTTAAACTAACGAAAAAATTCACAAAAAAACTTTTGCAAATATTTGTTCT
>CAJUHL010000180.1 GCA_910586425.1 uncultured Bacilli bacterium
ACCATTTGGAATGATGCCTATATTTCAACATAGCTGAATGATAATCCCGAATTATACGTTAAATTATCGAACACTATGTTTACCTGGCTGATTTTACAACTACTAAAATAATGGATAAAATATTGAATGTAAAGAGGTACTAATGGATAGGGAATATATATTACCACAAGACTTAATAATTTTTATTTCAGGTATTCCTGGTGTTGGAAAAACTACAATTTCCAATGAACTCCTTAATACTCATAAAGAATTTAGGCTTGTTGAAGAAACGGACATAATACGAGAAGTTTTAAGAGGATATGAAAGTTATCTAACCGAAGTTGGTATATCTCATTGTGATGACATTTACCCACATGAAATTTTTTTAAGTTATGAAATGGCTATGCAACAATGTCATATCATGAAAAATTCCATTATAAATATAGTCAAACGTCAGCAACGAAAACAAATTCCATCAATAATAAATGGTGTACATATAATTCCAGAAGAATTATATGTACATATATCATTCCCTAACGTTCTATATATTATTTTGTATGTAGACTCAGAAGAAGCGTTATGGAAACGCCTAAAAAATAGAGACCCTCAGAAATATACATACGAATGTGTTCCTGTTTTATATGAAACAAATGTTGAATTGCAAAATAGTATTCAGCGAATTCCTGAAAAGTTGTGTAGGTTATACTCAATTAATGTAAGTAACCTTTCGGTTGAAAATACTGTTCTGAGGATAGATACAATTTTGAATTCTTTATTTGGATAAACTAAAACATATTGATAGCTGATTCCCAAATAGCACAATATTTTTCTATGCATTCTTTTCCTTTATCAGAAGATGCGCTAAATACTTCAAATTTATTATTGGTCATGATATTAGGCATACCATTTATATCAAAATGCGGTTTTGCATAAATAATACAATTATCTACCCTTATTATAATTTCTTCACGTCGGTTAGAATACAATCTAAAACATTTCTGTAATACTTTATTCGAGCCAACTGTCTTCTTGGCGCGAGAAATTGTTGTACGCAATTCAAGTTCAAATATATCCTGATCCTTATGGGCAAAATGAACCTCTTCAGCAGAAGGATCCAAGAATAGAATTCTAAAATCTATTCCATCCATATTAGGCTGGACAGATTTTTTGTCTAAATAATCAAATAATTCATTAAAGTTACCACCAAAAAGTTTCATATTTTTTCGTCCATATATCCATAAATATTTACCGGTATATAAAAATGATTGTATTATTGCCTTCCACAATTCAAAAGTTTCAAATCCAGACAGAAAATATGCTACTTTATCTCGATAAAAAGGACTATTTATCGTAAATTTATCAATTGTAATTAGCTTTTCAATAAGATCTTCGCATTGAATATCAATTTGGCGGTATTTTTCTTTTGTTTCATTTATTCTATCCTTGAATGAATCGATGAGAGAATCTGTATAGGATGTTTTCTTCAAAGAAAATGCTTCAAGAAAATCGATTGTGAAACTGTCTTTGTAAATATCGATTTCTCTTGTTATATTCATAGGATTATCTATCCATGAGTGCCACAATGTATCTTTATCAAACAAAAAAGGAATAACACGTTTATGAAGTCCGCTAGCATATCCAGCTTCATATAATAACCATGGTGATTTTTTATTTTCAGATGTAAAACAAAGTATTAAAGTATCACATTGTTCGATATGTTGGATAATTTTGTTTTGAACATGTTCTCCTGCATGTATATCTTCCTCTGACATAAAGATTTCCGTACCAGGCATTAAGGTTTCTAAAATATTTTTAGTATTCTTTGCCAGTTCTCCACTTTTTGCTTTTGACCAACTAATAAATATTTCATTCATTCTAACACCCCCACTTACCAGCAATTTTTAAACAATAATTCGGGATTATCATTCAGCTATGTTGAAATATAGGCATCATTCCAAATGGT
>CAJUHL010000181.1 GCA_910586425.1 uncultured Bacilli bacterium
TATCCGTTAATTTTGATGGTAATTGTATGATTAATTTATGGATGTTTGATGGATTAGATTAGAAAGGTACATAAAAATCATGAAACAATTAGGAGAAGTTTTTTCTAGGCTGGAAATAGCATCCGCTGCCGATTTTTTGAAAACAATTGTTCCGTTAGAACCTTTGAGAGATGCATCAAATTCATTCGAGGGGACTAATCAGAATTATGATGAAACCTTTAAAGGCTCTTTAATGCGGAATGGTGCATATTATAAATGCAGGTTTAAAAATGTAACTTTTGAGGGAACAATTGGAAATAATTCTATTTTTAAAAGTTCTAATTTCACAGACTGTAGTTTTGTAAATGCAAATTTTATATACTCTGATTTTTCAGACAGCAGTCTGAAAATCAATTCGTACTCAAGCAGATATGATTTTTCTGATTTCACAGGTGCAGTTTTTGGCAAAAGCATACTAGACGGAACCTCTTTTCGGGAGTGTTACTTTCGGAAGAGTACATTAGAAACTTCTGAAATGAACCAATGTGATTTTGCAAATTCGACTTTTATTAAATGCTCTTTTAGAGATATAGATTTATCTTTAACTACATTGGATTTTTCAGAGATTATTGATTCAAATTTTGAAAATGTCACTCTGCCCTTTTTTGGAATATTGAATTTAGTAAATGGATTTGAACAAATAATCAGGAAGAAAACAGTTTTCTTTAAACCGGCAAGTTCTAATTATAAGGTAAAAAGCGAAAAGTATATCGAGGATATCAGATTACTTAAACCTGTTTTTTATTACGAAAATAATTTTTTGGCACTGGCTAATATCTATGCTTTTGATGGAGAAATAGAAAACACATATTGTACAATATTAAATGGTTTAGCATATGCTTGCAGAAAAAAAGATTTTAGTCTGATACGGCATCTTTGTAAATTTGCTTCTGTGAATAAATTTTTTAATTTACAGCAGTTAAAATCGTTTTATGATTTTTTGGAGAGCAACGTCAATGTTCAACAGTTGCAATATGTTGAATATCGCAATTATCTTAACGAACTCTCTATTGCGAAAAGTTTACTTATTGATTGTCCTTTTAATAGAGATATTATCGAAATAAATATAAAAACAAATTTTGATTATAGTGATGCAGATAAATTGACAGAAACATTTAATGTTATAAATAGCACACTTGGGCTGTATGCGCCTGAATCAAATAATCACATAACTGTCAGACATAATTCGCCAATAGATCTTACACTATTAGTATCGGACAATATATATACATTAATTTTAGTATTTATGGCACTTGAATTATTTTTTAATAAGTCATGCAACATAATAGAAAAAATACAAAATATTCTTAAAAATCGGCAGGAAATTAAACGTGGTAAACTGGAAGTGGCATTAAAAAAATTAGAACTCGAAAAACGAAAAGCAGAACAACAAAAACAACAAGAATCGCACAGCATACTGCTTCCAAATGATATTAAAAATATTTCTTATATTATCAAAACCATTAATGATTTGCCAACAGAACTTCGATACTATAAATAAGACGGGGCACAGTAAAAGTATACCTATATTTACTGTGCCCTGATAGTCAGCGGCCGCCGCCACCGCCGCCGCCACCACCGCCACCGCTGCCTGACATCGCGGTTGGGCAGTCATCATATGTTTCTTCTATATGATATTCAGCAGTTAATTTTGTGGTTTCTTCATCGAAAACTGCAAGAATGTTACGCTCTTGGGACATTACATTACACCTCCTCTCTATTGGAATCTGTTAAATAGGCGTTTGCGAAACGCCATAAGCCGCATAAATACGGCATTTTTTGTTTCTAAAATAAAATAACTCCTCACCGGATATGGTATAATAAAGTTGTCAAAAACTATAAACCACCATCCAAGAAAGGAGTTATTCTGATACCTATGATACCAT
>CAJUHL010000182.1 GCA_910586425.1 uncultured Bacilli bacterium
AAGACGGCGGCACAATGGAGAAACGAAAAGGGAATAAGCGGAAAAACACCTAATATCAGAGATTTTGCTTCGGCAGAGGAATTAGTTGTACTTATCAATTTGGAAGATACTAATGCTGATTTGATAAGACAGGAAGTGCCTAAAATCGAGAGGTTAAAAATATTAAGAGAAAAGGCATATCGGCAACTTGAAATTCTGAAAAAGAACCAAGAAACTCTTGATGCATTGAAGAAAAATCTGATCGAAGATACGGAAACAATGTAGGTTTGTCAAACATTTGTTATATTGGCGTAAGATGAGTGCCCAATAGTTGTTTGGGAGAATTTTGTTTTTTACAGTATGCGGAGGGTATTATTAGCAAGGGAAGGGTAGAAGGAGAGACTTTTGATTTGCGTTTTATTTTGTGCTCAATTGTTTCGAGTAAAATAGACTCTTGAACTTTTTTTGCATTTAGTTGAAAATACAAAAAATATAAGGAAGAGTCTATTGACAAAGAAGATGCAGTATATAATGACCTTAAACAGCGAAGGAGGAGAAGTGATGTCTTTTATAATGTCTTTTTCTTATGATTCTAGACCAATACAAACATTGCTGAATCAGATTAGAAACATAAATAAGCGTGATGGCATTGATTTACAGCCTAAATTTCAGAGAGGATATATTTGGAGTACTGATTTTAAGGATAAATTATTATACAGTATTATAAAAAGTTATCCGATTGGAAATGTAAGTTTGAGAGTTCGTACAGAAAAAAATGATAAAGGTGCAATGTTTGAGGTGGTTGATGGACAACAAAGGTTGACGACTATTTATAAATTTATTGAAAATGAATATGTTATACAGAGTGATGTTTCGAGGTCAATTATTGAATATATTATAGAGTATGTAGGTGAGGATTCAGATATTAGATTATTGAAATTAAAGAAAAAATTACATAATAAAGGGAAAATTCTACTTAGTTTTAAGCATTTACCTCAAGTCATCCAAGACAATATTTTGGCATATAATATATCTATTACTAATATAACAAATGCTTCCGATGAAGAAATTACAGAATATTTTAGATATCTTCAAAACCAAGAACGATTGAGAGCGGGAGAAATTATAAGTTCTGTGCCAGATACTGAGTTGGACAAATATTTAAAAATGATTAATGATATAGATTTATTGCTGGACAAACTTTCTTTTGGAAATAAACGTAAACAGTTTGACAGGGTTTTTTATAGTATTTTGGGATTAATTGACGGGAAAATTGGATTTGGTGTGACAGATAAGGAAGTTATGAGATTTGTTTCTGAGTGTAGTGAATTAAATGAAGAAACAATTGCAAAAACACTTTATTGTATAGATGTACTTAATTCAATTGTAGATAATAATAGTATTCCTATTAAATATATGTCCTGTAATGCTAGGGCAATGAAATTTTTCTTGTTGTTGATTGTTCTAAAATTTGTGGATTTTACGGAGAATGGTAAAGATAAATTAAAGGCTTTAGATTCTATAAATGAAAAGCTTTCAGCATTTAGTTCAGCCAAGGCTGATAGTGTGAAAGGGGCTTTTCATGGATATTCAGACGCTGTAGTTGAAGAACAGCTGCAAGAGCAATATTGTGTCGATGAAATGTAGATTGTGTCAGAGAGAATGTAATCGGACGTAGTGGGGGATTAAAAATCTTGGACTAAATTAGCTCAAGAAATGATGTTTTAGTCTAAGATTTAGTCCAAGAAAATGCTGAAACGCTGAAAACAGAAGGGTTTCGTCTTGGACTAAGCAATATACTTAGCTCAAGATTACGATGATTCTATGTGTTTCATAGTTTTTGCTCGGCCAGGGAGAAATATAATGCGTGACCCGATTGAGAATATTAGCAAATTGCAAAAACAATTGAATGA
>CAJUHL010000183.1 GCA_910586425.1 uncultured Bacilli bacterium
TCATGGCACTGGAACGCTTTGACCCGGAAGTGACGCATATGATAGTGTTTGATGTTCTTTCAGATGAAGCGTCCATAGGCGATAAAGGTGACAGAATGCGGCTGTTTCTGACCGAAGCAGGATATAAAAAGGCATTGGAAAATCAGGACAAGGCTTTTATACAGATCCTGAATCATGCAAAAGTAGTACAGGGGCATTTGCAGTATGACCGGATAGACAAGAATCTATAAACAAGTAAAATAATCTTAATATTATATTCCCTTATATACTCAATTCAACTAAATATTAAAGAGAAACGAGTATGCCGCCTAAGCTGTAGAAGCTATACGGTTAGAAACTCGTTTCTCTTTGTTATTATTTTACAGAATATTTGGTAATATATCAATCCCAAATCTAAAAAATTATATCAAAGTGCTTGTATGACACAATTAGGTGTTTCGCAAGACATTCTATAAAAAATAAATTGAAAAGGCAAAAATAGCTTATTTTCTCTTTGTATTTTTTAAAGGGAAATGTAATTTAATTCGTACCTTCCATTATAATCCTCAACAAACATTTGATATTTTGAAATTCCTTTCTCATCAGCCATATTTATCAAAATTTTTTTATAAACATCTGAAATTTGACTTCCAAAATAAATTGCTACTGGCTTCTTATTTATTGGATAGCTGTCTTGCTGTTCTACCTGTATATTAGGGGTTGAACATAGAATTCTCCATTCATCCTCATATTTCCAATCGTTTGATTTATACAATGCAGCTTTTGTATATATGAGTTCATCTTCATAAACAGCATCTATATTGATTCCCAAACACTGTTTCATATACTGTTCTACATACCATTTCCCATATTGCGTGGCATCGAACCGATAATCCGAATAAATTATAGGATAAATTGTAGCCAATTTGATGTTACTACATGAATGATTCATACAATTTGTACATTGAGAAATATTGTTACCTCTAAAATCATACCCTATTGCAAAACCTTTATGATTGCTTGCATAATGAGCCCACATCAGTGGAGATTTTATGTTTTCTGAGAGGCAAGCCATTTTTATTTGATTCCTAATATTATTTTTGAGGCTTTCAAAACAGGTGCCAAGAAATATATTAAGGTTTGGAATAAGTTGTTGGACCATTCCATAGAAAGTCTGTTCATCCAATGTACTTAGTCCATTTGCTATAGCAGTCTGCATATCTTGATTGTTAAACTCAAAACGGCTTAATATAAATTGTGACTGCTTGAAGTTCTGGAATATAACAGAAAGATTTTCTGGCGAAAATATTTGTTGAGCCTGTGACAAGATTGAGGGTTTGTCAAAAAATAAAAGGCTATCATGTAAATCATTAAATCTGGATGCTTTTGACAACCATATTTCATCTTTATCAAAAGCCTCTATATTATTTTCTGTGCATTCCCTAAATTTATAAAGCTGGGCTGGAACATTTCTTTGAATAAATTGTATCATTGGTTGCATACGATTATTAAATTCTTCTTGCGAAATCATTCTATTAACCTTTGTAGCCTCTAAAATTTTCTCAAATTCATCTCTGTAATTCATTATTGTTTTCTCCCTTTAGGCGGTATATGGTTTCTTTTAAATCTTGTAATCGGATTAAATACTCGTTGATATCACCAACATATCCATTTAGCATTCCTACATAGGTAACAGTCGAAAACAACAGGCCACTTGTAAATCTGTTTGCCTGAGTAATCGACAATATTGAAAAAAATAATAGGATCATTTGAAGAAAGTTAGTCACAAAAAATATTTTTGTATCTAAATCAGAGTTTAAGATGCCGATATTTAAAACCTTCTTAATATATTCTCCATATATCTTTTTATC
>CAJUHL010000184.1 GCA_910586425.1 uncultured Bacilli bacterium
AAAACGGTACAATTAATGTTATTGTGGCATTTAAAATGGATAGACTTACAAGAAGTGTCTTTGATGTAGAAAAACTAATGACAGTAGTTGATAATGCAGGATGTGATATAGATTGTTTAAATGACTCATCAAATACTACTACTTCTACCGGAAGATTAACACTCCGAATTATGACAAGTGTATCTCAAAATGAAATAGAAAAATGTTCAGAAAGAACGAAGTTTGGTATGGTGGGAGCAATCCAAGCAGGACACATTCCCAATCATACCCCTTTAGGATTTAAAAGAGATAAAAAGAAATTAATACCTGATCCACTTACTAAAGATATTGTTATTAGAATGTATGATTTATATTTAGAGGGCAAAAGCTATCAAGCAATAGCCAATATCTATAATAAAGAAGAAATTCTAGGTAAAACGAATTGGAAAGACTCTACTATTGGTAAGATAATGACTAATGAACTTTATAAAGGTGATTATCTTCAGGGTAAGAAAACAAAGAATCCTACTTATTATGAAAATGTTGTAGAGCCTATTGTATCTAAAGAAAAATGGGATAACTGTCAGTATCAAAAGAAAAGAAATGCAAGGCATTATGAAAGAACAGCAACTTACCTTTTTACTAATAAACTAAAGTGTTCTACTTGTGGTAGATTTTTAGGTGGATGTGCTACTACAAAACCTAATGGAAAGAAATACTATTACTACAAATGCAAAAAATGTAAAACGAATTACAAGGAAGAAGAAATAAAAAATGGATTATTAATTCAGCTATATGAACTGATTCAAAAGGATAACTTAATCAATAAATACTATACCCCTTTCATTAAGTCTAAATTAGATAATAATACCGAAGAATTTACCAAAAAAATTAAAGAATTAGAAAAGCAAAAAGATAGAATTAAAAGTGCTTATATGCAAGGTATTGTTAAAATGGATGAATTTGGTAGTGAATTAAAATCTATTGAGTTTAATATTGAGGAATTAGAAAAGAAAATTAAAGAACAAAAACAAGTTGAAAACTTTAATTTCACCACAAATGATTTATTAGTTTTAGAAGATACCAAGAAAATTGATGAACTCATTTACCCTGATAAACTAATGGAAAATATTTTAAGTTTAACAAATTCTCCAAGAGAAGAAATGAAAAAAATTATTGCAACTTATATTGATAATATTGAAGTTAATAAAGTTGGAGAGCAAACGGAACTTAAATATATTGAGTATAGAAAGAGCTTTTTAGCTGATTTAGTTAATTTTCATAATGAATATGGTGTTCCTTGTAATTGGAGTATCTTTGAAGATTCTGATGGCTCTAAAATAGCTATGAATCATGAAGGTAAAACAGGTAAAGAAGCACAAGAATATTTTGATAAACTTCAAAATACGATTAAAAATGATAAGTTAAAACTAAATTATTATGAAATTGAAGCAGATGAACAACTAGAAGATGTTGGTTTTATTCCTAATGGAGTTTATGAGAAAGTATTAAGACTAATTGTTCTATCTGATAGTAAAAGATATAATGATAAAACATTAAGATTAGGTGTTATTACTCTAGATATGGAAAGTGCAGTCCTAAGTCGTATTGGTAAGACAAAGGAGGCAAATAATGAGTTGTGCCATATTTAGGTGTAAGGGTATTAATACATTAGGTGATTTATCGCAAATTGGCTTGCATAATCAAAGAGCTAAAGAATCTTATAAATCAAATCTTGATATTAGAAAAGAAGATACTATCAATAATATTGAACTTGTTAAATGTGATAAAAAATGGTGTTAGTATAGATATATAGACACAAAAAACTTTAGTAATGGTATACTAGG
>CAJUHL010000185.1 GCA_910586425.1 uncultured Bacilli bacterium
GGAAAGTCGGCGATGTACTGTTTGTAGTATTTACAGAACGAAAGGAAACGATTCGATTAATTTCAGCCAGGCTTGCAACGAATGCAGAAAAGGAGCTTTATTATGACCAGAATATTAATTATTGAAAGTGGACAAAAACCTACGGAAGAACAATTAAAAGAGGTTGAAGAGGCGAAAAAAAGTCCAATTTACTTTGATGAGGATTGTGGGGAATTGTCGCCAGCTATGATGAAGGCGTTTAAGAGTGCGGTTGTGCAAAGAAATCGTAAGAAGAAAGCTTAGGAATTTGGGGGAAGAATTTTATCCCCCAATATCCCCCAAATGGAAAATGGCTATCCCCCAAATTTGAAAAATATGCAACAAGAAATTTTAAAAAGCAAAATGAATTTCCCCCAAAATAAAATTTGGGGGATGCAGTTGAAAAGGCATAGATATAGGGCAGTTAAAAAATATTGGAAATCCAGTAAAATACATAGTTCCAGGAATATATGATCGGAACATGAAAAAGAAAAAAGTTCGCAAAACAGATGCGTTAGTGAACTTTGCGGCGAATTTTATAACGAAACGAAAAGAATCTATGGATAAATGCTCATAGGTTCTTTTTTTGAACTTTATAGGAAAATATTAAAAATTGAAGTATAATAAGAGAAAAATAATAGTTTCAGAAGGTGGATATGATGAGTTATCTTAGAATGTATAGAGATAAATTTGTAGAATCGAATGATTTGGAATACATTTTTATGAATCAATCTTTGAAATTTCTGGATTATATGGAGCAAATTGGATTGGGGGGTAAAATAGTAGAAATTGGAAGTCAGCAATTAAAAGATTCGGTTTCATTTTATCATGGGAAAAGTCTCATTCAAACTGTTAATACAATGAATAACCATTTGAATGCAATAAAAAAATTTTTGTTTATCTTTACAAAGAAGGAATTGCTGATAATATTTTTAATAAAATTGCAGATTATGATGCTTTTAGGGATGAGATTATTACAGAGAACAATTTAAAACTTTCTAGTAATAGAGGATATATTGATGCAGATCAAATAAAAGAATTATTAGATTATTTTAATAGTTATCCTAAAAAGTATAGTAATATGACAATGGTAGGGTTCTTTTTTAAGATTACATTATTGGTTCCTGCAAAACGAAAAGTAATCGCTAATTTGAAAGTGAAAGATTTTTCAGATAATTTTGAGCTGCTGTATCATAATGGTATTAAAATCAAATTACCACGGGCACTTAGCCAAGATATAAAAAGAGAGTTAGAAAAGATAAGTAGAGAAATTTGTGGAGAGAATTTATTTTTTGAATTGTTTTGTAGTTGTAAATATTCAGAGAATGTGTTTAATACACCATTTTATTATGCACTGAGAGAAACTGGATATAATGTGCCAGAGGATAAAGATACATTCTTTGTGGAGTGTATTAGAAATACTGGGATAGTGAATTTAGCAGTGAATGAAGCAAATCCCTATTTAATTACACGTTTAACGGGATTAAGTTTGGGAAGTCTGGACGTATTATTGCGTAGATTCGAGATTGATATTGATGAACAAAGTAATATTGGCGAAATGATAAACAGGGAAATTAGTAAATTTCAATTTTATCAGGATATATAATTGAATTTGATATATCGAAGACTTTGGAATGATACTTTAAAAATAGGTGAACTAAGTGATTATGTTAAATTTGTCAGACGGTGTCTGACAAATTTAAGGGAGGTAATGTATGGGCGAAATAAGATTAAATTCTGTATTTGGAAGATTTAATTTTAAACATTGAGGAAACCGTAAAAAGAGCAAAAGAGAACTT
>CAJUHL010000186.1 GCA_910586425.1 uncultured Bacilli bacterium
ACGGTTCTGTTTCCTTCTGTAAGCCGCGTCATCTGCCCGTAACGGTTGTAGCTGTTTGCGGTACTGCCGTCATCTAACTGCATACAGTCATATGCGATGTTTCCAACAATATATCGCCTTTTTGTCCTGTAATGTTTTAATTACCGGAATGAGTTCTTAACATAATTGATAAAAACGCATCCCGATTTTCTTACTTTATAACTCTTTAATTTTTACATTCATTTGCGGAAATACATCCAAATACTTTCAATTAGATTTATTTCAAAAGACATAAAATGTCCTCCGTTATGGGAAACATTCCAAAGGTTATTTTCTAACTATTATACAATATAATATTTTACCTTTGGAATACTCGCGTCTGTATATCGTTTTTGGTCAATTCCAGCCCGTCGATATAAAGAGCCCTGATGTTGTCATCAAACTGGATGGAACTACCCTCTTAATAATACTCATTATTCATAACCTTTTAACAAATTTTTATAATCTTCTGGATCCATTGTATAGTGCAAAGTCATTTCAAAAATCTTTTCATCTATCTCATTGACCATAAGATCTAGTTTTGAAACCAACTCCTTAATTTTATACTCAATATACTCGTTCTTTCTTTCCTCGCCCCAAATTAAATGTATTTGTCCCCAGTCAAACTTTCTTCTTATTTCTAATTCGCGCCATTCTTCAGACTGCCTATCATCTTTATTTAACTTAAATCCTCCTTCTATTTCCATATCAAAATTATGAAGCAATCTTATTATATCATCAGATTGCGTTAATGATATGTACATATTGCAAATCTCAATTGTAGGCCAAATTTCTATAGTTTCCTTCCATCTTTTTTTCCACAAATCTTTATTTTTTTCTTTCAATCTCTTTTTCGCAAATTCCGTATCTTTATCCAAATTCCAGCAAACTCTCCGAATTATAACACTATCAAATTTTTCTCGTTCTTCCGAATATATACTCCATGAGATACATTTCCCTTTTGTGCGCCAAACCCGAATTCTCAAGATGCATTCAAACAAATTATTTTTGTCCTTTTTGTCTTTTTTTACAGCTATTGAAGGGGGTTCCTCTGAAAAAAAATCAAACAACTCTTCGTATCTCATTATTGTCAAAGGACTTCCCGTTGCCCTTCGATGAATTATATTAATTGCATTCCCTAAGTCTATTGGACACCTGTTTTTCGACATTTTAATTCCTCCCATATTTTCC
The DNA here is from genome assembly GCA_910586425.1 of uncultured Bacilli bacterium. The sequence continues at coordinate 1,210 of CAJUHL010000186.1, forward strand.
CATAATTTATTATTCATCAAAATCGCCTCCCATGCTTAAATTTCTCTTGTAAGCCATTTTCGACATAGGAGGCATTTTGATATATTCAAAGTTTTTGCTTTTTCTATTTTTCTTAGCCACAAAAAGAAAAATAATCTTTCTATTGGTAGATATATTTAAAAGTAAAAATCATTTTTAACTTTTAAATAGGTATTTTTAATTCTACCTGCTCGATATCTCCAAATAAAAATTTACTATCTTGGAATTGTAGTAACCCATTGAGGTGCTCCGCCACTCTTAGGAATTGCGTATACATTTCCATCTTTATCCCAATATAAATCAGATCTTTTTCCTCCCATTTCTTTTTTTATTTCTTGTGTAAAATCCTCCCCACCATTTTCTTTTATTACAACATCTGGCACCCTTTGTAAATCATTAACATCTGCATCACCTAAATCATCGGGATTACGAATACCTTTATCAGTTTCGCCTTTCCTCCCCGTCTTCTCACCTTTCTTCTTATTCTTCGCATTCCTTATTGATCCAATTTGGTCGGAAAGCATGTTGCCAAGCACTGCTACCAGGTTTTGCTCATTATATGGGTTTTGGTAATAATCA
>CAJUHL010000187.1 GCA_910586425.1 uncultured Bacilli bacterium
CCGAAAATGACCAACTTGCAATCAATAAATCATACAAAAATTCCAAGTTGTTTGATTTAGTCACTAATAGGAAGAAGGTGTAATATGAGCCTTCAACTTATGAAAGAACGAGTAAAACATAGCGGTTCCACAGCACGAGAGGAAATGATAATTGATGGACAGAATCTATTAAAAGAAGAATTGGAACATGATTCATCATACTCTCCTACTATGTATTTCTGGAATCCTGTATTGGGATGTGATGATAGACCTGCCAAAGTCCGTATTTATAAACGAAAATATAGTTCATTGAATGGTAATTATCAGAATTTCTTAACCACTTATGATAATCCAATCAAAATTGGAGAATATCTACATGATACTAAGGACGATACATACTGGCTAATATATAATTCATTCAATGTAAATGATGTACATTATGAAGGAAAAATGATTCAGTGTAATTATCTTCTGCGTTGGCAGCTTGCAAGTGGGGAAATTATTGAGCGTTATTCAAACATTGTCAGTGCCAGCAAATATGACGTCGGAGAGACAGGTAATAGTACACTTGTGTTGAGTTCCAATAACTATACAGTTCTTATTGGATATTGTGATGAAGGTTTTGAACTAGAAGGAAAACGAGTATTTATTGATATGAAACCAATAAAACCCACTAAAGTGTTTAAGATCACTCGGAGTGATGATGTTTTGTATAACTCTGGTAATATGGGTTCCTTATTAAGTTTCATAGCAGACAAGGTTGAATTCAATCCAAATAAAGACAATCAAGAATTACGAATCAGTGATTACATAGATCCGTCCTCTCCTCTTCCACCCACTCCATCAGAACCCAACGAAACGACAGATTTAAGGTGTGTGATTTCTGGGAATACAAATCTGAAAAATGGATATAGGCGTTCATATATTGCAACTTTTTCGGATAAAGATGGTAATGCTGTTGATTGGCAGAATGTGGATTACCAGTGGAATGTCAAATCAGATTTTGATGTTAAACAAATTATTGTAGATAATAAAATAACTGTTTCTATTAATGATGAGAATCTTATTAGAGGCTCTTTTTTTGTGCAGATTATTGTTGGGGAAAAAATTGTTGCAGAAACTAAAATACATATAATTGAATAATTATGGAGGTGGATTATGTCAAAATATTATGATCCACTCTCTGATATGAGTCGGATTAAAGAATATTTAATGAATCTTTTTTTAGATAAAGAGGATCTTGTAAACCTTATAATGCCTACTTTAGATAATGACCATTTTACATTGAATCAAAATTGGCTTGGCGGTAAATATGATAAAAATATTTTTGGAAAAACGGAAATAAAAACTCTTCTTGGACATTGTTTTGATCATCCATATATGGAAGGAACTGTTACTGATAGTAGATGCGCTATATTTATAGAAACGTATTTGAACAAAGTTGAAAATAAGCACATTAAAGAAGTTGGACTGGATGTATTTGTTATATGTCACAAAGAAATTGTTCAATTATCTGAAGAAGACAAACAATATTATAATTCAATAGGGATATATGGTAACAGAGTAGATAGTGCAATACAGTTGATTAATTCATCATTATTAGATCCAATAGAAAACGAACATTTTAAAAAGAAATATTCTATTGGAGAAATAAATATGTCAGAACGAAATCCCTTGAAACAATATATTCCAAATACAAAATTTTATGGAAAATGTTTGTCTTATATATATCAAACATTTTACCAAAGAAAAAGTAATATAAGGTAGGTGATATGTTGAAATTAAGCTATTTTGATTTGCTGTCGCCAGTAC
>CAJUHL010000188.1 GCA_910586425.1 uncultured Bacilli bacterium
ACAATAAAAAGATGGGTTTGTATTTGTATTTTTATAAAAAGTTGTAAACTGGTGACTACTACAAAACCAGCAATAAATTTACCAACATCTAACTCAAACGTAGATACATCATCTCAAACACCAATAGAGATTGCATTAAAAATTGATGAGAATGGTATGACAGTAGCTTCTAATTTATATACATTCCTAGAATTACATCCTGCTCATTTTTCAGATTGGTGCAGAAGAAATATTAAGAATAATAAATTTGCTATTGAAAACGAGGATTATATCCCGTTCACAGTAGAGGGTGAACGACACAACCCCAAACCCAAAACAGATTACAAACTCACTTCAGATTTTGCAAAGAAACTCTCTATGACAGGTAATACAGAACACCATGAACAAGCAAGACAATATTTTGTAGCTTGTGAGCAAGGATTAAAAGTAGCTGCACAAAAATTACAATCAGTAACCAATAACAGTACAGATGAAAAATTGATAGAATTGCTCACCTCTATGAATAACCGTCTCTCCAAGTTAGAGGAACAATCCAGCAAGAAGAAATTACCAGAGAAAAAGTATTCCCGTTGGAAAACTAATACATTCAACAAACTCAAGACTCTTCTATCCTATGTAAATAAGAATTCAGACGAAAAGTTGTCATTACGGAATTTAATGCATCTTGTTATTGAAGAAACAGAAGATACTTATGACATTGAAATTAATGAATACACAGATCTATATAGATGTGAATTTAGTATAGACACAGATATAAAAGTGGAAGTTCTTGATGTGATTAATCATTACAAGGATATACGGGATATGTTTACATTAACACTGGATTCTATTATGAAGAAGTTATATATAACTGAAGATATTGATTGCAATGAAAATCATAAGATAAAGAATATTTTTGATGAATTAGCTGCTAAAGCTGAAAAGAAACAGTAAATATAGAATACAACCTATATACAAGGAATTTTTCATCCAAAGAAAGAGAATATATAAATAGCCACTACCATCATACCACCTGTAAATCATGCCAACCGTAACTACAATTAACCATCAATAATCAAAAAGTTGTTAAGAGAGTAATGAATTATGAAGCGTATGCGAATAATTCATTACGATAGTAGTCTTTATTTATATATACAGTCTTTATTTATAAAAAGACGGCTGATTCTGCACACTGTAGTGTGATATACTTTGTCATTTTTTTCTTCAAGTATATCACACTCTGATGTGACATACTTTATGTTTTAAGTAAGAAGGAATGAATAAAATCATGAGAATTATAAACAAAAATAACACAAATCCAAGAAAAGAAAAAGTTTATGAAAGCACATCATTTAAAGACGGAAAATTTACAGAAGAAGAATTGAAACAATATGGATTAAACGATGGTGAAATCGCCACAATCCTTGAATATCAGGTACTTTTACCGATTTTACAGTCTGATGAAAGTGATGCAAAAGTTAATGCTAGAGATTTACATAAGCAATTAAATAACGGTTGGAAATTTACAGATTGGACTGAAAATCGTATCAAATCTTATCGACTAATAAAAGATGTTGACTATTCTACTATTTCCAGAAAGTACGAAATAGAGGGATTTGCTGAATCTAAGGATATTTTAGATTATATCCTCACACTTGATTGTGCAAAGCAGTTGGCAATGGTTGAACGTACAGATATTGGTGCTTTAGTCAGAAGATATTTCATCATTATCCCTAAAGTTGTAAAATATTGACTCAAATCGTTATATTGCTATTTTTTATGG
>CAJUHL010000189.1 GCA_910586425.1 uncultured Bacilli bacterium
ACAGAAAGTGATCCATATTTATTAGGTAAATAAAAAAATCAATTAGATCAGATACTAATTGATTTCAGACTGTTGACAAATAATTTCTTGTGAACAGTCTTTTAAAATTATAAATGTTATAGTATAATATAGTTACGAGATAGACTTTATCTAACCAAATTAAGTCATAAATATCTCGTTTTTTTATGAATTTTATGAGATAATAGTATTGGTTAGATAGAGGTGTTATGATTTATGGCAATGACTAAACAAATTAGAAAAAACGATTGTATGATATTAAGTACATTAGAAGAATTAGTACCTGAGGAACATTTAGTAAGAAAACTAGATAGCTGTATCGATTTTACATTTATAGAAGAATTGGTAAAAAATTTATATAGTGTATCTGGTAGACCAAGTATTCCCCCTGTGGTACTTTTTAAATTGATATTTATAAATATAGTATTTGGAATTAACTCGATGAGAAGAACTTGTGAAGAATGCAAAGTAAATATGGCATATAGATGGTATTTAGGTCTTTCAATTTATGATGAAATACCTAATTATTCAACATGGAGTCAAAACTATATTAGAAGATACAAAGATAGTGATGTATTTAGTCAAATCTTCGATACCATTTTAAATCAAGCAATGAAATATGGATTTGTGGATATGGAAACAGTTTTTGGGGATGGAACTCATCAAAAGGCCAATGCCAATAAAAATAAATATAAAGATGTAGAAGTAGAAATAGTGAAAAAAGTCTATGAAGATGCTATGCTACAAGAGATTAATGAAGATAGAATTACTCATGGAAAGAAGCCATTAAAAGAAATAGAAAAGGTAGAAATCATGTTTGATGAAGAAACTGGTGAAATTAAGGAAAATATTAATACGAAGCATATAAAAGAAAGTAAAACAGATCCAGAAAGTGGCTGTTTCCATAAAGGAGAAAAAGAAAAGTGTTTTGCTTATACCCATCAGACCTTTTGTGATAAAAATGGATTTGTTTTAGCGTCTATTACAACCCCAGGTAATGTTCATGATAGTGTAGCCTTTTTTAAGGCCTACAATATATTAAATGAAAAATTTAAAGAACAAATAAAAAATGTATGTTTAGATGCAGGATATGTGAAGCCAGCAATTTGTAGAGAAATTATCTTATCAGGTCATGAACCATTAATGCCATACAAAAGACCAATGACAGGAAAAGGTTTATTTAAGAAGTACGAATATGCATATGATGAATATTATGATTGTTATATATGTCCAAATAACGAAGTATTGACTTATAGTACAACAGACAAGAATGGATACAAACAATATAAATCAAATCCAGAAAAATGTAAGAATTGTCCATTAAGAGAGCAATGTACAAAAAGTAAAAATTGTGTAAAAGTAGTAACGCGTCATATATGGGAAGAATACAAAGAACAAGCAAATGAAAATAGATATACAAAACTTTGGAAAGATAACTATCCACTCAGAAAAGAAACAATAGAAAGAACATTTGGAGATTGTAAAGAACAACATGGATTGAGGTTTACTAGAGTTCGTGGTTTATTAAAAAATGAGCAAAATGCCACGATGATTTTTGCGTGTCATAATTTAAAGAAAATGGCAATTTGGAGATGGAAAAAGTTTTCAGATAATGGCATTATTTCACTCATTTTAGTAAAAATAGAAAAAATTATAAGAATCAAGATAAAAAAAGTAGCATATTCTTTTTGAATATACCACTTTGTCAACAGTCTGAACATATCTATTTCAG
>CAJUHL010000190.1:0-1458 GCA_910586425.1 uncultured Bacilli bacterium
ATATCCACTTAAAGTACAAGGAAATGAATATTTAATTTACTATACCCCAGGAAAAAATTTAGCACTTGAAAAAAACACATCAAAAATAAATCGAGTATGTGATACATTTGAAGACTTAAAAGAAAAAATTTTAATTCTTGAAGATGATTTAAATGATATCATAATTGAAGTAGTAAAAGATGAAATAAAAAATAATCTAGATCAGTTAGATATAAAAAATATTGATGACTTAGAAAGAATTAGATATAATTCTAAAAATGAAAAATATTTAAATTTTAGTTTAGTAGGAATAGGAAAATTAGTTGGATTTGAAATAATAAAATATCAAAATTTAGTAAAAAAAATTAAAATAAAAAAAATAGACAAAAGTGTTTTAATTGACGAATACACCTATAAAAATTACATTAGAAGAGGGAACTATGAAATTACAAATAAAAAACGCTTCAGTTTCTTTAAATGGTAACACGATTCTTGAAGAAATTAACTTTGAAATAAACGATGGAGAACATATCGCGATAGTAGGAAGAAATGGTTCAGGAAAAACCACTTTTTTGCGTGCAATTGAAAACAATGATATGTTTAGCGAAGGAATTGGAGAAGAAAAATTTCAGATTAATAAAATAGGAACATTTACGATTGGATACATGAAACAAGTTGAATTTGATAATGAAAATTTAACTCTGTTAGAAGAAATTGAGAAATCATTTAGTAATCTTATCAATATGGAAAAAAAATTAAATACCTATGTAGAACAAATGAGCAAGAATAATTCTGATAAGATAATAAATGAGTACACCAATTTACAAGAAAGCTTTAAAATTCAAGGTGGCTATTCTTATAAAAAAGAATATGAAGTGATGCTTAACAAATTTGGTTTTTCTGAATCTGATAAGTTAAAAAAAATAGGTGAATTTTCTGGAGGACAAAGAACAAAAATAGCCTTTATCAAGCTTCTTTTAAGTCATCCTGATATTCTTGTATTAGATGAACCAACGAATCATTTAGACATAAAAACAATAGAATGGCTTGAGGAATACTTAAAAAACTATAAGGGAGCTTTGATTATAGTTTCACATGACCGAATGTTTATAAACAATATCGTAAATATCATCTATGATATAGACTATGGAAAATTAACAAGATACAAAGGAAATTATTCTTTTTATGAAAAAACAAAAAAACTGAATTATGAAAAAACTTTAAAAGATTATGAGTTTCAACAAAAGGAAATTAAAAGACTAAAAAGCATTTATGAAAGGTTTAGGTCTAAACCTTCAAAGGCTAGTATGGCTTTATCAAAACTGCGACAAATAGAACATATGGATTTAATTGACAAACCATTAGAAACTGATATGCGAGTTTTTAAAACAAACTTAAGTGAAATGGAAGAATCTGTCAAAAAAGTTTTAATTGCTGAAGAACTTGTAATTGGTTATGATAAACCACTTGCTAAAATTG
>CAJUHL010000190.1:1468-1742 GCA_910586425.1 uncultured Bacilli bacterium
ACTGGAGTTCAGACGTGTGCTCTTCCGATCTTTGCTAAAATTGACTTAACAATTCTTCGAGGAAAAAAGATTGGTGTAATAGGTGAAAATGGAATTGGTAAATCAACTCTTTTAAAAACTTTAAATGGTATAATCGATCCAATAAGTGGTCATGTTTCCTATGGCTTGCATGTAACCCCTGGGTATTTTGATCAAAATCTAGCGATGCTTGATTCTGATAATACGGTACTAAAGGAATTTAGAGATTTTTTACCATTACTAACAGAACCTGTCT
>CAJUHL010000191.1 GCA_910586425.1 uncultured Bacilli bacterium
GCTTAAATTTTAAATTACTAAAGATTTTCGTGTCTAAAAACTTGACATAAATCCAGACTTCTTCCTTTTTCTTGACTATCATCTTTTTGTAATTCTTCTACATTAAGATAATATTGTACTTTTGCATTTTCACTTAATCTTTCTTTTTCTTCTTCATACACACTTGCAATAGAAATTGCTGCATTAATAGCCTTTTCCTCTGGAGAAACATTTGATGTTTTTGGTGCCTCTAGCCAAGTTAATCCAGCATTTGCCATTCTTCCTAATGCTTTAACATCTGATGAAGCCATTGAAGAATTTTCAAAATGTAAGCAACCTTTGTGTGTTAATTCAAAGTATGCCATTGTTTCTTGATTTCTTTCAAACCAGTCAGCAAGAGGTTGGCATAGATTAATTGTAGATTCTAAAGTTGGATCAAAGTTAATATTTAATTTCATTTATATAACCTCCTTGAATACATTATAACATTTAAACATAAATTTTGAAATATAATATAACAAATTAATAAAATTTGTTATCACACGTTCATTGATTATGTCAATGTACAAGTATGTTTACTAAATTGACACCATTTAGTATTTAGGGACTACGATTTAAAAATAATCGTAGTCCTTTTCTTCTACATACAAAGTCATCTCTTTTTCTTTAGGTGTATCTTTTGTAATATATGAAATATCAGAATCATTATATAAGTTGTTATCATAACAATCTTTTATTTGACTTATCACAATATCTTTTTCTCTATCTTTTCCAAACAATAGAATATTTCTAAATACATCTTTTAATGCTTGTAATAATTGAATAACAAAGTTTTTAAAAGAGGAATTATCATATTCAAGTTTCTCAATTTTATTGTTTAAATAATTAATTTGATTATCCTTTTCATTATTTACTGCAAGCAATGCTTTATAGTATCCGATTTCTTTTTGAAGTTCTTTATATAAGCCTTCGCTTTTAGAAACATTATTGACTGCTTCTTTTGCTTGTTTCAAATAGTCCATTAAATAAATATAGGTATTATAATCAAATACTACTTTATGATTAAATATCTTTTTTGCTTCAATTTTCATAGTTTTAAGTAAATCATTATATTCACGATTCATTTTGTATTTTGTATTATCTAACTTCTTATCCAACATACGAGTAACACCTTTTAATTGTTTAGGGGTTAAGTTTTTAATACCTGTATTTTTTTCTCCTCGTTCTATCTCGAATCCTTTATTTCTTAATCTCTCATAATATTTATCTTGTAATTTAGACAAGTGGTTACTACTTTTGATATATTCACCTTTAGTTATGCAATATTTTTCTTTATTTACTCGTTTATCAAACTTTTTAACAAGAGGTATAACTACAATATGAATGTGAGGTGTTGTTTCATCCATGTGTAATGTTGCGTGAATGACTTGTTCTTTCTTGTATCCTAAATCTTCATAAACAAATTTTAAACTTTCTTCTGCCCAAATCATAATTTCTTCTTTACTTAACTTATCAAAAAAGTCTTTATCACTTGTAAATATCATTTCATCTGCAACAACACTTTTAGAATCATTTACCATTTGATAAAAAGATTTCTTTCGATCAGTTCTCATATTTTCTTGTCTTTTGTTATATTCTTCTCGATAATCTTTAGTAATATCATAAAACTTCTTAATATATTTTGGATTTATGTCAAGTTTTTAGACACGAAAATCTTTAGTAATTTAAAATTTA
>CAJUHL010000192.1 GCA_910586425.1 uncultured Bacilli bacterium
CCGCATAAACAGCGGACTTTCCGGCTTTTGATGTGGGGCGTGATACCTTTTTGATACCTGAATTATTAAATTTCATTTTTACATAGAGAATTTTTAACTGCAATATCATGCAGATATTGTAAGTCATCTGTCCATAGAGATAAGCGCTCTAATTGCTTTTGCATTAGCTGATATGTACCATCTGTAATTATAACTGTAGCGGCTGTTGCACTGTATTCTTTGGTCGGATCGGCAAGTGATAGAAGGTCTTTTAGGCCATTGATTATTCTGTTGCGTCTACGTGTGCTATTATTACCATCGATGTAGTCTATGAGTAAATCTTCAAGAAACTGTAGTTTTTCTTGTATTTTGTTGCCTATATTGAAACGAGGCAATACCAAACTATCCGATTCATTGAGATACAGAACATCAATAGTAGTACAACCAATGAGATTATTATCTTTGCTTTTTAAGCGGTAGTTTTCCATATATAAATAATCTGATGGATTATCACAACATGGATTTATAATTGGTTCTTTTTTTGTATCGTGTGAACTTTTGTTGGTATTGCAACGATTGCAGGAGGGAAGTAAATTTTCCCAAAGAACGACTTCATCGGGATATAAACTTTTGCAGTGGTAATGCTCTACTTGCATATACTTTCCCTCTTCGCCTAACTTGAGTTCGCAATAGCAACATTTATTATGAGACATTTTTAAGAGTTCCTTTTTTATATATGGTTTATTCCAAACATTTTCACCTGTGCTTTTATAAAGGGTAGTTAAAGTTGAGACTGTCTCATCATTAAGCTCACTGGGAGCAGAGATTCGTTGGATTTTAATCATTGGAATCAACTCCTATCATTTCAATTTCAAGCATTTTTCGTAAAGGGTTAGATGGATGGAGCATCAAATTGAGTTCCTTATAATAATGCTTTGCAGCATCTATATTATCATTGTCGATGGATTTATCAAATTTTGTTAATGTTTCTGAGAATAGTTTGGAGTGGACTGAAGTCATTCCCATAACGTCTGTTAATATTTCTTCTATTGTCCATCCTTGAAATCCATAGTTATTTACGGCTAATTCTTGAACTACAATGTTATTATTATCGTCAAAACGAAGAGGAATAATTTCATTTGTGGTAGCGCACTGTATCATGCTAGGACTATGCGTAGAAGCAATAATTTGTGCTTTTGGAAGTAATTGTTTTAATGCTTTTATTAAGTTTTCTTGCCATTGAGGATGAAGATGAACATCTATTTCGTCAATAAGTATAATTCCAGTGAAATCCTGTACTTTAATACAAGGAGATTTAAAGCGAAATTCAATTTCTTTTATTATACCTAAAAGTATATATATACAGGATTTATATCCAGAAGATAGGTATTCAAAATAAATTTCACCTTGCTTTGTGTAAACCATAATGTCATTTGTATCTGGTATCACTTTAGAAAAATGTATAGTGGAATCCAAAACATTAAAACTGTCTTTTCCCGCATTGAGGTTATGGAGTTGCTCTGGTTTTAATGCGTCTTTATGGGCAGACCACATATATCTTTGAATAAACCAACTTTTTATATCAGTAGCGGAGATACCTGTATATGCATCAGAAGCAGTTTGGTGATGTCCTTTATCAGGATCTCTTGAAATATTTGATAGATTTTGGTAGTCAAAAGATCTTTGGGCATTAAAAAATAAAATATTTTGACTTTGATTTGGTAATTTAT
>CAJUHL010000193.1 GCA_910586425.1 uncultured Bacilli bacterium
GTAGATTACGAAGATAATAATCAACGGGAATTAATAAATTCTGTTTTGAAAAATTCAAAGGTAAAGATACCTATTTTTTGTGAATTGGGCGGTGATTGTGATTACTGGATGGGAATAGGGAAAGTATCACAAGAAGATATGCTAATTGACTATAATGAGTTAGAAGATTATGAAGGAAAAGAGTTAACTATTATTGCAAGATTGGAATCTCGAAAATATTATAGAGATAAACCACTTCCAGTTTTTGATATTTATAAAGATTTTTTGGGACTAAATCGAGCGTTAAGAAAACAAATAGCTTCGGAAAAAAAGCAAGAATTTGAAAGCATTGATGTTAATGAAGATTATATTGGATTAGAATTACTGGCTATTTATTGATAGGGCTGTCATATGAAAAATACGATCAAAGAATTTATAGAACCAACAAATAAAGAAAAACAAGAATTATGGCAAAAGGCAGTTTTTGTTTTTGATACTAATGTATTGCTGAATTTGTATAGATATTCTGCAAAAACAAGGAAATCTTTATTGGCTGCTTTTGAAAATTTTAAGGATAGAGTATGGATTCCATACCAAGTGGCATATGAGTATATGCGAAAACGTTGTGAGGTCATATATGAAACAGTTCAAAGATATGAACAATTTAAGAAGGAAATGGAAAACTTCACAAATAAAGCAGTAGAAACTTTACGTTTGACTTCTGGTGATGAGGAAGTTTCTGAATTAAAGAGGTATTTGTTCAAATGGTTGGATAGTAATAAAGATCGAAATTTGTTAGTGGTTAACGCAGATGAAGATGAGATATTAGATAAAATCTTGACAATTTTTGATGGTAGAGTTGGTTCACAGATTGGTGATGAAGAACTAAATGCAATAAAAGAAGAAGGTGAGAAAAGATATAAACAGAGTATTCCGCCTGGATTTAAAGATGATAAAAAGAAGAAAAATTCGGAAGATGATAATAATGCCTATGGAGATTTGATTATATGGAAACAGATAATTAAATATGCAAAGGAAAATGAAGTAGGTATTGTATATGTTACACATGATCAAAAAGAAGGTTGGTGGAATATTACCAAAGGTAAAACAATAGGGCCAAGAATAGAACTTAGAAAAGAATTTATCACAGAAACTAATCAAGAATTTCATATGTATTCTATGGACGGGTTTATAAATACATACAATAAAATGAATGAAAATCAAATTGATAAAAGTGCTATTGATGAAGTGATTGGCCTTGAAAAAGCGGATAAAAAGAATCGAAGATACAAAAAGCGAAATGAAGGAATTTCTTTATCAGAAAAAATAGCGCGCACAGAAGATACTATAGAAAAAATTCAAAATAGAATTTTAAGAAGAAGAAAAATTATGGAGGATATTGAAAATAAATATCAAAAACAAGGTATTGAACTACCTGAAAATATTCAGTTTCAATATGATAATACAAAAATCAAGAGGGAGGAACTAGAGGAAATCTACGAGAAGAAATTACAAGAACTGACTGTTTTAAAGCAAACGCTTAGTGAAACAGAAATTATAAATTCATTATAAAAGATTTGTAACTATTGTGCTTATAGAATCAAGAGCATAAATAAAAACCGCAGCCGGGAATCTAAAAATAGGTTCCCGGCTCTTTTTTTGCCCTAAAATGTAAAATTTTTGTGAACATGATTAAAAAGTCCTTTACAAAACGTCACTGGC
>CAJUHL010000194.1 GCA_910586425.1 uncultured Bacilli bacterium
GAAGTTCTAGTGTGTTAGAACTTTGAAGTGACCCACAAAAGTTGGACAAGTGTCTATGCTGTTTTAGGGTAGAAATCCATTCTGTACTGAATTGGACTTTTACCATTTAGCCTTAACTTTATTCTACTATTATTGTAGTAATTTATATATTCATCTAGTTCTTGTCTAAACTGATTTATACTTTTGAATTCTCTGTTATAAAAGAATTCTGATTTTAATATACTAAAGAAATTTTCGGCACATGCATTATCTAAACAATTGCCTTTTCTAGACATGCTTTGTCTTATTCCTTTATCTTTTAAACGATTTTGATACCTTGTCATTTGATATTGCCACCCTTGGTCAGAATGCAATATTAAATTAGTATCATCTGGAATTTTAGCAAAAGCTTTGTCTAACATATCTTCTATTTGATGAAAATATGGTCTTTCAGATAGATTATAACTTACAACTTCACCATTATACAAGTCTATAATTGGTGATAAATACATTCGTGTATTTAATAAGGCAAACTGTGTAATATCTGTAACCCATTTTTGATTTGGTTTATTTGCTTTAAAATTACGATTTAAAAGATTTATAGCTACATAACTACCATAACCGCCTTTATATGAACGATACTTTCTAATCTTAACAAATGACTGTATTTTAAGTTCTTTCATAAATTTATACACTGTTTTTCTGTTAAGTTTATAACCTCTATTATATAGTTCTAAAGTAACTCTACGATAACCATATCTACCTTTATTAGAATGATAAATTTGTTTAATTACATCTTTTACTTCTGCATATTTATCTGTTCTAGATAAAGTATTAATAATGTAATAATATGTACTTTTAGATAATTTTGCCTTTTGTAATAGAGCCGTTATTTTATATTTGTGCCTTAATTCGTAAACGGCTAATGCTTTTTCTTTTTTGGTTGGTTGATTCTTTTTTGAACTAAGGCATCTAATTTTTTTAAGTAGTCGTTCTCCATTCTTAAATCTTCGATTTCTTTTAAAAGTTCTTCTTTACTTTTATCTGTTAAATCTGAAGTATTGGGTTTTGAGCTTTTTCTCATTCTTTTATTTCGTTCTACTTGCATGTGATTAATTGCCATTGAGCGATTATTTAGCAAGTATTCACGACCTTTCTCGTCATACATTTGCTTCCATAATACTATGATTGTTGAAGAAGGCAATTTAAAATGCATTCTTGTCTTTTCAAAAGATAAATGGTTTGCATACATATATTCTACTACGCTAACCTTAAAATTTCCATCATATTTTCTAATTTTTTGTGGTTTTAAACCATCTTTACCAGAATTTCTGTAAAGATTACACCAAACTCGAATTTGTTCCTGATGGATATGATATTTTTGGGAAGCTTGTTTATATGAATGCTTACCTTCAATAACAAAATTAACAATTTCGAGTTTTAACTCAAAAGGGTGTCTAAACATACTGGTGGACCTCCATTCATACTAAATTTTAGTCCAATATTTTTGGTTCACCTCAATGATTCATGCAAAATATCTGATGCACCTGAAAAATTAGTTATAGTTCCAGCCAAGCTGCCACATGTACAGCTTTCCATTGTAGCTATAGTATATCCTGCATTAGAAAATTTTTTTATAATGTTTGGAATTTTTTCTTTACAGACATCATAGTACTTCCTTTTAACCTGAGGCA
>CAJUHL010000195.1 GCA_910586425.1 uncultured Bacilli bacterium
CACTTCTTTTACTTCCAATGTACCTTAGTGGTTTTCCATTTTTAATTGGCCATTCCGATTCTTGAACCCAGTGAGGGTAATGTTTTTTTTCTAAATAAAACAATGTTTTACATCTATCTTTAACATATTTTTTTCTTTGTGATTCTGATAAATGAATTGGTAGTTTATCTATAATTTCTCTTTCTATATATTCACCAGCTTCATCACTAGCCAAATATTCTGGAATAGTATCTAAAGCTATTTCATAGTTTTTTTTATATTTCTCAAAATACTTGATATTATTTTCTCCAAAACATTTATAAACAATGTCATAAACACTATACTTTTTACAGAAAACATCCGATATACTAAGTGAATGATTCAATAGTTTTTGAAAAGTTTCATAATGAGTATATGTACTATATGAAAAAAAATTATTTTTTATAGCGTCCATATACCTTTTATTTAAAATAACCATACATCTTATGAAATTTAATATGATCTGTGCGTTGAATTTGAACAATATTTTCAAAACTATTCTTTATCCCCTCTACATGATGAAGTTCAACTTTTTTCCATCAAATCCAATTGGAGCTTTGCCTTTTTGCATACGACCCAAATTGCCATCCAAATCAATATCATAAGTTTTTCCAGCTCCTTTTTGATCAATTGCTTCTTTTTTCCAATATTTTTTACGTTGAGTACTCCTACAAGAGTTATGAACCAGTATACCCCTATCATTATAGTATTATTATATAATACTACTTTGTTTTTTAAGCTTCATAAATTCTTTAAAATCTGCTGAAAAAAAATTCTTTTCTTTTTTATTATATAAATAATTAATTCCTTCCCGATTAATATTTGCAAGCAATTTATCAAAAATGTTTTTAATATAGTACAGAATGATTTCATCATTACTTTCTTTTAAAAGTTGATTTGAAAAGAAATTCTCTGGATTTTGTAAGTCTTCATGAAATATTTTCTCACAATCTTTCATTGATATCAATTCTTTATAAGAATGAAATTCAGGTACATAAAAATTTGAAAGTATTTTATAATGTTTTCCTAAACTTGATTTTACAATACAGATTACTAATTGAAAATCTTTATAATTTTTAAACATAAATCCGTTCTTCATTTCAAATTTATAGTTTAATTCTAAAAATCTTGACACTATATCTTTAAAGTCATTAAATCTCATAGAAAGTCCTCCCTTTAAAAGCAATTATAGCATACTATAACTAATTTTTCCATATTAATAAAGAACTAATACCAATTTGCACAGATTACTATATTTTCTATTATATCTTATTAATTGTTGTGCACCTTTTGTTATCGATTTTGCATTTTTTGGTTTTAACTCGTATATAACATTCTTAGCTTTATCAAAATAGTCCATTCTTCCTGTACCACTTTTTAACCATTGTTCTTTTCCAGCCATTCCAGACTTATAACCTTGATGAATTTTCCTGCCACTAGCCATATTTGATATAGTTTCACCGTTTTGAGCTTTTGTTAATGATTGTATTTCTTTCCATGCATCATCGGTAAAATCTGCTTTATTAGCATTTTGTAATTTTATGGTTTGTCCATCAACTTTAATAGATGTTTGATTTGCTGCTTTGATACTCTTTGAAATAGCACTTACTGCACTTGATACACAA
>CAJUHL010000196.1 GCA_910586425.1 uncultured Bacilli bacterium
TTAAATTTTAAATTACTAAAGATTTTCGTGTCTAAAAACTTGACATAAATCCACTATAAAAAAATAAATAGAAAATTAGAACAAAACTTGAATACTAGAAATGATAGACTTGATAAAATTATGAATGAATTTGATAATCAAATGGAAACTACTAAAACTATTCCTTTTGATAAAAAACATATTGTAGTAGAAAAAGAAACTTTAAATGAAGATGATAGTATTGTTAAACTTGATAAACTTATAAAAGACAAAACTAATCTTGAAAAAAGACTCTCAAATCTAATTGATATGAAACTAGATGACTATGAAAATAAAAATGCTTATATCTCTAAAGAAAAAGAAATAAATACCGAATTAAAAAGAATTAATGATGAAATAAACGACTATGAAAATATCAAGAATACCAACAAAAATATTCAAGAACACATGAAAAAGATAGAGAAAATATTAGAAACACCACAAACTATTAAAGAATTTGATGAGAATATATTTAATAATTTAGTTGAAAAAATTATCGTTGGCGAAAAAGATGACAAAGGTAATATTAACCCAAAAGTAGTTAGATTTATTTTAAAAATAGGCACTGAATATGTATATGATATTAACGATGATAAACCCGTGTCATTTAGACCAAACAACGTGGAAAAATTCTCCAAATGGTAAAATTATGGCAACTGATGTTGTAATTGCCAAAAATTATTTGACAAAAGAAGAACTTAAATCGTTAGAAAGAATAGTTACAATGTATTTAGATTATGCAGAAGATCAAGCTGAAAGACATATTCCAATGACTATGGAAGATTGGAAAAAAAGATTAGATGTATTTTTACAATTTAATGAAAGAGAAGTATTAGATAATCCTGGTAAAGTAACTCACAAAGTTGCAGAAAGCTTTGCTTTATCAGAATTTGAAAAATATAGAATTATACAAGATAAATTATTTGAATCTGATTTTGGTAGATTTTTGGTAGAAATGAAAAATGAGGGAATAGATAAATAGAATGGTGGTAAATAGCATGAATGATAAATTAAGTGAAATTTTAGAAAAATGCAAATTTGTAGTGGATAATGCAAAACATGTTAAAATTAACTATGATAAAGTTGATGTTTTGATAGATGAATTATTAAAATTTAATAATGTTCATTATTTAACTAAAGTTCCCTATGCTATTTATGAAATGAGTACAAAAGATTTAGTTAAATTTTTACTTGTATATGATTCGATAGATTTTTCTTTTTGGGGCAATCCTAAATGGACAATTGATGTAAACGAGAAAAACTTAGATGGTGGGATTGCACTTTTTCATTAGCATTCCATCTTGAAAAGAGAAAAAGAGTATGATAGAATAAAGAAGAAGAAAAATAGATAACAAGGAAAAAGAATATTTGCGAATTGTAAACGGGGGGGGGGAAGCCTCCTTTTTAGTAGTTGAATGAAGGAGAAAAAAAGGGTATACTAAAAAAAAGATATGGGAGATGTAGAAAATGAAGAAAAAAGGATTTACATTGATAGAAATAATGGGAGTA
>CAJUHL010000197.1 GCA_910586425.1 uncultured Bacilli bacterium
CAATCAGATTTTATAAGAGAAATTATTTGGCATGATAGTGTAAAAATAGGATAAATAAGAGCAAGTAGAATTTTCTGCTTGCTTCAGACTGTTGACAAAGTGGTATATTCAAAAAGAATATGCTACTTTTTTTGTCTTGATTCTTATAATTTTTTCTATTTTTGCTAAAATAAGTGAAATAATGCCATTATTTGAAGACTTTTTCCATCTCCAATTAGCCATTTTCTTTAAATTATGGCACGCAAAAATCATCGTGGCATTTTGCTCATTTTTTAATAAGCCACGAACTCTTGTAAACCTCAATCCATGTTGTTCTTTACAATCTCCAAATGTTCTTTCTATTGTTTCTTTTCTGAGTGGATAGTTATCTTTCCAAAGTTTTGTATATCTATTTTCATTTGCTTGTTCTTTGTATTCTTCCCATATATGACGAGTTACTACTTTTACACAATTTTTACTTCTTGTGCACTTCTCTCTTAATCGACATTTCTTACATTTTTCTGGATTTGATTTATAAATTTTATATCCATTTTTATCTGTTGTACTATATGATAATATTTCATTATTTGGACATATATAACAATCATAATATTCATCATATGCATATTCGTACTTTTTAAATAAACCTTTTCCTGTCATTGCTCTTTTGTATGGCATTAATGGTTCATGACCTGATAAGATAATCTCTCTACATATAGCTGGATTTACATATCCTGCATCTAAACATACATTTTTTATTTGTTCCTTAAATTTTTCATTTAACATATTGTAGGCCTTAAAAAAGGCTACACTATCATGAACATTTCCTGCTTTTGTAATAGAAGCCAACACAAAGCCATTTTTATCACAAAATGTCTGATGTGTATAAGCAAAACACTTTTCTTTTTCTCCTTTATGGAAGCATCCACTTTCTGGATCTGTTAAACTTTTCTTTATATGTTTGATGTTGATATTTTCTTTAATCTCTCCAGTTTCTTCATCAAACATGATTTCTGTTTTTTGTAGTTCCTTTAATGGCTTTTTCCCATGTTCAATTCTATCCTTATTAATTTCTTCTAACATCGCATCTTCGTATACTTTTTTTACTATTTCCACTTCAACATCTTTATGTTTATTTTTATTCGCATTTGCTTTTTGATGAGTTCCATCTCCAAATACCGTTTCCATATCCACAAATCCATATTCTATTGCTTGATTTAAAATCGTATCAAATATTTGATTAAATACATTACTATCCTTATATCTTCTTATATAGTTTTGACTCCACGTTGAGTAGTTTGGTATATCATCGTATATGGATAATCCTAAAAACCATCTATATGCCATATTAACTTGGCTTTCTTCACATGTTCTTCTCATTGAGTTAATTCCAAATACTATATTTATAAAAATCAATTTAAAAAGCACCACTGGCGGAACACTTGGTCGCCCTGATACACTATATAAATCACTCACTAATTCTTCTATAAAAGTAAAATCTATACAGTTATCTAGTTTTCTTACCAAATGTTCCTTGGGTACTAA
>CAJUHL010000198.1 GCA_910586425.1 uncultured Bacilli bacterium
AAACACGATTAAAGGCATATATTATTGTTGAGAAGATACAGGCTGATATAGAAAAATATATAGAAAAAAAGCAAAAGCTATTGTTTTTAAAAGATGAAGCTAAAAAAGTAAAGAAATTAGATTTTATAAATATAGAATATCGACAATTAGGAGGGTATGTAAATAAACCAGAGGTTTGTGAAAACTTAGTTCAAAAGGTTTTAGAGTATCGGCAGATTGAAAAGAATATTCATGAAACACAACAATCAATAAACGAATTAATTAGAATGCGTGAACAGTTAATTAAAATTTCCGATGATGAAACGATTTTAGGGGAGGGGATATGCCCTTATTGTGGTTATGATTGGAAAGAAAAGGAACAACTATCAAAGAATATTGAAAAAACAACCGAAGACGTGAATTCTCTGCTTGGAACAGCGGGAAAACAAATGAAGGATACTATTGATGAGATTCGTGAAATATTTATGAAAAATGTTTGGAGTAATGCAGAGTTACTGATTTCCGAGTTGGAGAAAGATGTTTTGCTTAGCTCTTTTATGGAATTTGAAGAAAGTGATATTATTGAAAAACATAAATACATAGAACAATTTTTAAAGAATAATGCTTTTGAAATTAATATGTCGAAAGAAAATTCTGTAGATAGTATTGAAAAGGATATTCAACAAATTCAAGATATTATAAAAGAAACGATATGTATTCTTCCAGAAGAATATTATCAGAAGAAGACTCAATATCAATTCGACACTATTTTAACAGATTATTTCTTCTCAATAGGAGATATTGCAGAACTAAAGGAAACGGATATATCAGAAAAAGCGATATTTCTAAAATACAAATTTGCTTTGCAAGAGAGGGAAAAGACAAAGCAAGTTGAACGGTTAAAACGTCAAAAGGAATGTCTTGAAAAAGAAGTTAGTAAAAAACTTAATCAATATATGAAAGATTGGAAGGCTAGTATTGATAAGTATCAAGGGAATATAATTTCGCAGATTGAAATTCCCTTTTATATTTACAGTGCTAGAATTTTACAATCTTATCAAGGAGGTCAAGGTATCCTCATTCGAGATAAAGATGGAAAAGAGGAATTGAATTCTATTAGATTTACGACTCCTAATGAGGAACATGATGTATTATATACTATGAGTTCTGGACAATTATCAGGTATTTTGTTAGCATTTTCGTTGGCATTACACAAAATTTTCGTAAATGAAGGATTGAACATAATGCTTATTGATGATCCGGTTCAATGTATGGATGATTTAAATATAGTTTCGTTTGTTGAGTTGATGAGAACAGAGTTCCCGGATATACAATTACTAATCTCTACACATGAAAATAGTTTTGCAGGATATATTTTATATAAATATAAGAAATATAGCTTGCCAGCTAAAAGATGTAATTTAAAAGAAATTAGTATGAGTCAAAATTAAGTATTATATTTAATGTTTATTTACAGCGATAAAAGCAGGAAGGAGATAGGACTAAATTGCAGAAATCGAAACGAATAAGGGCAGTAATATT